>JBCCMF010000074.1:0-16729 GCA_039026435.1 Bacteroidota bacterium
AGACTGTTCGCCATCGGCTTGCTCGCCCTCCGTTTGCTCAGCGTCTTGCTGGTCACGGTCCGTCTGCTCGTCCCCGGCCTGCTCGCCGAGAAGACCCAAGAGCGCATGGACGATGCGCAAGAGGATGCCGAGACGCCAACCGAAAACGACGAGCAGGCCGGGGACGAGCAGACGGACCGTGACCAGCAAGACGCTGAGCAAACGGAGGGCGAGCAAGCCGATGGCGAACAGTCTGAAGGTGAACAGTCTGAGGGCGAGCAGACAGAAGGTGAACAGTCTGAGGGCGAGCAGCAAAGCGGCGAGCAACAGAACGGTGAGCAACAGGACGGCGAGCAGTCTGAAGGCGAACAGCAAGCTGGCGAACAGCAAGCTGGCGAACAGCAGAGCGGCGAGCAGGGCGAGAACGAAGACCTGGCCCAAGAGCAAGAGCGCATCAAGGCGCAGATGGAAGAGCTGCTGGAGAAGATGCAGCAGACGCGCCAGAACATGGAGGGCGTGAAGAACACGCCGCAGGACGAGATGCAACAGATGCAGCAGCAGGCCGAGCAGCTGCCGCAAGACATGGAGGAGAATGCCGAGCAGCTGCGCCAGGACGAGTTGCAAGATGCCCAGCAAGGCCAGCAAAACATGCAGCAGCAACTCCAGCAGATGCAGCAGCAGATGCAAAACATGCAGCAGGGCATGCAAGGCGCACAGATGAACATCAACATGGCGGGCCTGCGGCGAGCGCTAGAAGACGTGCTGATCCTTTCCGAGCGGCAGGAGCGCCTACGCCGCGACGTGCGCGGCGTCACCGCAGACAGCCCCGCCCTGCGCCCGCTGACGCGCCAGCAGAGCGAGCTTACGCAAGGCCTTACGATGGTTGCCGACAGCCTGAGCAGCCTCAGTGCCGAGATCCCGCAGATGAGCCGCGCCCTGAGCGACGAAGCCTCGAACGCGATGCAGGCCATGAGCCGCACCATGACGGCGCTCACCGACCGCAGCGTGCCGCAAGCGGCCAGCTACCAGCGCGAGTCGATGACACATCTCAACGAACTGGCGCTGCTCCTCTCCGACCTCCTGGACCAGCTGCAGAACCAGAGCAGCAGCGGCCAGGGTGGTCAGCAGTCCATGCAGCAGATGATGCAACAGATGCAGCAGATGTCGCAGCAGCAGCAGCAGCTCAACCAGCAGGTCCAGCAGATGCTCAACGACATGGCGGGCAACCGCATGAGCCAGAACGCAGGGCAGCGCCTCCAGCAGATGGCCGAGCAGCAGGAGATGCTCCGCCAGCAGCTGCGCGAGATGAACCGCAACCCTGAGTTACGCGGCAAGATGCTGGGCGACCTCAACCAGATTGCCGAGCAGATGGCCGAGACCATCGAAGAGCTGCAGCGCGGACGCCCCAACCGCCAGACCCTGGAGCGGCAGCGCCAGATCCTGACGCGCATGCTCAACGCCCAGCAGTCGATGCAGCAGCGCGGACGCGAGAACAAGCGCGAGGGTCAGCAAGGCCGCGACCGACAGCGTACGGGACCCGGCGAGCTCCCCCCTGCGGAACAGGCTGACCAGCTGCGGCGCGCGCTCATCAAAGCGCTCGAAAGCGGCTACTCACCCGACTATCAGGAGCTCATCAAGCGCTACTTCGACCTCTTGCAGGAGCAAGAGTAAAGCACGAAAAGGCGGCGTCTGGCTCGCACGCACGCTTAGCCTTGTGCAAGAAAGCGCTCTTGTAGCTCCGGCGTAGGCAAGCGGCATGTGTCACGCTTGCCAAACCAGCGGTAGCGGTTGCGCGCGATCCACCCGTACACCACGTCGCGCAGCGGTGCGGGGATGGCCAGGAAAATCGTCAGGAGGCGCACCGCCCCGTCGAGCCGCCGCGCGATACGCAGCGCTGCGGTGGATCGCACGTACACTTCACCGTCTTCTATCAGCACCAGACTGTCGAGATAATCGGCGGGGAGCGCGTAGTGCGCGAGCAGGGCCTGGGCCTCGTCAGATTGCAACGACGCGACCTTGAAGTAGCCGTTGGGATCGTGGTCGAAGATGTAGTTGACGGAGGTGTTGCACAGGTTGCATACGCCGTCAAACAAGACAACCGCGTGCGTATCTGGAGCGTGCATGGTTTGCCACGATGAAGAAGAAAACGGGACGTCAAACAACGACGCGGTGAGACCAATGGGTCCTTACCAGCGACGGATCTGCATCGGCTTCGCGAAACCTCCGCTGAGCCCCCGACCTTGCCCAACGTGCTATTTTTTCTTATGTTTGTGTGCTTTTCCACCGCCTCCGTCAGCCGCCCTGCCCCTCTACTTTCCCCGCCCGCGGCAAGCTGGCCTCCGTACCCCCTTCAACTCAACCTATTAGCAACGCATGGCAAACTCGGACAAGATCTTGTTCGTCTCCGGTGAGGTGAACCCCTTCACGCCCAAGTCCGAAATAGGCAAAATCGTACGCACGCTTCCTGAGATGGTGCAAGATCAGGCGGGCTACCAAGTCCGCATTCTGATGCCCCGCTACGGCACCATCAGCGAGAGGAGAAACCGCTTGCACGAAGTCATCCGCCTCTCTGGTTCTGAAATCACCGTCGGTGAGGCCACGGATACGCTCAAAGTGAAAGTCGCCTCGATCCCAGGCATCCGCCTGCAGGTGTACTTCATGGACAGCGCGGACTTCTTCAAGCGGAAGGGCATCTTCGCAACCAAGGCGGGCAACCCGTACAAGGACAACCCTCAGCGGGCCCTGTTCTTCGCACGCGCTGTGCTGCAAACCCTCTCGAACCTGGGCTGGAGCCCGAATGTGGTGCATGCCTTTGGCTGGATGAGCGCGCTCATGCCTGTGCTGCTCAAAAACGAAGCCCAGACGAACGAGCTGTTTGCCAACGCCAAGGTCGTCTACACACCCGAGGCCGAGCCCATCGCCGATCAGTTCTCGGATGACGTGGCCCGTACTCTCGGCCTTCCCGCCAGTCTCGCCAACCAGCCCCTCCAGGACGTAGCCGCCTCGTATGCCGACGCCGTCCTGCTGCCGCCTTCGCTGGGCACGGCTGGCGATGCCACCAGCCTCTCGGAAGACGCCGACGCCATGCTGGCGCAAGCAACGGCATGCTACGAGGGCATCCTCAACGCCGTGCCCGCCTGAAACAACGCCGTCTAGGCCGCATACACAGCGCCCTTTCCAATGAGCCCCATCCGCCCTGTGCAGGTGGGGCTTTTTATGTTAGCCCCCTACGAGATGCCGAAGTGCCCTATCTCGGTTATACGATGCAGGGGCGCTAACGCGTTGACCTCCTCCCCGATGCCTTTCATTCGGGTACACCACTTTGACGTTCACCTCCGCCGTACCCTATGCACTTCCGTCTTCTTAGCGCAGGCCTACTATCGCTGCTTGTGATGGCCTGCGAAGATCCCACTGGCGTGGGCAGCGCCTTGGTAGATGAGCAAACGGGCCAACCCCGTGTCGTCACCGAAATCCCCATCGAACTGACGCCCCAAACCTACACCGACCTCAGCGGAGACTCCCGCCGTATCCTCGTAGGCCAAGTCGACGACCCCATCTTCGGGCAGTCGCAGGCCACGGCGTACTTCGATGTGGGGATCGGGGACGACATCAACGACGACTTCACGGGCAACGCCATCACCTCGGCGTCGCTGGAGCTGCGCACCGACTATGTCTACGGCGACACGCTCACCCCCGTGACCATCCGCGTCCGGGACATGAGCGAGAGCTGGCCGTCTACCGGGGTCACCACCGACACCACCCTCACGCCCGGCGCCGACGTGACCACCTTCAGCTTCGCGCCCACCGACACCCTCGTCACCGTGCCGCTCCCCGAAGCGTGGATCGCCGCCAACCAGGCGCAGCTCAGGGTGGACGACGCCGACTTTGTGGGCAACTTTCACGGCTTCCAGATCGACGTTGTAGATGGCAACGCCATTGTCGGCTTCGTCACAGGGCAGAGTTCGCTCAAGGCCACGGCAGGAGGCACGACCGTCACCTACATCGGGGTGAGCGCTGTCACGACCATGCGGCGGCTGACCGAGCCCGCCATCGTGAGCGGCTACCAGCTCATCCAGGACGGCGTAGGCCCCGGCTTGCGCTTCAACTTTGACCTCTCGGACATCGCACTGAGCGCGCTCAACCGCACCATCATCCGCGTCCGCGCCGACTCGGCAGCCCTGCAGCAAAACCTCCCGGCCAACTTCGTCCGCCCAGAGCTGCCTTCACTGGATCTGCTGATTGTTGATGAGAGCGGCCTAGAGATCCGGGTGCAAACGATATCGCCTGATGACGACGGCGTGTTCACGTTCGATGCCAACGGGTTGCGCAATGTCATCCAAGAGTTACTGCTGGGCGAGGTGGAGATACAGGAGTTTGGTTTAGCCCTCACCCAGCCTGATGGCCACTCGGCCAGCGCCCTGCTCGTACACGACATAGGCACCGCCTTCGAGCCCGAGGCCTTACTCACCCTGACGCCCGTCACGAACTGACTGACCTGATCCCTATGCGTGTATTTTCATTTCTGATCGCTGTGTTCGGGCTCGGCATCACGCCGCTGCTGGCACAGAACGCCCCGAATGGCTCCATCTACTCGCGCTTTGGCGTGGGCGAGTTGCAGGCATACGGCTCCTCGCAGGCACAGGGCATGGGCCAGATTGGCGCAGCGCTGTTCTCCAACGTCTATGTCAACATGGCCAACCCCGGCTCATGGGCCGACCAGCGGCTGACGCGCGCCAGCGCCAGCGTCAACTTCACGGGCATCAGGGCACAGGATGCTCAGGACAACACCAGCCGCCTGGGCTCTGGGCAGTTAGGCAGCATCCAGTTTGGCTTCCCGCTCTTTACCCAGAAGCTCGGCGTGGGCATCGGCTACCAGCCGTACAGCCGCGTCAACCACAATGTGCAGCAGAGCGCCACGCTGCAGGGCGACGACTCGGTAGGCGATGCCGAATACCTCGTCAACTTTGAGGGCAGCGGCGGCCTGCAGAAGCTGACCGGAGGCCTAGGGTACCGCTTCAACACGATGTTCAGCGTGGGCATCAGCTATGACCTGCTCTTCGGCATCATGGAAGACCGCCAGCGGACCAGCTTTGCCACAGGCGGCTTCGCCGAGACCTCGCTGTCTACAACGACGCAGCTCTCCGGGAGCACGGCCACCCTCGGCGGCCTCTTCACGCTGGCCCAGGTGCTGCGCGAAGGCGACGCCCTGACGCTGGGCGTAGCCTACACCCTGCCCAACTCGCTCACGGGCGAGCGCTTCAACGCGCTAGGCTCCGACTTCGCCCGCGATACGCTGGGCACAGCCACCCGCGCCGAGGTCGATATTCCGTCCCGTTTTCTCTACGGATTGTCCTACGCGTACAACAGTCAGTGGCTCTTCAGCGTGGAAGGGCTGTACGAGCCGTGGAGCAATTTCGAGAGCAACGTCAGCTTCCCCGGGTTCGCTGTAAACGGCGCGCAACTGTTTGAGGACCGGACACGCTTCGGTGTAGGCTTTGAGTACAGCCCGGCGCCAAACGAGGTTTTTGCGTCGTTTTTGGAGAAAGCGAGGTACCGACTGGGGGCCTACACCAGTTCGTCGTATGTTACGCCCGTGGGCGGTACGGATGTGAACACGGTGGCACTCACCGCTGGCCTCGGCCTCCCCTCCCTCATCCCCGGCACACACCTTGATATCAACGTGGAAGTCGGGCGGCGCGGGGCCACAGACCAAAACCTCGTGCAGGACACCTTCTTCAGCATCGCCATTAACGCCAACGTGGGCGAACGCTGGTTCTTCCGGCCGAAACAACGCTGATGTTTGTGTGTCTGTGTATTTTGCGCCCTTCACTCCCCCAACCCCTAGGAAGACTACACTAAGACGATGAAACGCTTGACCAACCGCTACGCCTCGTGGATGCTGGCTGCGCTGGCCGCCCTGCTGATGACCAGCCTGGGGGCGCCTGCTGCCCTCGCCCAAGCCGACGGCGAGTACGAATGTGGCGATGATGTGGACGCGATGAAGCCCATGCAGTACAGCCTGTACTGGGAAGCGCACAAAAACAAGGACTTCGAGTCCTCCATGCCCTACCTGCGGTGGATCCTCAACTGTGCCCCAGACTACCCCCGCAACGACGACCGCAACCACGAGCGCCTGCGCGATGCGTACGAAACGATGGCTGCTGAAGCCACCGATACGGCTGTGCAGCGTGCCTACATGGACTCCGTGCTGATGGTGTTCGATACCGCACCTGCGCAGATGGAAGAAGCGGGCCTGGAGTATGACACCTTCGAGTGGACGCTCGAGAAGGGCAAGTACGTGCAGACCAACGTCCAGATGCTGGACGACGTGAAGGACCTCGCCATTGAGTCCTACCGCGAAGCCTACGACATGGACGGCGCCCGCCTGCAGCCCTACTACAAGCGCATTCTCATTCAAGACTTGGTGGTCAACGACGACAAGCAGGGGGCCATCGACCTGATGCAGGAGATGGAAGACACCTACGGCGCCGATGAAGGCCATGCCGAACTGATGGCGTTCATCACACAGATGCGCGGGAGCCTCTTCACCAACCCCGTGGAGCGGATGGAATTCCTGGAAGGCCAGCTTGACGCCGACCCCGGCAACCTAGAGATCATCACCGAGCTCTTCGAGATCTACCGCGACCTGGAAGAGCGCGACAAGCTCTTCGAAATGGGCGAAGTCTTGCTCTCGATGAACCCCACCGCCGACACCTACCGCCTCCTGGCCGACCTGAAGCTCGACGACGGCGAGACGCAGGAAGCGCTCGACCTCTACCAGCAAGCCCTTGATGCGGGCGCCGCGGACGCCCGAGACATCTACTACAACATGGGCATCGCCTACCAAGAAATGGATCGCCTCTCGAACGCACGCTCGATGTACCGCAAGGCCTTGGAATCCGATCCGAACTTCGGCCGCGCCCTGATGGGCATCGGCGACCTGTATGTCTCGGCAGTGCGCAACTGCGGCTCGATGGAGCGCGACGACCGCGCCGTCTACTGGCTCGCCACCGACTACTACAACCGCGCGGCCTCGCGCGACGAGGGCGTGTCCAGCACGGCGCAGAAGAAGGCCGCTCAGATCCGCCCGTACTATCCGACCAAAGAGTCGATGTTTTTTAAGAACTGGTCCAACGGTCAGACGATCACGATCAACTACGGCTGCTACAGTTGGATCGGCGAGAGCACGACCGTGCGCGGCGTCTAGCCACTGGAAACCGCTTACCCTTCAACGGCCTGCATCCTACTCGGGATGTGGGCCGTTTTTCTTTATACAAAGACCTTCTGCCAGCCCCGGCTCTGGTTTGCGCTTCCAGGGCTCTTTTTCGAGTTTACAGCCATCGCCTTGTTCAGCGCATTTCTGACTGATCAAGCCCTCTCGCACTTCTCGTTATTGATTTCCTCGCACATGTACATTGAAGACATTCTGGCCCGGCAAATTCTGGACAGCCGCGGCAACCCCACTGTTGAAGTTGACGTGCTCACCGACGAAGGCGTGCTGGGCCGCGCTGCCGTTCCCAGTGGGGCCTCTACGGGCGAGCACGAGGCCGTAGAACTCCGCGACGGCGACAAGGACTACTTCCTCGGCAAGAGCGTCCTCAAGGCCGTGGAGAACGTCAACGGCGAGATCGCCGACGAAGTGTCGGGGATGAGCGTCTTTGAGCAAGCCGAGCTGGACCACGCGCTGATCGAGCTCGACGGCACGGCGAACAAAGCCCGCCTGGGCGCCAACGCCATGCTCGGCGTGTCGCTGGCGGTGGCCAAGGCCGCGGCCGAGTCGGTGGGGCTGCCGCTGTACCGCTACCTGGGCGGCGTCAACGCGCGCACGCTCCCCGTCCCGATGATGAACATCATCAACGGCGGCAAGCACGCTGACAACAACGTGGACATGCAGGAATTCATGGTGATGCCTGCTGGCGCCGAGAGCTTCTCGGAAGGGCTGCGCATGGGCACGGAAGTGTTCCACCACCTCAAGAAGGTGCTCAGCGGCAAAGGGTACAACACCGCCGTGGGCGACGAAGGCGGCTTTGCGCCGAACTTGCGCTCCAACGAGGAGGCCATCGAAGTCATCCTGGAAGCCGTCGAGAAGGCAGGCTACACGGCTGGCGAAGACATCTGGATTGCTCTCGACCCCGCCTCCACCGAGATGTACCAAGATGGCGCCTACGTTTTCTGGAAGAGCGATCCTAACACCCGCCGCTCCTCGGCCGACATGGTCGCGTACTGGAGCAACTGGGTGGCGCAATACCCAATCATCTCCATCGAAGACGGCATGGCCGAGGACGACTGGGCGGGCTGGAAGATGCTCAACGTCGAGGTAGGCACGAAGACGCAGCTCGTAGGCGACGACCTCTTCGTGACGAACAGCCAGCGCCTCGCTCGCGGCATCGACGAGGGCTCGGCCAACTCGATCCTCATCAAAGTGAACCAGATCGGTACGCTCACCGAGACGCTCGACGCCATCGAGCTGGCGCACAAGAACAAGTACACCGCCGTCATCAGCCACCGCTCGGGCGAAACCGAGGACACGACGATTGCCGACTTGGCCGTGGCCACCAACGCGGGGCAGATCAAGACGGGCTCGGCCAGCCGCAGCGACCGCATCGCGAAGTACAACCAGCTGCTACGCCTGGAGCAAGAGCTGGGCGACGTCGCCATTTATCCTGGCCTGGGCGCCTTCCGTTTTGGCGCATAGGTCGTATCTTGGCGTCAGGCGGGGACACCTGCCTGACCTTTCCCTTGGTGATTGACTTATCCTTGCCATGTTCGCCGACTTTGCCGCGCGTCTCCGTTCCATCTCGAAACGCACCCTGATCTTGGGCAGCGTGGGCGGCTTGCTCGTGTGGGTGGCCTTCTTCGACACGCACAGCCTGTACCAGCGCTGGTCGTGGCACCAAGAGGCCGATCGGCTCGCGGTGGACAACGCGCAGCTGGCTCGCGACATCCAATCACTGGAGGAGCAGCTACAGGACGCGACGTCCGATGAAGTGGTTGAGCAGATTGCCCGCGAGCAGTACGGCATGCGCAAAACAGGCGAGACCGTGTACCGCGTGGACGAATAGCGCTCCCCGACGCTGGCCCCCTTTGCCCTTCCTATGCAAAACGCTCGGCTTCCCCGGCTGGGCTTCTACTAGAGTTACGTATGCAGGCTTACGCGATTGGGATTGATCTCGGCGGAACGAAAATCAAAGGCGCACTCGTGGGGCGCGTAGACGGTTTGGTCATGGAGGCCGATGCTCCGACCGAAGCCGAGCAAGGCCCCGCGCACGTCATCGATCAAGTCGTTAAAGTCATCAAGGGGCTTGTTGCCTCAGACACGAGCCTGCGCGTGCGTGGCATCGGGGTGGGCGTACCCGGCACCATCGGCGATGACCGCGCCGTGGTCCCCTACCTCTCCAACTTGCCCGGCTGGACCGACATCAACCTGCGGCAAGAGATCAACGACCGTACCGACTTTGAGAACCTGCCCGTCATCGTGGAGAACGACGCCAACGTGGCGGGGCTCGGCTCGGCACACTACGGCGCGGGGCGGCCGTTCGACTCATTCATCATGATCACGCTGGGCACAGGTGTGGGCGGCGCCATCATCCACAACAACCGCATCTTTCGCGGCATGACGGGCGGAGCGGGCGAAATTGGACACGTGACCATCGACTATGTGGGGCCGTACGACCGCTCCGGGATTGCGGGCGCGCTGGAGGGCTACATCGGACAGCGGTTCATGTCTCACCATGCCCGCCTGCGGATGCTCTCGCAGACCGATAGCCTCATCCACCAGATGGCCGGAGACGACCTGGAGGGTCTGACGCCGAAGATGCTCTTCGAGGCGGCTCAGGAAGGCGACCAAGTCGCACGAGATATGCTGGCCTGGGCAGGCCACAAGCTCGGCGTCGCGCTGGGCTCGTGCGTCAACCTGCTCGACGTCCGCAAATTCGTCGTCGGCGGGGGCGTGTCGGCGGCGGGCGACTATGTGCTTGATCCCGTGCGCCGCACCATCACCGACTACGTCATCCCGTCGCTCCGTGACGGCATCGAGATCATCCGAGAAACCCGTGGAAACGAGGTCGGTATGCTCGGGGCTGCCCACCTTATCTTCCAGCACCTGGATGCCCATGCACCCAGCGGGTCCGGATCGTAGCCGACGCCCCCTTCTCGGCTGGCTCGTGCTATGCGGGCTGGCGCTGTGGTGCTGTCCTGCACTCGCCCTCGCGCAGGTAGGCCCCGACTCCACACGCTTGGCCTCGCCCGACACGCTGCTGGTCCCACAGGCGGACTCGCTTGCCCTGAACGCCCCCGTAGACTCGCTTGCTGGCCTACCTGCGCCCCTGCGGCAGCAGCGCGCGGCGGCCCCGTCCAAGCTGGACGGCCCCGTGCAGTTCTCCGCACAAGACACGCTGCTCTTGCTCTTCAACCGCCCCGAGGGCGACATCGGCACGCTCATCGGCGAGACGGAGGTCGCGTATGACGAGGTCAACCTGAGCGCCTATGCGGTGGACATCCTGTTCGACCAGAGCGAGCTGCGTGCGCGCGGCATGCCTGTAGATACGGGCATGGTAGGGCGTCCCCAGTTTCAGCAGGCCGAGCAGAACTTCTCCGGCAACACGCTCGCGTTTAACCTGGAGACACAGCGCGGCCGCGTGGTGACCGCCAGCACACGATTCGACGGCGTGGGCGGCGGCGGCGGTGGTCCAGCCGGAGGCGGTCTTGATCCCGGCTTCCTCCGCGCGGGCATCGTCAAGACGGGCGAAGACAGCACCATCTACGTCCGCAACGGGCTTTATACCACCTGTGACTGCGGCCCCAACGAGACGCCCTCCTACTCGCTCCGCTCGCCCAAGATGAAGGTACAGGGCCAGTGGATCTACACCGGACCGCTGCAGCTCTACCTCTACAACATCCCCACGCCCGTGTGGCTGCCCTTTGGTGTGCTGCCTGCCATCAGCGGGCGCCGGAGTGGTCCGTTGGCCCCCACGTATGGGCAGGAGAACCAGCGCGGCTTCTACCTGCGCGACTTCGGGTGGTACTTCGCCATGAACGACTATCGCGACCTGGAACTGCGCGGCGGGCTCTACTCCTCCGGCAGTTGGGATGGCTCGGCGCGGTACCGCTACAACCGCCGCTACCAGCTGCGCGGCGACCTGTTCGTGAGCTACGGCAGGCAGCGGCTCGGCGAACGCACGGACCCTGACTTCGGGATCAGCCAGACCAGCTCTATCCAGTGGAACCACACGCAAGAGGTGAACCCGAGCACGTCGCTCAGCGGGCGCGTGAACTTGTCCTCCAACAGCTACCTGCGCAACGTGTCCACCGCGCTGGAGGACAACGTGCGCCAGTCGGTGCAGTCGAGTATTCAGTACAACACGCGCTGGAGCAACGTGGGGCGCAACCTCCGTTTCAGCGCGAGCCACAACCAGAACTTCGCCAATGGCCTGACGACCATCCAGCTGCCCAACCTCACCTTCTCGCAGGCGGCGTTGAAGCCGTTTCAGCGGGGTCGCTCCAGCGCCAACGAGGCGTGGTACGAGAAGATCAACGTGAGCTACAGCGGCAGCGTTAACAACCAGTACCAGTTCCGCCCGCTGTCCGAGGACGTACTGCTGGCCCAGGGCGACACGTCGGCGGCCAGCATCTCGTGGTTCGACGCCCTGCTCTCGCCCACCGACTACCGCCGCGCCACCGGTGGCGGCGAGGCGTTCACCTTCACGGCCCGGCACAGCATCCCGATCTCCGCCCCGTTCTCGGTGACGCGCCTGCCGCTGCTGGGGCCGATGCGGCTGAACATCACGCCCAACGCGCGCTACTCAGAGAGCTGGTTCATCCGTACGCAGCGCCAGAACCTCGTAGCCGTTACGGATAGCACGTTCACCCTGGAGCGGACCAACGTAAACGAGTTCTTCGCGTTGCGCCAGTACAACCTGAGCGTCTCGGCCAACACGAACATCTACGGGCTCTTCCCCTTGCGCATCGGCTCCTACCGGGGCCTGCGCCACACGCTGCGACCGTCGCTTTCGTTTAACTACCGCCCCGACTTCTCTGCCGAGCGGTGGGGCTACACCCGCACCTACAGGGATCAGAACGCACAAGAAGTGCGCTACCCCATCGTGTCGGGTGTGCCCAGCGGGTTGCAACAGTCGCTGGGGCTGTCGCTGAACAACGTCTTTGAGATGAAGGATGTGCGCGTGGACTCGACCGGCGAGGAGCGTAGCCGCGTGGTGAAGCTGCTCAACCTGGACGCCAACACCAGCTACAACTTCGCCGCCGACTCCCTCAAGCTGAGCACCATCTCCACGAGCGCCCGCACCACGCTCTTCGGCGACGTCAACGTGAACGCCCGCGCCAGCTTCTCGCCCTACCGCACCGACTCCACAGGCGTGACGATCAACCGGTACGCTTTCGATGCCCGCAGGCTGCGCCTGGCACGGCTGACCACGCTGGGCCTGACCGTGGCGACCTCCTTCCGCAGCAGCAGCCAGCGTGGCCCAAGCCGCCCCTACGATGACCAACGCAGCCGTGGCTTGGCCGGGCAGCCCGGCTTCGCTGGCGACGTCAACCAAGGCATTGGCGCCGGCGTGCTCGACCCCAACGACCCGTACAACCCCTACGATCCGTTCACGGGCGTGTACCAGGACGGCCTGGTGGACTTCGCCATTCCGTGGTCGCTCACGCTAGACTACAGCTATAACGTAAGCCGCACCGGGCTAACGACGCGGTTCACCCACACCGTGGGCGCACGCTTCGACTTCAGCCTGACGCCCTCCCTCAAGGTGCAGGGCCGCTCGGGCTACGACTTCATCCGCAAAGAGATGAGCGCGACCAGCCTGTCGATGTTCAAAGAGTTTGACTGCTGGCAGATGCGGTTCGAGTGGCGCCCGTTTGGCACCTTCCAGTCGTACAGCTTCGACCTGCAAGTGAAAAGCAGCCAGCTCGCTGACCTGCTGCGGATCCGCCGCCCCCGGCAAGATGTTCGGAGCCGCTTCTGAGCCCTTCGGCACGCCGTGCACGCTTGGAAACGGAGCAGACGCCCCCACCGTACCCTATATTCCCGCCCCTTTCATCTCCTGTATTGCCATGCGTTTGCCGGCCTGGCTCCTTGTCGTGCTCGTCGTCGCTTCTGGGTGTCAATCGGAGGCGCCTGCGCCAACGCCTGCAGGTGGGAAAGCCAGCACAGGTCCACTCCAGTTCACCGATGTCACCACCGAGGCGGGGTTGGGAGACTTCCGCCACGAGAACGGCGCCCGTGGCGACAAGTGGTTTCCTGAGACCATGACGGGCGGCGTCAGCGTGCTCGATTACGACGCCGACGGCTGGCCCGACGTACTGCTCACCGGCGGCTACGTGTGGCCAAGCTCAGGCGATGCCCCTGTCCGCCCGCTCCGCCTCTACCGCAACCAAGGCGACGGCACATTCCGCGAGACCACCGAGGAGGCCACCCTACCCCTCGAACCGATGCTCGCGATGGCCGTCATCCCCGGCGACATCGACAACGATGGCGATCCGGATCTCTACGTGACCAACCGCGGCGCTAACCTGCTCCTGGAAAACCGCGATGGGCAGTTTGTGGATGTGACCGCGCGAGCGGGCGTAGGCGGTGGCGAGGCGTGGACCACGCCCGCCCTGTTCTTCGATGCCGACCGCGACGGCTGGCTCGACCTGCTCGCGGGCAACTACATCGACTGGTCGCCCGAGACCAACATCACGTGCTCCGCCGACGGTGCACTCACCGCATATTGTACGCCCGAGATCTACGACGGCGTGCAGGGCGTGTATTTCCGCAACAACCGCGATGGCACGTTTGCCGACGAGACGGAGACGGCTGGCTTTGCTGCCCTCTCGGGCAAGACCCTGGGCCTCGTGGCCTTCGACTACAACGCCGACGGCTGGCTCGATGTAGCTGCGGCCAACGATACTGCCCCCGACCAGTTGTTCAGTAACCAAGGCGACGGCACCTTTGTGGAGCGAGGCGTGGCCAGCGGTTTCGCCTTCGACGAGAACGGACGTGCACGCGCGGGCATGGGCATCGACGTGGGCGACGTCACGGGCGACGGCATGCCCACGCTCTTCGTGGGTAACTTCTCCGAGGAGATGATGGGCGTCTACACCCACCTGGGCGGCGGGCTTTTCCTCGAACGCGCCGCCGCTGCCAAAATCGGCCGCCCCAGCCTGCCCACGCTCACCTTCGGCCTCTTCCTGTTCGACCCCGACCTGGACGGCGACCTCGACGTCTTCGCGGCGAATGGACACCTGCAGGCCGAGATCGAAGCCACCAGCGCCCACCTCGCGTTCCGCCAGCCCCCACACCTGTTCGTCAACGATGGCACAGGCCGCTTCGCCGATGCCGTCCCGACGATGCGCGGTCCACTCACCCAACCGCTTGTGGCCCGAGGCGCCACCGAGCTTGACTACGACCGCGACGGCGATGGCGATATTATCGTGGTGGATAATCTCGCGGGCGTGGTGCTCCTACGCAACGACGGCACGGGAAGCAGCGTGACCGTGCGCGGCGGCGTGCCACACCTACGGCTGACGGGCTACCTCGGCGAGCGGGTGCTGCACCGCCAGATGCCCGGCGCCAACAGCTACATCGCGCATCCTGAATCGGCGGTGTTCTTCGGCTTAGACAGCGCGCCACAGCTCGACTCGCTCCACGTGACGTGGCCCTCGGGCGCCACCAGCCGCCACCTCGCCCTGACCGCAGACACCACCCTATACCTCCCCCGATCGCTCTGACCTATGCGATGCCTCTGGATCATCTTCGCCAGCCTGCTCGTGGCCGCCTGCCAGCCGTCAGCGCCCGCCCCCCTCGACGAAGCAGGGCGAGCGCTCGTTCAGGCTTCACAGCAGCGTGCGGCGTCGGGCGACTTCCAGTCCGCCTTGGCACTTGCCGACAGCGCCGTGACCGCTTACCCGCAGTCGTTCGAGGCGCTGGTCCAGCTCGGCAACGTCAATTTCATGCTCGACCAGTATGGCAGGGCTGAGCAGGCCTTCTCTGAAGCGCTGGCCTTTGCGCCTGAAGACGGAGGCATTTGGGTCAATTTGGGCAACGCGTACTTCCGCCAGCAAGAACTAGAGCAGGCCCGGGAGGCGTTTCGCACCGCCACGCGCCACCTCGACACGCCCAACCCGTGGCTCGCATTGGCCGAGATCCAGGACCGCCTCAATGAGCCCGACAGCGCGCGCGCCGCGCTGCATACGGCGCTCCGCATCGACAGCACGTTCGTGCCTGCACGCACGCGACTCGCCACGTTGGAAGAGACGGAAGGCAACCTCACGGTGGCCCTAGCCGAAGCCACGCAAGCGTTCTCCCTCGCCCCGTCAGACGTCGATGTCGCGTATCGCTTGGGGACGTTGCACCTCAAGCTGGGCGAGGCCGAGGCTGCGGCTCCGCTGCTCTCCAGTGTGGCGCAGCGTGAGCCCTGGAATTTCAGCGCGCTGTTCAACTTGGGGCAAGCCATGCAGCGATTAGGACAGGCAGAGGACGCACAGCGCATCCTCGATCGCGCCGCACAGGTGCGCGATATGGCCAGCCGCGTTGAGCGATTGGAGACAGACAGCCGGGCACGCCCCGATGATCTCGGCCTGCGCCTGCGGCATGCCGAGGGACTGCGGAGCCTGGGTCGCCTGCGCGAAGCGCTATCTGCCTACCAGGTCGCGGCCGCTTCCCAACCCGATGACCTTCGCATCCTACACAACATTGCCACCCTGCACCTCAACCTGGGCGATACGACAGCCGCACGGATGGACTACGAGACGATCTTAGCCGAAGACTCAACCTACGTCGATGCTCTAGTGAACCTCGCGGTGTATTTCAACCAGCAAGGCAAGCGGCCCACTGCGCGGCGGTACCTACAGCAAGCCTATCGGCATGGCGGCCCCGACCACCCTGCTCTTCAGCGCTTGCAAGCCTCCGTGCAGGCAGACTGAGGAACAATCCCAGTTTGATTTCTCTTTAAGCCGCAGTTCTTTACATACTGGGGGTGTTACGGATTCGACGGGTGATTCGTGCAGCAGGTGGCGTGTCGAGCCGCTAGGTATGCTCGTAAATCTTGTCTAGAACACATAACTGCAAACGATTATTCGTATGCGATGGCCGCTTAAGCACTGACTTAAGCGAGTACCATCTGTCCTCGTAGGTGCTTGGTTGTCGACCCTACCTGGGCATCGACCCAGATAACCTAGCGCATTGCCTTCCGGCTGGAGGTGGATGCGCGAAGCTCAATCAGCCTTTGCCGTTCTCTGGCCACGTGATTCAGCGTATGAGGTCGGCGAGATTCAAAAGAGTCACTACACACGTAGAAGCCTGACGTGTACCATCATTCGGACCCGGGTTCAACTCCCGGCACCTCCACCACTTACTAGCCCTAAGCTATTGTTTATCAGCAGCTTAGGGCTTTTGCATTTTGGGGTTATTACCGCATTCTGCCCGTAATTTGCAGGCATCAGCGGCTTTTGGCAGACGCTTGTAGACCGTACGCCCCCAGCACCATGCGGGCACTGAGGGCGTCCACCTGACAGGTCTCCGTCACCGTAGTATCAACCAATCCAAAACTGGCATTGGCTTATCCGCTCACCTCACCCCCTCGGCCCACGGACTCGCATCCATGCTGCGACAGGGGTCTTCCGCCGTTTCAGTGGACCACATGAAAGCCTTGATCCTGAAAACCGAAAAGATGGCTCAATGAGAATTCTACCCCATCGGGGCTTAAGAGCAAGCTGCATGTCTATCACGAGTTCAATCACCACCTGGCAGGCG
>JBCCMF010000075.1:0-16683 GCA_039026435.1 Bacteroidota bacterium
CTCGCGGTGGCGGTCGTTTCCTCTGTGGTCATCGCCAGCACGGCCAGCATCCAGTCCACACTCGGCATCAGCGCTTCGTGCAGGATGTAGCCCGCACCACCGAGGCGTGCGCCTGCGAAGAGCCACCGCTTGCCTTGGCTGTTCTTTTCGAACTCGCGTTGCAACGCCTTCGGCTGGCCCAGGCGTGCGACGGCTTCGAGATACGCCCGCTCGGGCTCTACGCCGTCCTCCATCTGGATATCGATGTCGCCCAGAAGGTGGTCTTCAAGCTCATCTAGGGCGGTGCGCGGGAGCTTCGTGGTGCGGTCGAGGTCGCGTCGCCATTCGGCAACGGCGGTGTTCAGATCAAACATAACGTTAGCGCAGGGCGAGGTTGGGGTTGGGAAGAAGACGCTGCCACACGGTGTCGAGCGTGCGGTGGGCTACCATCCAGCGGTCGTGTTCGGCTTGTAGTTCGCGCAGCCCCGATTCTGTAAGGCGGTAGTACTTGCGCTTACGGCCCGTCTCGGCCTTGCGCCACGTGGCCTCGATCAGCTTCTGCTTCTCCAGCCGATGCAGCACGGGGTACATCATGCCATCGGTCCACTCGATCTGACCGTCCGACAGCTCGCGCACTTTGTGGATGATCGCGTAGCCGTAGCTCTCCTCGGCCTCCGCCAAGATCGCCAGCACCAGCGGCCGCGCCGACGCGGCTACGAGTTCTTTGGTCAACATAAGCACCTCCGTTAATACATTGAGGTGTGATGTATCGCAGTTCTATGTATAAAGTTTCAGCCCCGCTCAAATAAAAAGCCGCGCCGATCTAGGCACAGGTCACGCCCCGTAGGCGGCCTGCACATGCAGCGGTGTGGCCTCGGTCTTCCCTTGGCTGGCCCAGTGGATGCCGCGCAGCGTCGTGATCATCACCTCGGGCGTGTCGAAGTCTTCCGGGTTGTGGCCGATGGCGTTGTAGAACACGCGGCCTTTGCCGTAGCGGCGCTTCCAAATGACGGGCATGACCGCGCCGCCCACATCGGCATTGTGCTCGTTGGTGAAGCGCGTGGTGGCGAGCACGTGGTTGTTGGGGTCTACGTGCATGTAGTATTGCTCGGTGCCCTTCATCTCGAAGTCGCCGATGCCCTCCATGATGGGGTCGTTGGCGTCGGCCACGTTGACGGTGTAGTCGATGAGATTGCCAGGGTGGGAGACGAACTGGCCGCCCGTCATGAACTGGTACCCGGTGTGCTCGCGGAAGGCGTCGCCCGTGCCGTGCCATCCGGCCATGCCCGCGCCATTTCTGACCGCGTTGAGAAGCCCTTTCGCCTCGTCACCTTTGATGGTGCCCATCGTCCACTGCTGGATGACGACGTCCACGGACGCCATCAGCTCGGCGTCGGTGTAGATGCTGAGAGCGTCGGAGACGACGACCTCGAAGCCCTCATCCTCCAGTACGGGCACCATCATCTCCATGAACACCTCGGGCTGGTGGCCCGGCCATCCGCCGTAGACAAACAGCGCTTTCTTGGCGCGCCGCATCGAGGCGGCAGCGAGATGGGGCGAGAGGGTGGCGGCCGTGGCGGCAGCGGCTGTGGTCTTCAGAAAGTCGCGACGTTGCATGGGATCGGCTGGCAGTGAAACACATGGCTAAGGTACCACTCCGACGCTCCAAAGGCGATACCGACGGCCAGCACTTCAGTGAGTCACCTCCTTTGGTTGGCCTACCTGCACCACGGTCTTCACCGAGTTGGCCAGGAAGCAACGGGCGTGCGCCTGCTGATGCAGCTTGGCGACGTGCTCCGGCGTCGGCTGGCGGTCACCGCCGAAGACGATGACGGGCTGCAGCCAGACGTGCGTGATGGCCATGCGGCCGTCGGCATCGGGCTGCATGACGCCTTCCGCCGCATCGTCGTAGCGCTCCACGACAAACCGCTGCCGCGCTGCCAGCGACAAGAACCACAGCATGTGGCAACTCGACAGCGCCGCTACAAACGCCTCTTCGGGATCCACGGCCGCCGCATCGGACATCGGCACGGGCACCACGCTCGGCGGCGACGAGGCAGGTACGGTGACACCACCGTCGAACGACCACGCATGCGCCCGATGGTAGCGGTTGTCGATGAACGGCTCGTCCTCAGCGCGCGCCCAGTGAACGGTGGCGGTGTACGTGTGCGACGTAGCAGATACGGTCTGGGAGCCGTCGGCTGGTTGAGGAGGCCGCCCAAAGATAGATCGGCATCCTCCTCTTTTCCGAGGCCGCAGGTAAGGGATCGACGAATGACGGATTCACGTGTTCAGACACGCAGTTTGGATGGCCTCCAAGCGAAAACGCCTGCCACCGCTTGTGATCCGAGCATGGCATAAACGGGAACGCCCGACCGGGTCTTCTCCTCGATAGATACACCGAGCCGGAGCGCCCAGGAGCGCCTCGGCTTTGTTGGTTGGGCTACGCGCCGCGCAACGCCTCGACGGGGTTGGTGTGTGCCGTCTTCAGCGCCTGATAGCCTACGGTGAGTAGCGCGATGAGCAGGGCGACCGTGCTGGCAAAGAGGAAGACACCAGGGCCTAGGTCGATGCGGTACGCAAAGTCCTCCAGCCACTTCTGCGCGCTGACGTAGGCGATGGGAGCGGCCAGCGCGATGCCGAGGCCCACGAGCAGCGCAAATTCGCGCGCGAGCAGCACCACGATGTCCCGAGCCGATGCGCCGAGCGCTTTGCGTATGCCCACCTCCTTCATGCGCCGCTCGGCTGCGAAGGCAATCAGGCCCAACAGCCCGAAGCAGGACAACAGAATCGCGATACCCGACATCATACCGAAGATCTGCCCCAGCTGCTGGTCTTGGCGGTACATCGCATCGAAGGCCTCGTCCACGAAGCGATACGTGAACGGGTAGTAGCCCGCGAACGGCGCCCACGCGGCTTCGATGGCTTCCATCGTCTCGACAAGGTTGTCGCCCGAGAGTTTGAGCGAGAGCGTGACGGCGTTGGGGTTCTCGGCCATGTTCCACAGCGCCAGCGGCTCGATCTCGTCATGCACCGACTTGAAGTGGAAGTCTTTCACCACGCCTGCCACCGTCACAGGGCGGCCCAGCATAACCTCTTGCCCAACTGCCTCTGCGGCCTCGATAGTCATGATGCCCAGGCGGCGCCCGGTGGTCTCGTTGATCACGACGCCATCGCCATTTGGCGTTATGAACTGCCCCGCCTGGAGCTGCAAGCCGTACGTAGCCCTGAACTCCGGCGAGGCCTGGCCGATGTAGACGAGCACGTCGTCACTGGGGTCATTAGCGGTGTCGGTGGGCGAGCCGAAGGCGATGCTACCGAACGCGCCGGGTACGACCGACGACAGCGCGGCCTGCTCTACGCCGGGCAGCGCCAGCATGGTCTGCTGCATGGCTACGCGCTGCTGGGTGAGGGACGACGCGCTCAGGTCCATCGTCAAGACCTGGTCGCCGCTGAAGCCGAGGTCGCGGTTTTGCGAGAAGTCGAGCTGTTGCTGCACGATGAACGTGGCCATCAGTAGCACGACGGTGGCGGTGAACTGAAAGACGACCAGCCCTTGCCGCAGCCACGAACGTCGGCTGCCCTGCTGCGCTGTGCCTTTGAGCACCACGCTCGGCTGGAAGCGCGACAGGTAGACCGCCGGGTAACTGCCTGCGATGAGCCCGACCACGCCTACGACGCCCGCCATACCGAGGAATAGCAGCACGTCGTCAGCGCCGCTCAGGGCGACGGCCTTGTCGAAGAACCGGTTGAACGCCGGCAGCACCAGCCACACGAGGAGGAGCGCCAGGCCACCGGCTAGCGTCGTGAGCATGAACGTCTCCAGCAGAAACTGCCGCGCCAGCTGCCAGCGGTTGGCGCCCAGCGACTTGCGCACGCCCACCTCCTTGGCGCGCCGCGCGGCATACGCGGTGGCTAAGTTGACGTAGTTGATGCAGGCAATGAGCAGCACCAGCCCGGCGATGATGCTGAACAGGTACATGAACTGGGTGCGGCCCGCGAACGTGCGCTCGCCGAAGTACGTGAAGTGCAGATCCGTGATGGGTTTGACCTCGGCACGCTTAAACGTCCCGAACGAGGTGGGGATGGCCTGAAGGATCTCGGCAAAAACCGTCGCTACGCCCTCTTGATCGCCAGGGCTGCGGATCAGGATGTAGGTGAGGCCGCGTTGCAGCCGTGGCGCCCGCCCGTCGCCGCTGCCCACCTCGGTGGAGCCCGAGATGACGACGTCAAACTGGATGGATGAGGTGTGCGGCGCATCGGCAGCCATGCCCGCCACCGTCAAGGCGATGGGCTCGGCCGTGCTGCCCCCTCGGGCTTCTCGCTCCAGCAGGAGCACCTGGCCTATCGGATCGGCGTTGCCGAAGTACTTGCGTGCGATGGACTGCGAGAGTACCACCTGACCCGGTGCGGCCAGCACATCGGCGGGGCGCCCTGCGAGGAGCGGAAACGTAAACAGCTCGAAGAAGCCCTCCGATGCGAACACAATCTCGTCTTCCTCAAAGCTCTCGTTCCGCTCCGGGCGCCGCAGCAGGCCCGTCTCGCTCTCTAGTTGCACCATCCCCAGCACGTCGGGCGAGGCGTCCACCAGCCCCTCCGCCGTCTTTTCCGACATCGAGAGCAGGCCCACGTCCTGATCGTTGAACGTGCGGGTTTGACTGAGCTGGAAAAGGCGGTCGGCCTTGGTATGGAAGCGGTCGTACGACAGCTCGTCCTGCACGTAGAGCAACACGATGAAGCAGCACGCGAGCCCTACCGCCAGCCCGGCGAGGTGGAGGACGGCGTAGCCGAGGCGGCGCCGCAGCGTCCGAAGGGCGACCAGGCCATAGTTGAGCAGCATGGCGCCGCGGGCGCGCAGTGCGTGCTGGCCAGGGCCGGGGCGCGTCATCTTGCCCCAATAGACCTTCCCGTATTCCGCCTCGGCGTGGGCGTAGTCGCCCATCTCGCTGATGCTTTGTTGGAAGGCCGCCTCGGCGGTGTAGCCTTGCGCCATCAGCCCCGCGATCTGGTCGCGTAGGTGCTGCTCCAGTTCGGCGCAGTCATCCGGGAGAAAGACCGCGTTGTGCGTGAGGCTGCGCCGCCACGCCGCGATGGCATGATCGAGGTTGAACATGGGAGGGCTCCAGTTGAGGTGAGACGGGCGTCAGCTGCCGAGCGCGGGCGAGGGCCCCCAGAGCTGCATCAGTGCGGTGTGGACATCGAGCCACTGCTGCTTCTCCTTGGCCAGCGCCTTCGCCCCCTTCGCCGTGAGGCGGTAGTATTTGCGCCGCGGCCCCTCCACCGACGTCTGCCAGTAGCTCGTCAGAAAGCCCTGGTTCTCCAGGCTGTGTAGCACCGGGTAGAGCGTGCTGGTGGTGTAGTGGATCTGCCCCCGCGTGATGTCGTGCACGCGCTGGATGATGGCGTACCCATAGCTCGGCCCATCCGAGAGGACGGAGAGCACGAAGGGCTTGATGGAGGCGGCGACGAGGGGCTTGGGGAGGCTGGGCATGGCAGCGTAGATGGATTCGGAATATCGATCATCGACATACTGGTGTGTCCAGCTACGACATACCGGATATAGAGTTGCGCACGATTGGAAAAAATGCCGTTGGGTCAGCCGATCCGCTTGGGTAGGCGAAGCGTGAACGTCGTGCCGCGCTCGGGTAGGCTCGCTACCGTGAGGGTGGCCTGTTGCGCCTCGGCGAGCGCTTTTGCCTTGGCCATGCTGCGCTGGCGAGGGTGCCGATTGCCGTCTCCAGACGCGTCGAAGAGGCGGCTGAGCACATCGCCGTCGAGGGCGGGCCCGTCGTCGTGGATGCTGATCTCTACGCGGTCCTGGAAGCGCCCATCTACAGTCACGGCCACGGTGCTTCGGTCGGGAGCGGCGCGTAGCGCGTTGGCGGTGAGGTGGAGGAGCATCAGCTCCAGCTTGTCGGCGTCGAAGGGGAGCACGACGGGCGAAACCGTAGCCTCGAAGCGCAGCTCAATCCCACGGCGCTCGGCGACGTCGCGCAGGAGGTCGAGGTGCTGGTCTACGTGCGCTACCACGTCGCCTTGCCGCAGGCTGGCGCGTGCGCGGCGGGCCTCCACGATGGTGGGGAGGGTCAGCGCTGGCGGCCGCTGCGGCGTCGGCGTTTGCCCTGGCTGTGGATCCAACATCCGCGATGCCACGAACAGCCGCTGGTGCAAGCTGTAGAGGAAGCGCGACAGCATCCAAAAACCGATGCTGTACGCCGTGCTCTGGATGCCGTGCGTCAGGACAATGGCGGGGTCGGGCTGGACGATGGGGAGCAGTATGCTGAACGCGATGTGGCACAGCGCATAGAGGGCCAGGCTCACGGCGTCCTCCAGCAACACGGCTACACTCACCACGGCGACGCCCATGAGGTACGTGCTGATCGACCCGGTGATGCCCTGGTTCACCACGCTGAGGGTGAGGGTGAAGAGCAGGACGCCGCCCGCGAACACCTCGGGCAGAAACCGATGCCAGCGTTGCAGCTCCTCCATCCGTCGCGGCCGTGCCCACAGCACGAGGATGCTCAGCATCGACAGGAAGCATACGAACCCAGCGTGGACCGAGGCGCGGTAGCCAAACGGACTCGTCCAGAACGCGTCGCCGAGTCGGCTGTAGTGGTAGACGTCGGCCGGGAGGCGGGTGACGAGGTGGATGCACACCAGCCCCATGCTGAAGACGAGCACGCGGCGGGTGTTCTGGTAGGCTACGTACGCGCTGGCCTCGCTCTGGTAGGGTTCAGGAGCAGGGTAGAAGAAGACGTCGCGGAGGACGCGGAGGATGTGAACGATGGCGTCGCGCACAGTGCACCGTTGACAGCATGAACAGGCAAGCAGGCTGTGGTGGGTGGACGAAGAGGCGCGCGCGGTATCGTTGCGCGAGGGGTGCTCTTCTCTAATATAAGCGCTTTGTTCAAGCCCGTTGGCTCAGTCAGCGTCGTGCAACTACCGACCTCAGAACCGCAGCGTGAAGGTCGTCTGCCGGTCCGGCTCGGAGACGACGCTGATGTTGCCGCCGTGCTGCCGCATGATCTGCCGCGACAGCGCCAGGCCGATGCCAGACCCCTCAGGCTTGGTCGTGAAGAAGGGGATGAAGATTTTATCCATCGCCTCCCGGATGATGCCGGGGCCGTTGTCGGTGACCTGCATAATGGTGCGGCCGCGCTCGTCGATGCGGGCGGAGAGGCGCACCTCGGCCTCCGGCACGCCGTGTACCGCCTCCTTGGCGTTCTTGACGAGGTTGATCAGCACCTGCTCCACCAGCTTGAGGTCGGCGGTGACGTCTAGCTGGGGCGGCTGCACCTCCACGATAAACCGCGTGCCACCCGCTTCGATGTCGCGGCGCATGAGGCCTTCGATGTCACGGAACAGCTCGCCGATGTTGAAGATGGCGAAGTCGGGCTTGGGGATGCGGGTGAGGCTGCGGTACGCGTTGACGAAGTGCAGCAGGCTGTCGCTGCGCCGCTCGATAGTGCGCAGCGCCGATTGGATGTCGGCGTAGGTCTCGTCGGCCTCGGCTCCATCGCCGCCAGGCATGACCTCGGGAATGGCCTCCACCAGCAGCTCGTTTGCGGTAGACGCCAGCGAGGCGATGGGCGTGATCGAGTTCATAATCTCGTGCGTGAGCACCCGCGTCAGCTTCTGCCACGCCTCGATCTCCTTCTCCTCCAGCTCGTTCTGGATGTTGTGGACCGACACGAGCGTGTAGTACTCGTCGCGCAGGCGGAAGGCAGTGGCGTAGATGGAGAGCTGCAGCAGCTCATCGTTGTCGATGACCTGCACCAGCGCCTTCTCGCCGGGCTGCATCTGCAGAAGCGTGCCCGCCAGCTTGCGGCTGTACTCCGAGAGCTCTTTGATGCTCTTCAGGTTGCGCACGCGCAGCAGCCGCTTGGCCGCGTTGTTGATCAGCCCCACCTCGCCGTTCTGCTTGAACGACACCAGCCCGATGCCGATGTGCTGCATCACGGTGAGCATGTAGCGGTAGTGCTCTTCCTTCTCTGATCGCGCCGCCCGGAAGTCGTCCATGACCTCGGTGAAGGCGCTGCGCAGCTCCTCGAACGAGCTGCCGCGCCCCTCGCTGGCGAACGTCTGGGAGAAGTCGTTGTAGCGGATGGAGCGGAGGAAGCGCCCCACGTCGCGGTTGGTCTTCTCGACGTAGGTGAACAGGCTGACGAGCTGCGAGAGCACGACGGCGGCCATGATGCCGCCCGCCACGTATGAGGTAGTCTGCGCGAAGAGGTACACCGTGATCCACATCGTGCCGCCCAGCATCGCCATGCGAATCATCAACTGGAGGCGGAAACGGCGCATGGACGGGGATGGCTGGGCGAATGAGACGCGTCTGCTACGGGGCAAGACCGCGTGGGATGCAGCAGCACACAGGAAGGCCTCCCAGCACACGCCCGTAGCGTCGTCAGGCGGACGACGCGGCTGCGCGACCCCATCACCCCATGACGGCCGTCGCTATTCGCCTTGTCCCAGCGAGTACGCGCGCTGGCCGTCGAACGTGTAGAGGTGCTCGGTCTTGATGACGTCGTAGCCCGCGCCGTGGATGGCGTGCAGCAGCGTGAGCACGTGGCCGAAGTCGATGGCGGTGGCGGTGGTGGGCAGGAAGCGGCAGCGCCAGTGGTCGGTGGCGAACGTCTCGGGCATGCCGTCCGGGTACACCTTCACGCCGCGGTTGGTGATCATCTTGAGCTTCCAGCCCTCGGGCATGGCGTCGTCTAGGCCGTGGCCGATGCCGTTGGGGTCGCGGTGGCCGCCCGTCCAGTCGATGAACACGTCCACGCCCTTCAGGGCTTTGTCGTGCGCCTTCGTCGGCGCCGCCTCGGCCTTGATGGCGGTGGCGGTGAACTGCGCGGCGGGCAGCGTCTGCGGCCGTTGGCCGAGGCGCTCGATGATGGCATCGGTGAAGCCCTGCGTGTTGACGCGCTCGGTGCTCGTCTCGGCGTTGTAGACGTCGCCCGTGTGGATGCCGTCCTCTAGCGTGCGGAGCCACGCGTTGCTGATGTTCTGCGCGATCTCGGCGTGGCCCAGGTGGACGAGCATCTGGATGGCGCCGTTGAGTAAGCCCGACGGGTTGGCGATGCCCTGCCCGGCGATGTCGGGCGCCGAGCCGTGGACGGCCTCAAACATCGCCATGTTGCTGCCGATGTTGGCCGAGCCCGCCAGCCCCACCGAGCCGGAGATCTGCGACGAGATGTCGGAGAGGATGTCGCCGTAGAGGTTGAGCGTCACGATGACATCGAACTGCTCGGGCCGCGTAGCCAGCCGCGCCGCGCCGATGTCAATGATCTGGTGGTCGCTTTCGATGTCGGGGTACTCGGCGGCGATTTCCTTGAAGACGCGCGCGAACAGCCCGTCGGTGAACTTCATGATGTTGTTCTTGGTCATGCACGTCACCTTCTTGCGCCCGTGTGCGCGGGCGTACTCGAAGGCATAGCGCACGATGCGCTCGGTGCCAGGCCGCGTGATCAGCTTGAGCACCTGCGTCACCTCGGCAGTCTGCTGGTGCTCGATACCCGCGTACAGGTCCTCCTCGTTCTCGCGCACGATGACGAGGTCCATCTCGGGGTGCGGCGAGGCCACGAACGGCGCGTAGGTCACCGCCGGGCGCACGTTCGCAAACAGGTTCATCGACTTGCGGATGGTCACGTTGAGGCTCTTGTAGCCTGCGCCCAGCGGCGTCGTGATGGGCGCCTTCAAGAACGCCTTGTTCGTGCGGATCACGTCCCACGCCTCGGGCGCAAACCCGGACGTGTGCCCTTGCAAGTACATCGCCTCCCCGATTGCCACCACCTCGTATTCGAGCGGCGCCCCCGCGGCCTCCAAGATGCGGAGCGTGGCTTTCATGATTTCAGGACCGATGCCATCGCCATAAGCGACGGTTACTTTCGTCTTCTCGGTAGACATGATGATGCTATGTGAATCGTCGATTGGTCGGGGTTGGTTGGCGTCCTGAACCCGCCAAAAAACCAGACGCAAGGCTGCCAGACACACGGCTTGTAATGTAGTCACGAGCCTGTAACGCGTCCGTGAGGAATCCCCGAATCGGCTCGACTACACCAACGTCCGGTGTTGTCCTACACCCAGCGTCTTGCCCCTCTGACGAGCTGTCAACACAGCAGGCCATAAGTTTAGGTAATTCAAGCAATTAGACACCTAACTGTAATGACACTGCCTATCAACACCGACCGCATCGCCGAGCACGCTGGCCGCCTGTACAACAGCGCCCGCCGCGACATCGAGCGCGCCTACGACAACGCCGCCGACAGCGTGGGGCGTACCTACAGCACCGTCATCGTCAAGTCCGATACGTCGTGGGCACCCGTGGCAGCAGGTACCGCACTCGTGGCAGGGCTCGCCATCGGTGGGTTCTACGTGTTCTGGCGCAAAACGCAAGAGGCCAACGCCCTCGCTCAGACCAACTACGAAGACTGGACGCGCGAGCAGCTCTACAACCGCGCCCGCCAGGAGGAAGTCGAGGGTCGCTCCACGATGAACAAGAGCGAACTTATTGACGCGCTCCGCACGGAGGTCTCCGCCAACTAACGCCTCCGCACTGCGCCCCATTACCCGTCCTCCCTGCTCGAACTCTGATCATAGACGACTACCCGTATCCATGACTACCCGTAATGATGCTATCCGCAAACACCTCGCCGACATGCAGGCCGTGGAGGCGCACATTCTGACCGCCATCCAGCACCAGCTGCGTGAGCAAAGCGAACTGGCCGACGCGCCAGCGCAGGTCGCGCCACTGCTCCGCCACATCGAAGCGACGCTGACGACGCACACGGAGACGCTGGCGCTGCTCGCCGAGCGCTACGAGGGCGAGACGCAAGCCAACTTCAAGACAATCGTGACCGAGTTCTTTGGCATGCTGGCGGGGCTCTACAATAAGGTGCGTCAGCACGAGGTCTCGCGGATGCTGCGCGACGATTACACCGCGCTCAGCCTCGCCGCCATGAGCTACACGTCGCTGCACAGCTTTGGCTTGGCCATCGGCGAAGCGAACATCGCGACGATGGCGCAGCGCCACCTGGAAGACCTGACGCCGCTCTTGATGGACATCAGCCGTGTGCTGCCGTACGCCGTGGTGGAAGAGGTGGCCGCAGCAAACGACTTCCCGGTCGACACGACCGTGGGCAAGCTCGCAGAGGAAAACACGCAACGTGCGTGGAATCCCGAGGTGGCCTACTCCTGATGGTTGAGCCCTTCGTCTGAATGACGTACCCAAGCAAAAGCGCCTGCTTCAGCGATGAGGCAGGCGCTTTCCGTATGTTGTTCAGATTCAATTTGAACGCTGGTAGTGCGCAATGCAGCACACCGATCACTTTTGTCATCTCGAGCGGAGCCGAGGGATCTCCCACTTTGGAATTTTGCTATCCGTAATCGGGGGAGATTTACGTTCCGTGAACCTTCGGTTTCTCGGCTTTGGCCTCTGGCCGCCGCTCGGGATGACAATCCCTGGAGCGTGGGAGTACCTCCCAGAATCAGTCAGCCTTACTCGCCGTAGTTGGCGAGACGGAGGCGGTTGACGCCGGGGCGCACGTTGGAGAGCACCAGCGTCAGCGTCCGGCCGTCGGGCGAGACGAGGATGTCGCCTTGGCCGCCGTCCAAGTCCACGAAGCCATCCACGGGGCCTGCGAGGCGTACGTCGATGCTGACGCCCGTCAGGTTCTCGCCGGTGCGGTTGATGACCTCGAAGGCGGTAGCGCGTTCGCTGCGGGCGCCAATGCGGACCTCCAGCTGCGCACGCTTCGTCCACCAGTCGTGGATCTCGGCGAGCGTGGTCACCCAGCTGCCCGATCGGTCGGCGTAGCGGCCCACGGCGGCGAGGACGTCGGCGCGTTCGGGCGTGAGGCCTTGGATCTCGAAGTGGTACGGCAGGATGTAGAGGCCGGCGGCGTTGTGGATGGTCGTGAAGTCGCGCTGGTAGGCGCCGAGCTGCGCTTCGGGGCTGCCTTCCCGCCCTTCGACGGTGATGACGGCGTAGTCGTCGCGGCCGGTGATCGAGAACAGCAGCGGCTGCTCCATCCAGGCGCGGTCGTCGATGCTGCCCTCGCTGACGTTGCCGTCGGCGTTGCCCATCAGACGCATGGTTTCCTGATCGCGCAGGCGGGTTTCGTCCACATTGAGGCGCGGGTCGCGGCGGATGCGCGTGAAGTTGTAGTCTTCGCCCAGCACGCGGCCCGTACTGAGGAGCTGGTTGCGCTCGGCACGCCACGACGGCACGCCCGGGTTGGGGTTGTCCGTCAGGATACCCTCCTCCTCATAGACATTGACGTTCTCATCCATGCGCATGCGAGCGCGGCGTGCGGCCTCGCGGTCGGCCAGCGTCATGCGGCTGGGCATCATGTTGATGGACACCTCGGCCATCGCCATCGCCGTCGTGTCATCGGGCTGGCGGTAGGGCATGCGGCTCATCCGGCGGTCCGGCGAGCGGTTGACGCGGACGCGGCGGGTGCGGTCCAGCGAGTTGTCGGAGCGTTCGAAGTAGCGGTTGCCCACGGGGTCAGGCAGCTCGACAAACTCGACATTGTCGGCGCTGGTGTAGTCGCCGTAGTAGCCGACGCGCTCTTCCCACTCTACGGTGCGGTTGACGTCGGCGGCGTTGGTCTGGAGCTCGCCGTAGCCTGTGAACTGGCGCTCGGGCTGCCGGAAGACGATCTCGTCGAGCGGCTCGCGGAAGTCGGCACGGAGGAAGCGGTCCAGGAAGTTCGGGGCGGCGCTCTCATACGGCGCGGGCTGCAGCATGTACCGGAGGTTGGTCTGCTGCACGGCGCGCAGCGTGTTGTCGTCGTAGAAGCCACCGGGCGGAAAGAGGCCGATGACGTTGTCGCCCACGCCTGCGAGGGCGCTGATGGCGGACTGGATGCGCTCGATCTGCTGGTTCAGCGGTAGCTTCTTGAGGACGTAGTCGCTGCTGGACGAGATGGCGACGTCGCCCACCGTGGCCAGCTCTCGCACGAGGCTGAGGTGACGCGAGGCTTCATCGGTCGTCAGGAAGAACGAGCCCGGCACCTGCGCACGGCGGAGCGCGTCGATGGTGTTGCGGATGCCGCCCACGAACTCGGGGCCGCTGCCCACAAGCGGTAGCGCTGTCATCACCGTGGCGGACTGGCGCCCGTTGGGCCACGGCCGCACGGCCATCGACAGCACTTTGCCCACGTAGGCCATCGCGTTGACGACCATGCCTTGATACACGGCTTGCTGCTCTTTCTCGCGGGCCACGTCCTGCGGGTTGAAGCGGAACCACGCCACGCGGCCGTTCATCGACTCGCCGTAGAGCACCATCGTCAGGTACTGAAACGGGTCGGCATCCGCATCGAGAGGCTGGTACGGGAACGGGCGGCCCACGGCCGTCGAGGTCGTAGGCAGCACCGCGCCGACGGGCGTCTGCGTGGTCAGGTTGAGGCGGTAGGCCATTGGCAGGCCGTCGGTGAGCGGGTGGCCGCCGTCGAGGGCTTGCAGGATGCCGAAGGGCTGGGGCGGTAGGTCGGGCACGAAGGTGGCGCCGAAGACCTCCTCGAAGAAGTCGCTCTCGGCTACGGTGCCGCGCTCGGTGAAGAAGCCGACGAGGCCAGAGGCAATCACGCCGCCGCCGCGCTCCAGGAAGCGCTTGACGCTACGCTTCTGCGAGCCGCTCAGGGCCTCGGCAGCGGGCAGCACCAGGATGCGAGTGCCTTCGGGGACGCCCCGCGCCAGCTCGCGGTCGTCCAGGATGTCGTAGGGCATACGCAGGCCAAGCAGCAGGTATTCCCAGCTCTCTACAGCCAGGTCTACGAAGTCTTCGCCGCCGGGCACATGGTCCTCGGTGTGCTTCGAGTTGAGCACGGCCACGGGCGCTACGCCCGCATCGCGCAGGGTCGCCAAGCGGTTGGCCGTCACCGGCGCGGGGTGTGACAGGTCCACGTCTAGGCTGATGGCTTGGGCGTGCACCGCCTCGGCACGGAAGAGCCCCGCCAGCATGAGCGTCAGGCAGCAGAGCGCCAACCGACGCACCAACTGTGCGGTCATCGTGGGAACAGCGTGAGCAGACGTCATGGGTGTGGGAAGCAAGAAGTGGTCGGGGAATGTGGGGTAGTAAGAAGCTGTTTGGACACGGCGGCTGGGGGACCGCCGCATCCGTAAGGTCTAGTTTCCGGCGTAGATCGGTCGGTCGCTGACCGGGTCGATCAGGTCGAGCTGGAAGACGCGCGAGTCCTGCGGATCGAGCTGCTCGAAGTGCAGCACCACCACGTTGCGGTTTTCGGCATAGTAGGCCTCGGGCACGTCGGTGCCAATCAGTTCGGTGCGCAGCTCCACCTTGCCCACGGGGCGTGGCAGGGCTACGCTCACGGCCACATCCTCAACCACCTCGCTGTGGCCGTTCGTCAAGCGCACGGTCACGCGGGCGTTGCCCCGGCGCTCCACGTCCACCTGCAGGGTCTGCCGGATGCGCCACCACTCTTCCATGTCGGCGCCGTTCTCGATGTAGAAGTGCTGCGACTTCAGCTGTTGCACCACCGAGCGCAGCGCGCTGATGTTGTTGGGCGAGGCCATCAGGCTCGACGAATACGGAAGCACATAGAGGCTGCCCTCGTACGACGTGCGGAAGATGTCTTCGCTGAAGAGCGCGCCGCCGGGGTCGCTGATGCCGTCGGTGAGGATGTCCTTGTCGCCACGCGCCGAGAAGCTGAAGCGGGTGAGTGTCTCGAAGGGCTGGCCCATGATCTTCGGCGCGAGGCGGCGGCCGATGGAGTCGGGCAAGAAGTAGGTGTAGTCTGACCGCACCAGCGCCGACATCGTGTTGCTGTTGCTGGGGCGACCGAGCTGGCCGGGACGGTTCGGGCGATAGCCCACCACGGGGCCGTCAGCTTCCACGTTGACCATCGACTCTAGCACGTCCTTGAGGCGCGTCAGCCGAGCGGCCTGCTCGTCGATGCTACCATCGCGGTTGTACATGAGGTCGTCGAGCACGCCCACGTCGCCTGTGCTGTGCAGGCGCTCCATCACGCTCTCCAGCCCGCCCATCAGGTCGGGGCGGACGAAGAAGCTGCCGTCCACGCCTTCCTGGCGCAGCATCTGCCCGACGGCGTCGAAGTTGGCCTCGTTCCCATCGCCGATGCCGGCGAGGATAGCCGCAGGGCGGTGCACGCGGGCCGGGTCAAACGGCCAGTCGTTGACCCACGCCACGGGCTGGCGGCGCAGGTAGTTGACCACGTTGGCTACCAACCGCGACAGCTGCTCGTTGTCCTCGTCGTCGTTGGCGTCGAACCCGATGGCGTCGCGCTCGAAGCCCATGTAGATGAAGCGTCCGGGACCGTAGTTGCCGTAGACGATGCCCGCCGAGGTGGCGACCTCGTCTTCGACCAAGCCCGTCTCAGTGGCGAAGTCGTACCAGAAGCCCGCGGCGTACGTGCGGTCTTCCACCACGCGTACCTTCACGGCCTGGTTGTAGATCTGTACCTTGGCGCGGTAGCCGGGCGGGATGCCACCCGTCACCGGCGTGTTGCCGCGCAACGTGACGCGCCGGATGCCGCTGCCCGTCACGGGGTAGGGCCGGATGGCGTCCTCGGTGGCGCTGCCTACCCACGTGTAGTAGGTGACGGCCACGGCGCGCTGCCGCGCCATGCGCCCGTCCAAGCCGCGCAGGTTGGCCATCAGCGTGTCGGCGGTGGCGAAGTCGGCGGGAGGACGGCGGTTGGGGTCGAGGTCTTCGGCCCAGCGGTAGCCGCGGAGCGGTCCAAAGTTGTAATCGGCGGCCTCGCGCTGCATGCGGTCCATGCGTTGCAGGCGTGCGTTGCGGTTGGCATCGAAGCCCGTGTTGCTGGTCAGCCCGAGCGAGTCGGCCAGGGCATCGTCGTTGAAGTAGCGGCGCGGGTAGTAGATGCCTTCGGGCGTGAAGCCGGGGAAGGTGTCGCGGCGGATGCGGTAGTTGCCGCCGCGCCCTCGGGCCACGAAGCCTTCGAAGCGCACGCCGAAGAGGTCTTCCATGAAGCCCCAGCCCCGCCAGTCGCCGTTGGGGCGGTAGATGCCCGTCGTCCAGGTGGCCAAAATGTTGCCGCCTCGGTCCATGAACTGGCGGATGCGGCTGATCTGCGCATCGCTGAGCGCGGTCACCGAGGGCAGCACGATGAAGTCGTAATCCTCCAGCTCGCCGCTCTCCAGCACGTTGTCTCCGATGACGTCGTAGCGCACATCGACGGCGCGGTCGGAGAGGTAGCGGCTCCACAGCGTCACGGCGGTATCCACGACGGCTGTGTTGGCCTCGGGGCTGATCCGGCGAATCGCGTTCCGTGTGTAGTCACTCTCGAGGATGGCCACGCGGGCCACCTGCTGGTCGGCCAAGCGGAAGGGGTTGGCTTCGCGGATGCTGAAGGCGCCGAGCACACTCTCGAGCAAGAGAATGTAGATCAGGATGCCAGCGGCGATGGCGGTCACTCCGAGCGAGAGGAACCAGACACCATTGACGCGCTCTAGGTCGAACCGGGCCATGGGATGCTAGCGGCGGATGGTCATGAGGGAGGCTCGAACCGCCACGCTGGGCGCGGTCGGTGGGAGCGAAAGGATGAAATCGGACAGCCAAGGCGCAAGGCTGTGGGGCGCGCCCGGGCTATGAGGAAAGCGTCAGAGCCAGGCGTCGTTCTTCTCGTCCTCGTCGTTGGCACGTGCCTGCGGCGTGCGGCCTTGCGGCTGCGACGTAGCGGGCAACGGCTGGCGCTGGAA
>JBCCMF010000076.1:0-16639 GCA_039026435.1 Bacteroidota bacterium
CTGCTGGAGCCGTACGCTCGCGGTGGCAAGATCGGCCTCTTTGGCGGCGCTGGTGTAGGCAAGACGGTGCTCATCCAGGAGCTGATCAACAACATCGCCAAGGCGCACGACGGGATGTCGGTGTTTGCGGGTGTGGGCGAGCGCACGCGTGAGGGCAACGACCTCATGCGCGAGATGCTGGAGTCGGGCATCATCAACTACGGCGACGCCTTCAAGCACGCGATGGAAGAAGGCGGCTGGGACCTCGACAAGGTGGACCTCGAAGCCATGAAAGAGAGCCAGGCGACCTTCGTGTTCGGCCAGATGAACGAGCCGCCCGGCGCCCGCGCCCGCGTGGCCCTCTCCGGCCTGACCATTGCCGAGTACTTCCGCGACCTGGGCGGTAAAGACGTGCTCTTCTTCGTCGACAACGTGTTCCGCTTCACGCAGGCGGGCTCCGAAGTGTCGGCCCTGCTGGGCCGCATGCCTTCCGCTGTAGGCTACCAGCCGACGCTGGCCACCGAGATGGGCGTCATGCAGGAGCGCATCACCTCCACGAAGAACGGCGCCATCACCTCGGTGCAGGCCGTCTACGTCCCCGCCGACGACCTCACCGACCCGGCCCCGGCCACGACCTTCGCCCACCTCGACGCCACGACGGTGCTCTCGCGCCAGATCTCGTCGCTAGGCATCTATCCCGCCATCGACCCGCTGGACTCCACGAGCCGCATCTTGGACCCACGCGTCCTGGGCGACGACCACTACAACACGGCGCAGGCGGTCAAAATCCTGCTCCAGCGCTACAAAGAGCTGCAGGACATCATCGCGATCCTCGGGATGGACGAACTCAGCGAAGAAGACAAGCTGGTGGTGCAGCGCGCCCGCAAGGCACAGCGCTACATGAGCCAGCCGTTCTTCGTGGCCGAGCAGTTCACCGGCTTCTCGGGCAAGTACGTGAAGATCGAAGACACCATCCGTGGCTTCAAGATGATCCTCTCGGGCGAGCTCGACCACATCCCAGAAGGCGCCTTCGCCTACAAAGGGGTGATCGAAGAGGTCATCGAGGCCGGCGAAAAAATGCTCGCCGAAGCGTAATTCGAGTTTCGGGTTTCGCGGTTCGGACGCGACCGAGGGTCGCTTTTGGGGGCAGCCCCACGAACGTGCGCAGCACGAACGAACACCGAAAGCTCGCGTAGCGAGCGTGCCAACACCGAATCATGGCTAAAACGCTTTCTGTCGATATCGTCTCGCCCAAGGGCAGCCTGTTTCAGGGGGATGTGCAGAGCATCCAGGCGCCTGGCTTGCAGGGTACGTTTCAGGTGCTCTACAACCACGCCCCGATGATTGCTGCGCTGGCCGTGGGGCCGATGACCATCGTGACGGGCTCGGGCGAGCGCGTCGTGTTCGCCACCAGCGGCGGCTTCTTGGAGGTCATCAAGAACAAGGTCACCGTGCTGGCCGAGACCGCCGAGCCCGCGTCGGACATCGACGTGGAGCGTGCGCAAGCCGCCGAGCAGCGCGCCATCGAGCGCCTCAAGGCCAGCGGCTCAGGCGCCGAGCGCGAGCGTGCAAGTGCCGCCCTCGAACGCGCCCGCAACCGCGCCCGCATCGCCATGGGCCAGGTCGGTACCCGCTCCTGACGCCTCCCCCGACGAACGTATACATACAGCAGCGCCCGGCTGAGTCACGTGCTCGGCCGGGCGTTTTTTGTCTTGTGCGAGCGTGCGCCCACAGTGTCGGTAAACTATAGGTAAACGCATTGCACCAAGTGACAAAGCCTTCCCGTAGAGTGCTGAATGTAAACAGCTTACGAGAAGACTTTGCTATGGTACCGCGTACGGGATTTGAACCCGTGTTACCGGCGTGAAAGGCCGGCGTCCTAGACCCCTAGACGAACGCGGCGTTGCGGGTTGGGGCGCGTCAAACCCGACCCGCTGGTCGAGGTTTCCCGCCCGTTTGAAGAGGACATGATAATTCCATCCTAGCCCGTGGGGAACGTCTGCACGATGAATGCGGCCGTGCGCGACAGGCTGCCCACGAGGTCCGTGGGGAAGTGCTCGCCGCCCTCGTAGCGGAAGTACGCGAACGGTGGCGCGGCCCCACCCAAGGCCTCGATGGCCTCGGCAAGGCGGTCGGATTCGGTGACGGGCACGGTGTCGTCGGCGGTGCCGTGGTGGACCTGCACGCTCGGGAAGTCGGCGGCGAAGTACAGCGGTGAGCGGCGGATCAGCTGGAGGCGGAACTCGGCCTCGTTGAGTTGGCCATCGCGCAGCGGAAACAGGTACTCCTGCGTCAAGACATCTACGCCCGGGAGGTCGCGGGGCTCGCCGTCGAGCGCGTTGCGCATGAGGTCCTGCGAGAACGGGCTGAAGAAGTCGGTGGGGCCGAAGTAATCGACCACGAGGTCGATGCGCGGGTCGCGGACGGCCATGAGCAGCGCTACGGCACTGCCTCGACTGAAGCCCAGCACGCCGATCTGCTCGCCGTCGGCGCGGGGCTCTAGCTGGAGCGCGACCTCGATGAGCGCCAGGGCATCGTCCACATCAAAGTCCCACGGACTGGCCGGACCGTCTGACTGGAACGTCTGCTCGCCGTACGCCAGCGGCTCGTCGCGGAAGGAGGGCACCACATAGACAAACCGCCCGACCTCCGTGCCCAAGACGCTGGCTACTTGCACCGCCTCATCCACAGACGTCCCTTCGTCGCCGCCGTGGCTGTAGACCATGATCGGCGCGCCCTCGGCCAACCCGTCGGGGATGATCACGGCGCCGTAGTGCGTGACGCCCGCTACCCGATGCGAGACGATGCGCACCTGCGCGCTCACATCGAACCTCAGGTCAATGGCTCCTTCTGCCACGACCGCCACCTGCTGCGCCGACACGTCGCGGCTGGCCCAGTCGGCCCGGATGGCCGAGAGCTCCACATCGGTGGGCGGGGCGAACACGGTCTCGAAGTCGACCAAGTCCGACCCGTTCTCTCCTCCTTGATCGCAGCCCCAGAGCCCTACCATCAGGGCCAGACTGCTCAGTAGCACGGCACGCCGCATACATCACCTGTTCGATTATCCGCTCGCTTCTTCGCGATCCCAGCAGCACAGTTCCGGCGCGAGCGATTTGGTTACGCTTGCGGCACCCGCTTCACGCGCTGAACGCGGCTCGTACAAGCGATGCAACCTGCGCCGTATTCACATGCTTGTACTGATGGGCAGCCAGCGGCGAGGTGCTGCGGAAGTTCAGTTCAGGATGATGACGCCCCGAGGGATCGACGCCAACCCCGCTGCACGAGGCGTGCACCTGCGTGGCGCCTGTGGCGCGGAGCAACGCCGCCACGTTGTGGGGCTGGATGCCGCCGCCGGGCAGCACCTCGATCCGTCCCGCCGCATGCGCGATGAGCCGCTGCAGCATCTGCGTCCCGTCCACTGCCGACGGCGCCCCTCCCGAGGTGAGCACACGCCGCACGCCCAGCGCAATCAGCACATCGAGGCCGTCCAGGAGATCGGGCAGTACGTCGAACGCGCGGTGGAACACCCACTCGGCATCGGGATGCTGGGCCATGAGCGCAGCACAGCGGTCCGTATCGATGTGGCCTTGAGGCGTGAGGCATCCGAACGCAAAGCCGTCCGCGCCGTGCTCGCGCAAGAGGTCGGCGTCGCGTCGCATCACGTCGAAGTCGGAGGGGCTGTAGGCGAACGGCCCCGCGCGCGGACGCAGCATGGCGATGATCGGCACCTCGACGGCCGAGCGCGTGGCGGCCATGCACCCGGCTGAGGGGGTCAGGCCGCCGAGGGCGAGCGCGGCATTTAGCTCGATGCGTGCGGCGCCAGCGGCCACGGCGGCCACGCTGTCCTCGGCCCGCTCGGTGCATACCTCCAGCAGCACACTCACATCCCGAGCAAGGCTTGCAGGCGCGTAGCCAGCGCGAGGTCTCCGCTGATCTTCACCTTGCCCGTCATCATGGCCATCATCGGGTTCAGTTCGCCGTTGTTGACCTTCAGCCAGTTTGCCGCAGTCGTCCTGACGGTGACATCGGGAGCGGCATGCGTGCCCTCAACGACGGCCATCGTCTGATCCTTGATGACAAAGTGATACGCGCCGCCGCCCTCGCCATCGATCTGCATCTGGATAGTCGCCTCGATGCCCACCGCCTGAGTGGGATCAAACTGCTTCTGGTACGCGGCAAACAGCTCGGGAATGGTCTGAAAAGGCATGGTCGGCAAGGACAAATGAGGTAGCAGCTGCTCACCTTGAGAGTAGCACCTTTTCAAGATGGTGCGCAAGTCGCGAGCATCATAAATTTGCCATCTTTGCAAACATGTCTGAAATATGTTCAGATCTAGTTATTGAATTTCTTCGATTCACAAAACGCTGTTTTGATAAGCTAAATCGATTTTAAGCTGAAAATAGAAGTTCGAATTTACGTTTTCACTGCAAGGCGTCGATACTATATGACTGCTTGCATAAAATGAGAATTACATATTTTACACACTATATGAGTTTTCGCTCGGCAAACGAGGTGTACGTGCGCCCGGCGATGATCAGGTGGTCGTGTACGGGGATGCTAAGCAGCTTACCGGCCTCCACAAGCTGACGCGTGATCCGGATATCGGCTGGGCTGGGCTCGGGGTTGCCAGAAGGGTGGTTGTGCAAGCAGATGACCGAGGCGGCGTTTTCGAGGATGGCCTCTTTGAAGACTTGCCGGGGCTCTACGATGCTGGCGGCAAGGCCTCCTGAGCTGGCGGTGTAATCGCCGATGATGACGTTGGCGGTGTTGAGCATGACCACCTTGAACACCTCTTGCGGCAGGTCGCGCATCTGCGGCCCGTAGACGGCGGCCACATCGGCGGGGGCGCAGACCTGTACGCGCGGCCCTACGCGGCTGGCCTCCACGCGGCGACCAATCTCGAAGGCGGCGGCCAGCTGGATGGCCTTGGCTGGGCCGATGCCAATGACGCGCTGGCACTCCTTGAGGCTGCGCTGGGAGAGGCCGTGCAGCCCTGGGTAGGTGCGGAGCAGCGCTTGCGCCAGCTGCACCGCTGAGATCGGCCCGGCCTTCGTGCGCGTGCCCGACCCGAAGATGATGGCGATGAGCTCGGCATCGGTGAGGGCCGAGGCACCGCGCTGCATCAACTTCTCGCGAGGGCGCTCCTCTTCGGCCCACTGGTTGATCGGAGCGTGGTACTGGATGGCGGGCTCGGCCGCTGGGTCGTCGAGCGCGTGGACAGGAGCAAGCATGGGCAGAGCGATGATCGATGGCGTTGTACCGACATGACACGCGGCGCCCCAGCGTCTAACATGACGCCGATGCCGTAGGTGCCCACCGTTGGCAGCAGCACTGCCTGCGTCGTAGCTTTGGCTCCTCCTCGCCTATCCTGTACGCCCACATGCCACCACCAGGACGCCGCCCCAGCCAACGCATCGCTGTCGTCGGCGGCGTAGCCAGCGGTCCTGCCGCCGCTGCTGCTGCCAAGCGCGCCGATGCGGATGCCGAGGTGGTGCTGTTTGAGCAGGGCGAATACATGTCGTACGGCGCCTGCGAGATGCCCTACTACCTGGGCGACCAGATCGAGGATGCCGAGAGGCTGCTGGTCGTCAAGCCGGAGGTGTTCGAGCAGACGCGCCACGTGACCGTCCACCTGCAGCACCGCGTCGAGTCCATCGCGCCAAAAACGAGCAGGCTGACGGTGACGGACCTGCAGACAGGCCAGACGCGCACCGAGCGGTTCGATAAGTTCATTCTCGCCACAGGCTCCGCGGCCATCCGCCCCGACTTCGTGCATGCGCATGACCCCAACGTGTTCGTCCTGCGCACGCTGCGGCATGCCATCGACCTCAAGGCATTTCTCGACACGCACCCGGTCGATCATGCTGTGATCGTCGGCGGCAGCTACGTAGGCCTGGAGGTGGCCGAGGCGCTGCGGCGTTTGGACAAGCGGGTGACGGTGCTGGCGCCCCACGGCCCGCTGGCAACGATGACCGAGGCCGCCCAGCAGCAGGCGCTGGAGCGCGTGGTGGCCGATCATCAGGTTCAGCTTCGGCGCGAGCGGGCCACCGCGCTGCTCAGGACCGCCGAGGGCGTTGTTCGGGCCGTGCGCACCGACCAGCACGAGGTCATCGGCTGCGACCTCGTCGTTGTGGCGGTAGGCGTGCGGCCGCGTACCGAGCTTGCGCAGGCGGCGGGCCTCAAGATTGGCGTGACGGGCGGCATCGCTGTGGACAGCCAGATGCGCACCAACCTGCCCAACGTCTGGGCCTGCGGCGACGGCGCCGAGCTGCGCCGCGTCATCGACGACGGTCCCGTCAACGTTTCCCTGGCCGCCGTGTCCTATCGGACGGCGAAGGTGGCGGGCAAGAACGCCGCGCGACGGGGACGGGGCACGCCGCGCACGTTCGGTGGCGTATCGCTGGCCTCGGCCGTGCGCGTGTTTGGCTTCGAGGTGGCGGCGCTGGGGCTCCGCCTTGGCGAAGCGCGAGCGGCAGGCTACGACGCCTTCGCCACCGACATCCAGCACCTGTCGCGCGTTAAGATCTACCCCGGCGCAAAGCCCATCTGGCTGCGTCTCGTGGCCGAGCGCGCCAAGGGGCGCATCCTGGGCGCATCCATCGCGGGCGAGGAAGGCGCGGCGCTCCGGCTGAACGCGTTGGTGCCGCTGGTGCGGGGCCAGGGGACCGTCTACGACCTCGCCGACCAAGACTTCATCTACACGCCGCCGCTCTCGCCCATGCACGATCCGCTGACGGTGGCCGCGCGCCGCGCGGTCAGAGCGTTGTCCTCAAACTGACCACAAGCGCACGAACCGTGGCCATTACGTTCCCCTTCGATTCTGCAACGCCCGAGGCGACCAAGTCTGTTGGTGCCTGGCTCGCGGGCCACGTAGAGCCGGGCGATGTGGTCGCGCTGTACGGTCGGCTGGGCGCGGGCAAGACGCACTTTGTCAAAGGCTTCTGCGCAGCGATCGGCGTTGACGAAGACCACGTGAGCAGCCCGACGTTCACGCTCGTCAACGAGTACCGCAGCGGGCACCTGCCGATCTTCCACTTCGACGCGTACCGCATCGCATCGCCCGACGAGTTCGAGGCGTTGGGCTTCGACGAGTACGCCTATGTCGACGGCGTCTGCCTGATCGAGTGGCCCGGGCGTATCGAGCCGCTGCTGCCACCGGGCACGTTGCGCCTTCACCTCGAACACCTGGGCGAAGCCGGGCGCCGCATCCACCTGGTCAAAACCGCTCCCTCCACCCTCTGACTTCTGCTTATGCCTTCTGTTGTGATTTTCGATCTGGGCGGGGTCCTCATCGAGTGGAATCCGCGCCACCTCTACCGCAAGTTGTTCGACGACGAGGCGGCGATGGAGCGTTTCCTCGCCGAGGTCACCCCGCTCGACTGGAACGAGGAGATGGACGCCGGGCGCCCGTGGGCCGATGGTATCGCCGAGCGGGTGGCGCTCTTCCCACGCGAGGCCGAGCGCATCCACGCGTACCGCGAGCGCTGGCCCGAGATGCTAGGGCCGATCAACCAGGACACGGTGCAGATCATGGAGGACCTGAGGACACGCAACGTGCCGCTCTACGCCCTCACCAACTGGGCCGCCGACACGTTCGAATACGTGCAGGACTACCCCTTCTTCGAGCACTTCGAGGGCATCCTCGTATCGGGTCGCGAGGGGCTGAAGAAGCCCGACCCGGCCATCTACCGCTTGCTGCTGGAGCGCTATGCCCTGACGGCCCATGACTGCGCGTTCATCGACGACTCGCACCGCAATATCGTCGCAGCCAATAAGCTGGGCATCGTCGGCATCCACTTCAGCTCGACGCAGCAGGCGCGGCGCGAGCTGGTGGCGCTAGGGCTGCTCTGAGCGGATGAGCGCACGAGCTTCTTCGAAGCGCTCGGCCTTGTGGAGGGCTTCGATGAGGTGCTGCTGTAGGACGGTGTTGTCGGTGCGGCTGCGGTAGTGCGCCTGCCAACGGCGGATGAGGCTGTCGAGGCTGCCCTGGCTGCGGTACAGGCGGATGAGGGCGCGGTAGGCCTCGGGCGCTTGGTCGTCGAGGGCGAGGGCGCGCTCGTAGGCCAGGATCGCTTGGCGCGGGTCGCTGTTGCGCTCGTGCAGCTGGCCGAGGGCGAGGTGGGCCGGACGCAGCCGCGCGACAAAGCGGACGGCGCTCTCGTACTGCTGCTGCGCCTCGACAGCCCGGTCGTGCGCCTCGTAGAACGTGCCGAGCAGGTAGAGCAGCTTGCCCGAGCCGGGGTACTGCTGCACCTGCCGCTGAAACAGCGGCTCCACCTCATCGGCCGGAAAGTGCGCCGTGAGGTGACGGAAGGCCGCCTCGGTGGTGGCATCGTAGACCTCGAGCTCGTCCTTCGTGGAGCGGACGGCGTCTTGCTCCACGCTGGCGAGGTCCTGCCCTTGCAGCTGGCCCTGCATCTGCTCCTGCAGCGACTCCACGCCGCGCAGCCCGAGCACCAGCGCCTGCTGCGCGAGGGCAAACGCCGCCTCGGCGTCGCCGCGCTCGTAGCGCATGACGGAGGCGCGATGGTACGGGACGGGGTGCGTGGTGCCCAAGTCGCGGGCGGCGGCATAGTGGACCAGCGCCGAGTCGGGCTGGCTGAGGGCTTCATAGGCTTCGCCGAGCTTGCGGTGGGAGAACCCGTCGGCGGTGCGGGCGTGGAGGCTGCGGTAGGCGTCGAGCGCCTCGGGCCAACGCGCCTGCTGCTCCAGCAGGGCGCCGAGCGAGCGCCAGAGTGCTGCATCGTCCGGGCGCTGTGTGAGCAGGTCGCGGTAGAGCGTGGTGGCCACGGCTAGGCTGTCCTGCTTCACGAACGTCTCGGCCACGGCGGTCTGGCTATCGTCGGCGAAGTCTTGGTACGCCGCCAGCGAGTCGTAGGCGGCACGGGCATCGTCGAAGCGCTCCATGCCCTCCAGCGTCTCGGCGATGCTGCGCAGCACCTCGGGGTCGTCGGGGAACTGGTCCTGCTTCATGCGGAGCAGCTTCAGCTTCGAGTTGAGATCGAACCGCTGGCTGGCCAGGTTGATGAGGGCGTCGTAGAGCCTGGCCTCGCTGGGGAAACGGGCGAGCAAGTCGTCGAAGACCTCTTGCGCCTCGGCGTACTTGCCGTTGGCGAGCAGCACTTGCCCGTAGCCGAGCCCGTAGTCCACGGGTTTGTCGCCGCGACGGTAGAGCATGGCGTAGACGCCTTCGAGAGCCGGGTAATCCTCCAACTCCACCAGCGCTTGCGCCTTGATCTGCAACAGGCTGAGGTGGCCGGGGTGCTCTTGTAGACCACGGTCGGCGGCGTCGCGGGCGCTCGTCCACGCCTCTTGCTGCAGGTAGAGATACGCGATGTTGTTGTGGACGGCCACCGAGTCGGGCAGGTAGGTGCGCGCCTGCTCGAAGGCGGTGAGCGCCTCGCGGGTGCGCCCCGCCTGATACGCCTCGCCCGCCTGCATCCGGTACAGCTGTCCGATGCGCTGCTGCAAGCTGACGAGGTCCAGCGCGGGATCGGGCGATTGCACGAGGTCGCCCTCCAGCCGCGTAGCCAGGCGCAACGCTTCGTCGAAGCGCTCGAAGGCGAGCAGGGTCTCCACGTTGAGGTAGCGCAGCAGCACATCGCCGGGGTAGGCCGCCAGCCCGTTCTCCAGCGCGATGCTCGCCGCCGCCGTCTGCCCTTGCTGCAGGTGCGCCGACGCCAGCATTCGGTGCAACTCCACGGGCACCGCAGGCTCGGCAGCCATCACCTCGCCGATGAGCCGCACGGCCGCGGGAAAGTCGCCCGCCTGGTATTGCTGCACCGCTCGCGCGGCCAGGTCGGCTGTCACCGTCTGCGCCTGGGCTGCGGGCGCAAGCCAAGTCCCCGTGATCAACAGCATCGCCAAGAAAAGCCGTGTCATCGCATCGTCTCCAGTTCACTCATCACGTGTAGATGCCGAAAAACGCGGCGAAAGGGGACATGGCTAGGCGAAGGGTAGGTCAATCTGATCATCGCGCAGGTGCTCCAATACGTTGACGATCTCGTACTCGGTTCTGAGGCCCTGCTCGGTCTTCCACTGGCGGGTGCGCATGTTGACACGTAGCAAATCCCGTTTGCTGAACGCGATGCGGCCTTCTTGAACCAAGTCAACGAAGGCCTGGTCGAGGAGGCGCACACTGTAGGTGTTCTCGCCATCGGAGAGCCGCCACTTGTTGTCCTCTTTGAACGACAAGGCCACGACGGAGAATACACGTTGCACCACGTTGTCTTCGAGCGCCTGCGGAGTGATGGCAGGAGGCTCAAAATAGGCCGCCTCGTCGGATGTGACTGCTATCGTTTGCTGCTCTTGGTATCGAGTGACAAACGTGCGGATGGCCTCGCCGTCCAGCGGTTCAATGACGCGATGGGCCTGCTCGCGCGCCGAGCGATTTTGATAGAGCGCGAGCACACGGGCATCTGTTTCGATCACCTCGTCGCCAAACTCTATGCGAACGCGGTTGGTGCCAGGGATACGGAGCACTTTCGCAGGTGCCTTTCCGCGTAGCTTTTTGATGAGTTGGAAAAGGCCAGCCGCTCCCGAGATGCCGAGGAGACTGAGAATGGTGTCGAGCGTGGAGAGACCATCGCCAGAAAAAAAATCTGAGATTCCGTCCAGAAAATCGACGAGGAGGCCCAGGTGCACTTCGAGCGAGCCTTTCTGTGTCGCCTGGAACTGCAACGTGACTTCTGCCGTCGTGCCGTTGACCACCGTGTTCGCTTGATCCACCAAGTCGGAGAGCGCCAGCAAGGCTGGAGCGAGTTGGCGCACACTCATCGTTCCAGCCTCTAGGGCAGCGCCTTCGTAGACCACCTGGAAGCTGACTTCAGAGCCTTTTAATCGCATGACAGAAAACGGCGAAGGTTGAGGTGTGCGTTCTATGTGTCTCCGGCACTAAGGTTTACGCCGATCCTTCCTCAAGCTATTCCTAGCGCGCCTCGATCTCTGACAGCTCAGCGTCAAGCTCAGACTGGGGCAACCGAGCTGGCGAGAAGGAAAAGCGTGAAGGCGGGCGGTAGCAGGTGACGCATGGCGACTTGGGGAAGCTGGTGGGAATCGACAACGTATTCAACGGCCCCCGAAGCCGCAAGCGGATGGCCCTGATGCCCGCATCGTATCTTCGCCCTGCTATCCCGCCAACCACTCGGCCTATGCCCCGCCTCGCCCTGCTCCTTGCTGTGCTCACGCTTGCCGCGTGTAGCCGACCCGAGTCGCAAACGCCTTCGCCTGCCCTCTTCGTGACGGACTCGACCCAGTGGCCTGAGGATCGCTTTGCCCTGGACCAGACCAGTACCCACCTGCGCACCCTGGCGTCCGATGATATGATGGGGCGCGACCCGGGCACGCCCGGTGGCGACGCGGCTGCCCAATATATCGCTGAGCAGTTCCGCGCCGCTGGCGTCCAGCCCATGGACGGCGCCGACGAGTACTTCCAATACGTCCCCCTCGCCGAGCAACGTCCTGCGGAGGTCGGCCTGCTGATGTGGAACGCCACCACGTTCGAGCAAGGCGCCACGCTCCTCGTGATGGGCGGGCCAGCGACAGACATAGAAGCCGAAGCCGTGGACGCGGGCTTCGCCACACCGGAGGACCTCGACGCTGTCGATGTAGACGGCAAGATCGCCTTCGTGCGATTCGGGCAACCTGACGACCAGAGCCTTGGCGGGGCGCTCCGGGCAATGACGGGCAAGGCCAGCCGACTGGCTGAAGCAGATGCCGCAGGCGTCGTGGAGGTCTACCAGGGCGGGCGCCCGCTCGCGACGGTGATTGGTACGCTGCAGTCGGGGCGCCTCGCGCTGAGCGCGGGCTCGCCGACGTTACCATACGTGTGGGTGACCGACGCCGAGGGCGGACTGCTGGCACAAGCCGAGGCGGGCGACCTCGGCACGATGCGGCTGCAGTCGTCGGGCATGCAGACCATCGACCGCACCTCGCCGAACGTGGTCGGCCTGATCGAAGGCACCGACCCGGCCTTGCGCGACCAGTACCTGCTGCTGATGGCGCACTACGACCACATCGGCGCAGGCCTCGACAAGCGCGGCGCCACCCCCGCCGACTCCATCTTCAACGGCGCCCGCGACAACGGCATGGGTACCGTCGCGGTCATCAACGCCGCGCACGCCTTCGCCGAGGCGCCGCCGCGCCGCTCGGTCATCGTCCTGGCCGTCACCGCCGAAGAGTCTGGGCTGATCGGCAGCCGCTACTTCGTGGACAACCCCCTGGTAGCGCTCGATGACATCGTCTACGTGCTCAACATCGACAACGGCGGCTACAACGACACCTCCATCGTCACCGTCGTGGGGCTGGGCCGCACCACCGCCGATCGGCACCTGGAAGCGGGCGCGGCGCGCTACGGCCTCGGCGCCATCGCCGATCCGTCGCCTGGCGAAGGCTTGTTCAACCGCTCCGATAACGTCAACTTTGCCCGAGCGGGCATCCCCGCGCCTACCTTCTCGGCGGGCTTCCGCGCCTTCGACGCCGAGATCATGAAGTACTACCACCAGGCTGCCGACGAGGCGGACGAACACTTCGACTTTGCGTACCTGCTGACATTCACGCAAGCCTACACCCACGCCGCCCGCCTCATCGCCAACGACGACGAGGCGCCGTTCTGGGTGGCCGACGACCCGTACGAGGCGGCGGGCAAGGCGCTGTACAACCGCCAGCCTTGGCCTAGCCGGAGCGGCGGCGGTAGATGACGAACTCGTAGCTACCTCGGTCTTCGCGCTGCACGACCTCCCACGGGTCGCCGCCGAACGCGGGGAAGTAGACATCGCCCTCGAAGGCGCCGCCCGTGGGGTGCGGGATGTAGGACAGGTGCATCTCATCGGCGAAGGGCAACGCCTGCGCGTACACCGTGCCGCCGCCGCCGATGAACAGCGTACCGCCAATCTGCTCGGCGCGCTCTAGCGCGGCATCGAGCGTGGTGAACACCTCGGCGCCCTCGATCTCGTCCGTCGAGCGGCTGACGACGAGGTTATGCGTGTCTTTGAGGTGCGGCTGCGAGAGCAGAAACGTGACGCGGCCCATCAGGATCGTGTGCCCCTCCACGGTGTCGAGGAAGTGCTGGTACTCCTCCGGCACATCCCACGGCATGTCTTCGCCCACGCCGATGACGTGGTTGTAGCCCAGCGCGGCAATCATGATGGTTTTCATAAGTCGGCAGTTTTGCGTTTGAGGTCATGTTCTGCTGCACTCCCCATCATCTCTGGCAACCACCGTTGCGAGCGCTGCGGAGGAGTATATAGCGCGCTGATCTAGCACAACGAGCCCCCTCTCCTATGAGCTAGGAGAGGGTTGGGGTGAGGTAGAATAGGTACGGTTGCCAGCCCTCAATTCGCCCTCACCCTGTCCCTCTCCCAGCTCCCGGGAGGGGGGACTTTGGAGCGAAATCCGGCTGCTGCGTTACGCATGCTGACATCCCAAAGCGAGGCATCAAAGCCACTTCTTTCGCCGGAAAAACGCGACGAGGCCAGCGCCCAGCGTGAGGATGACGGCCCAGAAGACGTAATAGCTGTACGCCCACTGGAGTTCGGGCATGTGGGCGAAGTTCATCCCGTAGATCCCGGCGATGAAGGTGAGCGGGATGAAGATGGTGCCGATGATGGTGAGCACCTTCATGACCTCGTTCATCTTGTTGCTGATGCTCGTCATGTAGAGGTCCATCAGCCCCGAGAGGACGTCGCGCAGGGACTCGGCCAGTTCGATGATCTGCACCGTGTGGTCGTAGGCATCGCGGAGGAACGGCTTGATGGCATCGGAGAAGTAGGCGGTGTCGCTGCGGTCGATCTGGCTGAACACCTCGCGCATGGGCCACACGAAACGGCGCAGGCGGATGAGTTCGCGGCGCAGGTCGTTGATCTCGCGCTGGAGGGTCGGCTCTGGGTTGCCCAGCACCTCTTCCTCCATCGCCTCGATCTGCTCGCCCATCTGCTCCAGCACCACGAAGTAGTGGTCCACCACGATGTCGAGGATGGCGTAGGCGAGGTAGTCGGCGCCCATGCTGCGGATGCGGCCTCGGCTGGCGCGGATGCGCTGGCGGAGCGGATTGAACAGGTCGCCCGCGCGCTCCTGGAAGCTGACCACGTAGCGCGGCCCGAGGATGATGCTGATCTGCTCGGCGTTGAGTTGGCGCTGCTTAGGATCGAACGACAGCATTTTGAGCACGATGTAGACGTACTCGTCCAACACCTCGATGCGGGGGCGCTGCCAGGTGTGGACGATGTCCTCGCGGGTGAGCGGGTGCAGCTTGAAGAGCGTGCCCAGGCGCTGCACGGCCTGCTCTTCGACCGTGTTGATGTTGAACCACGTCACCGTGTTGGCGTCGAGAAACGCCTTGGCGGCGTCGGTGTCGGGCACGGTGCGCTCGTGGACGCTGGTGGCGTCGTAGCCGAGGATGTGGATGTCGGCCGAGACCGTTTCCGGCGCATCGGCGAGCACGCCGGGGGCCTTGCCGACGAGGTGGCGGCGCGGCAGAACAAGGCGGGGCATAGGCAGCAGGCCCGTGGTGGGCGTCAGGCATGGGGAGAGCGCACAACCGTAAGGTACACGATCCGCCCTACACCGCCCAGCGTCACCCCACGCGTCTTACAGCAACTCGACCTCTTCGCCCAGGCCTGCCGAGATCACCTCGACGTCGGGATAGAAGAAGCCGATGTTGTCGGCCATCCAGGTGCGCGCCTCGCTCTCGCCGTGGACGAGCAGCACCTTCTTCGGCCCCAGCTCCTCGACGAGTTGGATGAGGTCGCGGCGGTGGCTGTGACCGCTGAACCGAAAGCGGTCCACCTCGCACTTGAGCGGCTGCGGCCCCACCAGCCTGTCGAGCGTCACCTCAGCCTCGGGGTCGTCCGACGCGGCGGCAGCGAGCAGGGCGCCTGCAGGCGCGTCCTCGCGCGTGTAGCCGACGAGGAAGATGGCGTTGTTCTCCTCCTCCACCACGACTTGCGCCAAGCGGTTCGAGATGGTCCGCTCGAACATCATGCCGCTGGCCACCACGTGGATGCTGGGCTCGCGCAAGGCCTCGCGGGTCCGCTGGTTGGAACGCGGGAGCCGCCGCTGCGAGACGCCGAAGACCTCAAAGTCGTTGTTGAGGCGCGGCGTAGCGTACCGCGACTTGTCGTACACGTCGGCGATGGCGCGCATCGACCCGGCGGTGTAGACGGGGATGCGATTGGGGATGATGCCCCGGTCTTTGTAGCGGCCGATGAGCGCCAGGATCTCCTGCGCGCGACCCAGTGCAAATACAGGGATAAGCACGGTGCCGCCACGGTCCAGCACCCGCGCAATCGACTCGCCGAAGCGCTTCTCTTCCGTGCGGCGCGTGGTCAGCTCAGCCTTGGGGTCGGCGCCCAGCGTGGTCTCCAGCAGCAGCACGTCGATGGGTTCGTCGGGCAGGCTGGCGGCGGGAATGATCGTTTGCGCGCGCAGGTTGATGTCGCTCGTGTAGAAGAGGCGCCGCGTGTCGCCCTCGGGCGTCTCGTAGCTGAGCAGCACCGAGGACGAGCCCAGCACGTGCCCCGCGTCGTAGAATGTAGCCTCCACGGGCACATTGGCGCGCACGCCCGACACCTCGAACGGCTGCTCGTAGTCGTGCCCCAGGTGGACGTAGCTCTGCATCTCCAGCTCCTCCTCGTCGAAGAGCGGCGACGCCTCCGAGGAGCCTTCCATCAACCGGCGGCGTTGCAAGCGCGCCGAGGCGGGCAGCAGCAGGTCGGCGAGGCGCTGCGTCACCTTGGTCATGTGCACCTGCACGTGCGGGAACTGGCGGATCAGCACAGGCACCGAGCCCAGATGGTCGTGGTGTGCATGCGTGACGATGGCGTGGTCCAGGTGGCGGTCCGGGTGGTCGGCGATGAGGTCGAGGCGCGGCACGCTCGCCATGCCTTCCTCCTCCGGGTCGGCGCCCGCGTCCAACACAACCCCGGTGCCCTCGATGTCCAAATAGTGACAGCTGGCCCCAATCACATCCGTGGCGCCTAGCGCAACATACTTCACTGACATCCGCGCACTCGCATAGCATTTATTGACAAAAGCATACTAAAACAGGCACGGTAAACCGCAAGTTTCTCCAGCATAATGAAAGCCTCGTGCGATCTTGCCCTCACCATCCGCCCGGCACGGCCTGCCGATGCGCTGCGGTTGCAGGAGATTGAGCATGCCGCGGGCCAGCGGTTTACCGAGGTAGGCCTGCCCCAAATCGCCCGTATGCCGCCTCGATCGCCGGATCTGTTGGTTCGAGCTGCCGAGGCCGGTTGCCTGTGGGTCGCGGGCAGCGATGACCAACTCGTTGACTTCGCGCTTGTTGAACGGTTGGCGGATGGCACCGCCCACCTGGAGGAGCTTTCCGTCGATCCGGCACAGGGGCGAAGCGGCATCGGCACCGCACTGATGCGCCATGTGGAGCGCGCAATGGCGGCGCGTGGTCATGCCACGCTTACCCTCTCCACTTTCCGCGAGGTGCCGTGGAATGCGCCTTGGTATCGGCGCCTCGGGTACCGCGTGCTGCCCGATGCCGACCTGACGCCTGTGCTCCACACCCTGCGCGACGAGGAAGCGGCGCTGGGACTTGATCTATCGCCCCGCTTCATCATGCGGAAGGTCTTTTCTGACGCCCCCGAGAACTCTGGCATACGTTGATGGGTGCCAGCGGGGACGACATCAC
>JBCCMF010000077.1:0-16615 GCA_039026435.1 Bacteroidota bacterium
CACTTCCTGGCGCAGAACGCCGGGCTGAAGCTGGTGGACCTGGCGATCTTCCACAGCGACGCCGACCTGGGCACGGGTCCGCTGGTGATGAACGTGGAGGGTGTGGCGCGCTCGGGAGCGTCGAAGCGGTACTACTACATGGCGGATCACCTGGGCAGTGTGCGTGCGACCGTGAACGAGGATGGCGTGACGGTGGGTGCGTCGGACTACTACCCGTTCGGCATGGAGATGCCGGGCCGGGTGTACCAGGCGGGCAATGGGACGGCGGAGAACTACACGGGGCACGAGCTGGATACCGAAACCAGCCTCATCTACGCGGGAGCGAGGTACTACGACTCGGTGATCGGGAGGTGGGGCGCAGTTGACCCGCTGGCAGATAAGTATCCAGAGTTCTCGCCGTACAACTACGTGCTTGGTAATCCGATGGGAAACATTGATCCAGACGGCAGAGAGGTAGAGTGCAAAATTCAGAGGGAGTGCCAAAGAGCAGCAGACGAGTTAAATGCAGCTCATGCCAACCACGAGGGTGATACCAACATTACCGTTGTTGGAGAGGAGAGAGAAATCACAACCAAGGCCTGGTGGGATATAGGGGGCATCTTCGGGACACAGAAGACGGAAAAGGTCACAGTTTATAAATTGTCAACTGCAGAGAGTAATTTTGATTGGAGTCAAGATAAGTATACTTCCGCCTTGTTCGACGTGATAAATACTACTGAGAATGTGTTCAACATTGAGTATGTGCCCGGTAATACAGAGTTACCTAAGACCTTGGGCTCAACAGCATTTGCCTCGATGGGACGTCTTTACGACCATGCAAATGGCGGGACCGTTCTAATCTCGGCGGACGGGAATAAGTTTAATGAGCCAAATGGCGTTGTACTTATGCATGAGCTAGTCGGCCACGGTCACCCAGCTGGAGGAAGCTACGGAAATGCTGTTAACCGACACTACAAGGCGAAGCTCGGCTATGCGTATCCTTTTGGTGTGAGAAAGAACGAGCATCCTGGATACACTGGTAGGGTCACCTGGAAAAGGACTGGCTTATACAAAGGAAATTAGACTGGACGAGTAAATGTTCTACCTTCCCACATTTCTCCCTCTGTGGCTAATTCCCTTAGTAACAGGTTTGGCTATGTTGTACTGGTTCCAAAAAACAAGAGGAAAGACAGATACCGAACAGGGGCACAGAACAATGTCTGTGCTCCTGCTGCTCGCATTGGTTTTTACTGGCCTTGTTTGCAGTGTATTCTGGATGTATTACGTCTTCGACCACTGGTCTGGTGCTGAGATTGCTCAGTGGAGAGTGGTAAGCGCCCTATGGCAGTCGTTACTCCCAGTTAGCATTGCTATCGTATTGCAAGGGATTATCCTGTTGGTGAACCGGAGGAAGTTGGTACGCCCTGCAGTGAATGAAAATGAAGCGGTCCCTCCACGCTCCAGCCGTCAGTCCCCAGGCTGACGCCAGCGACCTGCCGGACGCGCTCCGGGGCTGCATTCCCCCACGCCCACACCCGCCGGCCAATGCGGGCGCACACTGCACTTACCTAGCGCTGACTACACCGTCTCGGTCAGTCAGCCGCTCGAGCTGACGTTGCACTTCCTGCCGCAGAGCCCTGGCCTGAAGCTCGACCAACTCGCCGTCTTCCACGATGATGCCGACCTAGGCAATGACGGGGTGTTGGTGATGAACATCGAGGGCGTGGCGCGCTCGGGGGCGTCGAAGCGGTACTACTACGTATCGGATCACCTGGGCTCAATCCGAGCGACGGTGAACGAAGACGGAGTGACGGTGGGTGCGTCGGACTACTACCCGTTCGGCATGGAGATGCCGGGTCGTGTGTACCAGGCGGGTACGGGGACGCGTGAGAACTACACGGGGCACGAGCTGGACGAGGAGACAGGGTAGATCGTGCTGAGCATGAGACGGTGGTCCAACTCCTGTGTGTCTGACCGTAGACGATCTAATAAACAGCCTGGAGATTATTAAGAAAGGCTCCCAACATTAATTAATGATCGTCTCATAAACCTTAATCAAATCAAAAGGAAGTACCTGGCGAAAAGGCGCATTTTGCAGTTACTCGTAATCTCAATTCATGCGCGGCCCATGCAGCTGCTTATAAGCCACAAAGGTACTCACATGTCTCCCAACCCACTCCGCCATATCGCCGCGTTCGTCATGCTCTTGGTGGGAATTGCCGTCACTGCGCACGCCCAAGACCTCGTCATCACTGGCGTGATCGATGGCCCACTGCCGGGCGGGTCGCCCAAAGTAATCGAGCTCTTCGCACCTGAAGCCGTTGCCGACCTTGCTGCCTGCGCCATCGGCGTCGCCAACAATGGCGGCGGGTCAGACGGCGAAGAGTTTTTTCTCAGCGGTAGCGCGCAAGCGGGTGACTTTATCTACGTGTCAAGCGAAGCCGTTCAGTTTCAGCAGTGGTTCGGCTTTGGCCCGTCCTTCACAGCCTCTGCGGTCAACCTGAACGGCGACGACGCCGTCGAGGTGTTCTGTAACGGCGTCTTGCTCGACTCCTTCGGCGACGCGAACGTAGACGGCAACGGCGAGGTGTGGGAATACACCGATGGCTGGGCCTACCGCCGCAACGACACGGCAGCGGATGGCCTCATGTTCAACCCCGGCAACTGGACCTATAGCGGCAAGAACGCGCTGGACGGCGACACCACCAACGTGGTTTCCGCCACACCTTTTCCCTTTGGCTCCTATTTGCCCCCAATGCCCGACTCTACGCACGTCACCGATGGGCACTTCGAACGCGTTCTCATCGAGAGTGCGTTGCCAGAGCTACGCCTCCGCTCCACGCAGTCCGGAGCCGCTCAGGCGAGCCGCATCGCCTTCGAGTCGGCGGATAACGGGACGGCCATGCACTGGACGCACGACGCCACCTTTGGCTCTGACAGCGCCGCGCGGCTTCATCTCGTCGGCGCCGATACCAGCGGCGCGCCCCTCGTGACGTTCGAGCAGAGCGGGCAGGTAGGCATTGGGACCGCAACGCCTGAGAATGCGCTCGATGTGAACGGCGTGATACGCAGCGTTGAGGTACTCGTAGAGAGCAACTGGGCTGACTATGTATTCGCAGACGGCTATGTGCTGCCGTCGTTGGATGAAGTGCGTCAGCACATCGCGGAATATGGGCACCTGCCTGGTATCCCTTCTGCTGATGAGGTACAGACCAATGGGCTGGCCGTCTCCAAGATGCAGACCCTCCAGATGGAGAAGATCGAAGAGTTGGTGTTGTATATCCTTGCCAAAGATGAGCAGGTCAAAGCACTCGAAGCCCGCCTCCAGCGGCTTGAGCAGCTCCTGGTGGAGCAAGATAAGTAAGGAGGCTGCCTCAGTAGGCCTTGATCACCTGTCCTGATAGCGGAGCGGCGGGCGCCATCGCTACCATCATGGTCAGGTCCACAAGGTCGTCGGCGGAGACGCCTTCGGACTCTCCATCGTAAGCGATCGTAGAGGGCGCGAGGGCGTGGGCGGTGATGCCTTGGTCAGCATACTCGTCGGCGATGGCTTCGATGAGCCGGATGACGCCCGCTTTGGCTGCGCCGTACGCGCCTTGCTGCGCCTGCCCGCCGTCGGCGCCGTGCGCAGACGTGTAGCCGATGAGCCGCCCGCCGCTGTTCATCACCTTGATGGCTTCGCGGAACGTCAGGAACGTCGAGGTGAGGTTGAGGTCGATCATCTCCTGCCAGTCTGCCAGCGACGTCTCGGCAAAGGGCGCCATGTCCCAGGTGCCCACCGTGTGGATGACGGCATCGACGGGACCGATCTGCTCGCGGATGTGGGCGAAGACCTCCTGCACCTGCGCCTCATCCGTCACATCGACAGGGAAAGCCCACCCCTCCGCCTCGGCGGGGAACGGGAGGTCGTAGGCCTCTTCGGCTTTGTACACGAGCGCCACGATGGTTGCCCCAGCCTCGGCAAACGCTTTGACGAGCCGCTGGCCCAGCCGACCTGCGGCACCTGTGATAACGATGACGTTGTTTTCGAGCAGTGAAGCGGTCATAAGGGTAGAGGAGTTGGCGTAGAGAGGGCGTTCGGGTCAGTCGGCGGCCGAAGTATGGTCATGCACTACCCGCCAGCCTTCGGCGTGCTGCCGGAAGATCAGCGTGAACAGGCCCGAGGCGTCGTCGTAGGTGCCGCCGCGCGACAAGCGCCACCGCCCAAAGACGTAGGCGGCATCGTTGCTGAGGACACGGATGGCGAGGTCGTCGAAGCCGAGCGTGCCCATCGCCTCGCGGTCGGGGTAGCCCGCCTGATAGCTTTGCAGCGTGGTCTGCCAGCCTTCGCGGACGTTGCCGCCCGAGGCAAAGCGCAGTTCGGGTGCGTTCCAGTAGCCTTGCATGAAGCCCTCGATGTCGCCGGCATTCCAGGCGACTACCTGGGCGTCGAGTACGGCGCGGATGCTGGCCTCAGCATGCGCCGGGTTCCCTATGCTACCGCGCGTGGCGGTACAGCCCGCCGCTCCGGTAAGTAGAATCGAGGTCAGTAAAAAATACCGGACTGGGTGTTGGGCGGGCATCGTTTGTAGTAGAAAACAAATCAGTTACAATGGGGTAGACGGCGAGCAATCATGCGGAGGTTTCGCGTGTTATTCCGCGCCCCGTTCTGCAGATCGGCGAAAAGCATGCCCGACTTGACTTTGGGCGCCCGCTGCCGATGATTGCCCCGAACCCATACTGTTTTTGAGACAACCGAGAGCGCGTATTAGCCCATATCGCTACCACTTCCCCCGCTAGGCTTGGGCCACCACCCACGCTCCGTAGAAAGCGATAAGCAGAACAGTCTGGGTTACCTCGTGCAAGTGCGTAACGCCGTCCGTCGTGACGTTTACCCCCTCCGTGCGCTCCGTGTTCTAGTCGGCCTCCTGGGCGCGGCCGGACTCGTGTTGGTATGGATGGTGGGCCACGCCGCCTCCACCGCTGCAGACACCAGCGGCGTGGTCAAGGATTGGCTCGTGTGGGATGCCGAGCAGGCCGCGCGTACGCAGGCCGCGCTGGCTCAGCTAGAGGCGCAGACCTGGATTGCACGCGCCGACAGCGACACCACCGCGCTCGACACGCTCGCGCTCGATTCCCTGCGGCTAGACACCCTCGCCGCCGACAGTACCGACTCGACCTTCTACGCGCCGCGTGCCCTCAACTACCTGATACGCCCGCGCCAAGACCGCCGCTCGGCGCTGCTGTTTCCGCGGAGCCAGCGCGCGCTGTCGCTGAAGCTGGGCAGCTACTGGGAGCATCAGGTCGAGTTGGACTCTACCGAAGACGTCTTCCGCATCAGTGAGCGGGTGGGCGAGAGCGACGTGCGCTACCCCGTTGAGCTCGACTACGAGGCGTACCGTCAGCAGCGGTTCGACGAGGACGCGCGCACCAATTGGCAGGAGCTGGTCGTGCAGCGCGCCCGGCAGCAGCTCAACCGCAACCGCGGTGGCCTCGGCTTCAACATCGTGGTGCCAGGGGGACGCAACAGCGCCTTCACCACCATCTTCGGCACCAACGAGGTAGACCTGCGCGTCAACGGCCAAGCCAACATCAACGCAGGCTTCAACTACCGCGACAGCGACCAGCAGGTGGCCGTCACCGGGCGCTCGCGCCAGATCGACCCCGACTTCAAGCAGGACCTGCGCCTCGGTATCAACGGCACCATCGGCGACAAGCTGCGCGTGGACGTCAGCTGGGACACGCAGCAGGACTTCGACTACCAGAACCAGATCAAGCTGCAGTACCAGGGCTACGAGGACGAGATCATCCAGAGCATCGAGGCGGGCAACGTGCTGCTCGACACGCGCTCCACGCTCATCCGCGGCGGCCAGAGCCTGTTCGGACTCAAGAGCAAGCTGCAGATTGGCGGGTTCGGCATCACCAGCGTCATCAGCCAGGAGGAGGGCCAAGCCAACAGCCTCAGCATCGACGGCGGGGCCGAGGAGATCGAGTTCAGCGTCAAGCCCACCAACTACGAATCGGACACCCACTTCTTCGTGGGCTACTACTTCCGCAACCGATGGGAAGACGCCATGTCAGAGCCCAGCCTGGGCGTTGTGCTCGACGGCCGCTTTGAGGGCATCACCGACATCGAGATGTGGAAGCTGGAGCGGTTCAACAACGACGACGACGACCTCCGCCAGGCCGTGGCTGTGGTTGACCTGGGCGAGGAGGTCGATATCCTGGAGCAGGCTGATGCATACGATCGCACGCAGCTACCGCAAAACGGCAATCATCAGTACTCTGAGTTTGACCTCGATGTCCTGCGCGACGGCAACACCGACCTGCAGTCGTACTTCGGCACGCGCGATGTACCGATGACCAACGACGATTGGGTCAACGGGCGCTTCCGGCTTATGCTGGAGGGGCGCGACTACGACTTCGATCCGTACCTGGGCTACGTCACGTTGCGCCAGCGGGTGCAGGAAGGCGAGGCGATCGCCATCTCCTTCCGGTACCTCTCCGCCGGCAGCGCCGTAGAGGTGGGCGACTTCGTGGCCAGCTCGGGCGGGTCGGACGGGACGCAGACGGAGGACCGCCTCGTGCTCAAGCTGCTGCGCCCCAAGCAGTCGCGGCAGCCGGCGCTGGAGAGCGGCTTCAACCCGGCCGCGTGGTACCTGGAGATGCGCAACATCTACCCGCTGCAGGGCGGCGGCATCAACGCCAACGAGTTCGAGCTCGATGTCTTCTACGAGCCGCCGGGCAAGGTGCGCTCCAAGACGCTGCCGGGCCTCGGCATACGCGACGAGCTGCTCAACCTCCTCAAGCTGGACCGCATCAACGAAGACGGACGCGACGGGCCGGACAACCAGTTTGACTACCTCTCGAACTACACCATCGACCCTGGGCGCGGCCGGCTGATCTTCCCGGTGATAGAGCCGTTCGGCAGCCGCATCGAGGAGATCATCGACGGCACGGCGCTCTCGGAGGAAGAGAAGCAGAACGCGAAAAACCTGCTCGTCTTCGACAACCTGTACACCAAGAAGCAGCAGAACGCGCGCTTGGATACGCAGCTGGACGTGTACACCATCGCGGGCTCGTACAAGGGCTCGGCGCAGTCGTTCTACGACCTCGGCGCGTTCACGGGTATCATCGAGGGCTCCGTGCGCGTCACGGCGGGCGGTGCGGTGCTGGCTGAGGGCGTGGACTACACCGTCGATTACCAGCTGGGCACGGTCAACATCATCAACCAGTCGCTCGTGGCCGCCGGCCGGAAGATCGACATCGAGTATGAGCAGAACCAGCTGTTCAACGTGCAGCAGAAGACGCTGCTGGGCACGCGCGTGGAGTACGAGCTCGACGAGCGGTTCCGCATGGGGAGTACGCTCATGCGCCTCAGCCAGCGCTCGCCCGTGGACAAGTTTCGCATCGGCGAGGAGCCGATCCAGAACACCATCTGGGGTGTGGACGGGCAGCTGAAGCTGGAGCCGTACTGGCTGACGCGCGCCATCGACTGGCTGCCGCTGATCCAGACCAAGGCCAACAGCTCTATCGAGATCACGGGCGAGTTCGCGCAGCTGCGGCCGGGGCACTCGCAAACGACCGCCTTCGAGCGCACGCGGCGCGAGCTGCGCTCCAACGGGCGCGACCTGAAAGACGACGAACTCAAAGGCATCACCTACATCGACGACTTCGAGGCGTTCGAGAACACCTTCCAGTTCAGGCAGCCGGGCGCCTGGCGCCTGAGTGCGTCGCCCGACTCTATTGCAGCCGTCGGCCCCGATCAGTTTGGTCTCGACGCCGACTCGCTGCGCAGCAACTGGCGCGGCAAGTTCTCGTGGTACCAGGTGAGCCGTGGCCTCCTCAGCGAGCTGGGGGGCATCGATGTGCAGGATGATTACGAGGCCCTATCCGTGGTGCCTGTACGCGTGCTCGACGTGTTTCCCGACCGCCAGGTGGAGCGCGACAGTGAAGAGCTGCAGACCCTCGACCTGTTCTTTGCCCCCAACGAGCGCGGGCCGTACAACTACACGCGGGCGTACGACGAGTTTGCCCAGAACCCCAAAAACGTCTGGGGTGGCATCGTGCAGCGCATACCAGATGGGTTCAACGACTTCACGACGCGCAACATCGAGTTTGTGGAGTTCATCATCCGCCCGTTTGCCGATAATGTCGCGCGGGATGCAGGCCGCGATGCCAAGCTCTACGTGGACCTGGGCACGATCTCAGAAGACATCATCCCAGACGGCCGCTTGAACAACGAGGATGGGCTGGCGACGACGGACGTAGGCGCGTCGTCGGTGACACGCTGGGGGCGCCTGCCCAGCGTCCGGCAGAACAACTCGGTCGATGTAGACGAGAGCGCCCGCCGGACCGAAGACGTGGGCCTCGACGGGCTGATCTCCTACGAAGAGCCCGGTGTGGGCAACTACAACCCCGACCTCTATGAGGTGAACCAGTTTGCAGATTTCCTCGACTCGATGGCGGCAGCCTGTGGGCGCTTGGCTGGCGCGCAGCGTGAGCAATGCGAGTTTGACCTGCGCCGCGCCCAGATCGACCCCTCGGGCGATGACTACCGCTACTTCGCCGATCCGTATTTCAACAACGCGAACTTCTATCCGATGGGAGACGCGTCGTTGCAGCAACGCTTCAGCCACTACTTCGCAGGCACCGAGCTGAACTCGTTCGAGGGCGTCAACAAGCTCAACCCGGGTACCAAGGGCAACTCGCGCTTTCCCGACTCGGAGGACTTGGACCTGAGCAACTCGCCCGACATCGAGAACAGCTACTTCCAGTATGAGATACCGCTGAGCGTTGCCGAACTGCAGCGCCAAGCCGACCCGCAGGAGATCGACGACTTCGTGGTAGGGGAGGTGACCGACCAGGATGGTGTGGGTACGGGCTGGTTCCAGATCCGCGTGCCCATCCGCAACTTCACCCGCGCCGTCGGTACGATCAACGACTTCTCGGTCGTGGAAAACATGCGCCTGTGGATGACAGGCCTTGAGGATCCCATCACGGTCCGTTTCGCCAGCCTCGAGCTCGTCGGGAGCCAGTGGCGCCAGTCGGACAACCTGATCGCCGAGCGCGAGCGCCCGGGCGACCTGCGCTCGGCGGACACACGCGTGTCCATCTCGAGCATCAACAACGAAGAGAACCGCGACGTCTACGAGACGCCGACGGGTGCCATCACGAGCCTGAACCGCACCGTCTCTGGGCGGCAGCTGCGTGCCCGCGAGCAGTCGATGGTGATGCGCGTGGAGAACCTGTTTCCCAACCAGCAGCGCGCCATCTTCAAGACGTACAACCAAGGGCTCGACCTGCTGCGCTACGGTAACCTGCGCATGTTCGTGCACATGAATGGCCAGCTGGCCGACGGGCGGAAGCTGAGCGAACTGCCCGACGAGGAGGCACGCAGCAAGGTGAAACTCTTTGTGCGGCTCGGCGCCAACGAATCGAACGACTACTACGAGTACGAGCAGCCGCTCTCGCCCAGCGACCCGACGCTGGAGATCGACAACGACGCGCTGTGGCAGACCAACCAGCCGTTCGGCGACGGCTTTGTGGATCTCAACTCGGTGCACATCGTGCTCGGCGCGCTCAACCAGCTCAAGTTCGCCCGCGATCAGCGCGGCGTGCCGCAAGACTCGGTGTTCTGGAGCGCCAACGAGGCAGGCGAAGTCGTGGGCACCGACGTGCCCAACGCAAACGAATTTGCGCCGCCCGGCACGCGCCTCGCCATCCGGGGTAACGCCTCGCTGAACAAGATCAACACCATCATCATCGGCCTGCGCAACCCCGCCGACTCCACCAGCATCGACCTCGAGGATCAGCTTGAGGACGTGTCGATCTGGGTCAACGAACTCCGCACCACGAACTACGACGAAACCAACGGCTGGGCGGCGGTGGGCAACGCCAACCTCCAGCTGGCCGACTTGGCCCGAGTGCGCATGAGCTATCAGGCGCAAACGGATGGCTTTGGTGGGCTGGCGAGCACGCTGGGCGAGCGCGACCAAAACAACATCCAGAACTGGAGCCTGGCCACCGATGTGAACCTGGACAAGCTCCTGCCCGAGCGGCAGGGCTGGACGATTCCGGTGTCAGTGCAGGTGCAAAGCAATACCAATACGCCGCGCTTCTCGCCCGACCGTGGCGACGTGCGGCTCTCGGAGATCACTGAGCAGATTGACCGCGACACGACACTGGCCGACCGCGACCAACTCATCGACGATGTCATCCAGTCGGCGCAGACGCACACGTACACGCGGTCGTTCAACACGCGGCTGAGTAAGAGCAACTCGCGCTCGCCCGTACTACGGAAGACGCTGGATGGCATCACGTTCAACTACTCGTTCACCGACACCGACGCCCGCAGTCCACAACAGCGCGAGCGCGACTCGTGGCGGTGGAATACCGGGCTGCAATACCGTTTCCAGTCGGGACCCAGCACGCTGCGGCCCTTCTGGTTTGCCGACGACGTCCCGGTGCTCAAAGCCCTCAGTGGCCTGCGGTTCAACTACATCCCGCAGCAGATCAGCGTCTCGGGCACGGCCTCGCGCAACTTCAGCCAGACGCAAGAGCGGGCAGTGGCGCTCACGCAAGACCCTGAGATCCCCGACATCGCCGAGTTTCCCATCCGGGAGCAGCACGCCTTCACGCATCAGCGGCGGTTCCAGGTGGATTACAACCCGTTCGAGTTCCTCAACTTCAGCTTCGACACCAACACGGGCCAGAGCCTCAACGCGCTGGGGGTGGACACCTTGTTCACCTTGGTCACGCCAGACTCGGTATACCGCGGGATAACCGGGATTGACAGCATTGAGGAAGCCGTAGAGCAAGTAGGGGCCGACTCTACGCGCTTGGCAGACACGTTCCTCCTGGAGCGCTTGCGCGTTGAAGACTGGCGCGAGGTGGCGGGGCGCGCGTTCTCGGGCTCGGACGATCTGCGGACCGAGGACCACGGCCAGAGCTTCAGCGCCAGCATCCGGCCCCGCATCCCGCGCAACTCGTTCTTCAGCTGGGTGACGCTGCAAGACATCAGCTACAATGCCACCTACACGTGGCGCAACGGGGCGGTGGGGCAGATCACGGGCGCCACCATCGGCAACAACGTGACGACGCGCTTTGGCGGCGGCCTGCGCCTCCAGGATCTGTGGCGCAAGTTCAAGTTTTACCGCACCATCGAGGAGTCGCACAAGAACGCGCAGCAAGAGGCACGACGCCGGCGGCAGGACCGCGAGCGCGCGCGCGAGCAGCGTGCCGAGGAGCGCAGGCAGGAGCGCGAAGAACGCAAGCGCCAACAGGAGGAGGAGCAGCGACTGCAGGAGGAGCGCGAGGCCGAAGAAGCCCGCCTCCGCGCCGAGGCCGAGGCCCGAGGCGAGGAGTACATTCCGCCCGAGGAGCCCGAACCAGCGCCCGAGCCCGCCCCCGACACCACGGCCATAGCGGTCCCCGACGCCGTGGAAGAGCAACTCGCGGTGCCGCCGGACTCGGTGAGCGTCCTCCCCGACACCACGGGGCGCCGCTTCAAGCTGCCGCTGCCCAACCCCATCCCGGTTATGCGCGGCCTGTTCCTGACGGTGACGGGCATCCAAGATGTAAACCTCCAATACCAACGGACGCTGTCTGGGCAGTCGAACGGCATCGGCATGTTCTTGCCAGACCCCACCAAGCCTGACGATCCTTCCGCGGGCAGCGTAAACGTCAACTACAGCCTGTTCGATGCTTTTCGCGGCAACGGCCCCGGCCTGCGCTATCGCTTCGGCCTCGACAACACCGTCCCCGTCGAGGAGCGTGTCCTGAGAGGCCCAGTGCAGGTCACCGATGCGTTCACCGAGCAGAACCGCGTCAACGGCCGCACCACCATCAACCTCTCCAGCGACTTCCGCATCAACCTGACGGCCAACGCGGACTGGACCGAGCGCGAGACCGTCAACTTCCGCCTCGACGACGAGACCGGGTTGCCTGCTTCCACAACGACCAACCAGGGGAGCAACAAGGCCAGCATCTGGACCTTCGGGGCCGACTACCTCAGCCTGTTCAACGCGCAGCTGGAGACGTACCGCCAGGACGCGGCTAACCTCGAACCCGGTGCGCAGGTAGGCGATGAGAACGGCGATGGCCGGGTGGTGCTCACGAACGAGACCATCGTGGACGACTTCCGGCAGGCGTACACCGCCAGCAGCGGCAGTCTGTTCGGGAAGGCCCTGCTGCCTATCCCGCTGCCGAGCTGGCAGATCAACTATGGGGGCCTCGGCAAGCTGCCTTTCTTCCGCGCGGTGTTTACGAACGTGTCGCTGCGCCACAACTACGCTGCGGACTACAGCGCGGACTTCCGCACCAACTTGGCGGCGACGACGGGTGACTCTACGCGGACGTTCGACTTGGCCGGGCAGAGCATCGCCTACAGCCTCGACCAGACGGAGGTGGGGGCTGTGCGCATCAACGAGCGCCTGTCGCCCCTGCTGGGCCTGGACCTGACGTGGAAAGCGAAGTTCCAAACCAACTTCAACTGGAACCGGACCAACACCTACTCGCTCAGCACCGCCAACTTCGATGTCAGCGAGAGCAAGACCAACGAGTTCCAGATGCAGTTCTCGTGGGCCATACAGGGGCTGCAGCTGCCCTTCATCAAGAAGAAGCTCGACAACCGCCTCAACGTAAGCCTCAACATCGCGCGTGCCCGGAACTCAGACCTGCGCTACAGCCTGCGCCGCGCGCTGGAGGAAGCCATTCTCAACCCGGTACCCTTCGATGAAGAAGCCAACCCCGACGGCTTCGACCCGCTGCGCGTGGGCGACAACGTGGACGTCATCACGGGCTCAACGCGCCTCACGCTACAGCCTCGTATCCAGTACCAGTTCAGCAACAAAGTCACGGCCTCCGTGTACGTCGATTACCAGCGTCTTGACAGCGAAGACAGCCGCGTGCCCTCCGCCACCACCATGAAAGGCGGGTTCGACGTGCGCGTCAGCATCCAGAACTAACCGCCGCGTGGTGCCGCTTGGCTGCTGATCCTACACCTCCTGAGACCATCATGGCGGTCCATCTGGGCCGTATCGCCTACGAGCCTGCCTGGGCGCTCCAGCGCGAGATCCAGCAGCGGCTGATCCAGGCGAAGCGCGCCACACCGCCCGAGGTGTTGCCCCATGTCCTGCTGATGGTGGAGCATCCGCACGTCTACACGTTGGGCAAAAGCGGCAACGCGTCTAACCTGCTGCTGTCCGAGCAAGAGCTGGCCGACCGCGGGGCGCGCTACCTGCCCATCGACCGGGGGGGCGACATCACGTACCACGGCCCGGGACAGCTGGTGGGGTATCCCTTGCTTGACCTCGACCTCTTCTTCAATGACATCCACCGCTACATCCGGTGCTTGGAAGATGCGGTCATCCGCACCTGCGCAGCGTATGGCGTGGTGGCACGTCGTGTGGACGGGCGGACGGGCGTTTGGGTGGGGCCTGACGCGCGCGGCGACGAGCGCAAGATCTGCGCGATAGGCATACGCTGTAGCCGCTGGGTGACCATGCACGGCTTCGCCTTCAACCTGAACACGGACCTGAGCTACTTCGACCACATCGTGCCCTGCGGCATCAGCGACCGGGGCGTCACCTCGTTGGCTGCCGAGGTAGGGAGGGCTGTTGACGAGCAGGCCGTACGGGAGCGTATCGCCCAGCATCTGGCCGAGGTCTTCGGCGCGCACGTCGTCCAGGCCGAGCCCACCGCACTGGCCGCGTACACGAGCCTACAGGTTTGATCGATCGCAGGGAACGCACCGTGGGGGCGTCGGGTGTATGCTGTATCCCTCTTGCCCCAACCCGACCGCTATCCCTATGCGTGATTTCGCCCTCAAGCTCATCGCCGAAAGCCTGTTCTACGACGAGGAGTACGGCGCCGTCGGTAACCTCAGCTTGGTCGATACGGAGGCCGCGCAGGAGCGCTACATCGCCGCCTACATCCCCGAAGAGGGGAAGTACGTGATCGAGCTGGGGACGGAATGGGAAGAGTACGACGATGACGACGACGCCATCGGCTATGCGCTGGCCGTGGATAGCGACGAGCACGGTACGTATGAGGCACCCGCCGACGCTGCCATCGAGCTGCTGCGCTTGGCCGAAGCCGAAGGCCTGACCCCGAGCATCACGCTGCTGTTTGACGACGACGACGCTTAGTCCTGCTGAGGAGGCTGCGGCTTTTTCCAGCCGAAGAGCGCCACAAAGCCCCAGCCGATCATGAAGGCGGTGCCGCCGAACGGCGTGACGGCGCCGAGCCACGGCGTGTCGGTGAGGACGAGCACGTAGAGGCTGCCGCTGAACAAGAACAGCCCGACCAGGAAACTGTAGGCCGCCCAGCGGAGCCGTGCATCCCATCCCGCCTGCATCGCCAGCGCCACGACGAGCAGCGCCAGCGCATGCAGCATGTGGTACAGCGCCGCCGTCTTGTAGGTGTCGAGCCGCCGTGGCGTTATGCCGTCGAGGCCGTGCGCGCCGAAGGCGCCGAGCGCCACGCCGATGCCCGCCAGCACGGCGGAGATGGAGAACAACGTGCGAGCTGACATCGCAAACAGGGGGAAGTCTACCTAAAAACAGCCTCGGACAACGCCCGAACCTCCGAGAGGTCCGCTCAGAAATCGTGAATCTGCGGTTTCAACGGGTAGCGAAGAGGGCGGCCAGCAGGCCCAGGAAGGCCGTGTACAATGCGCTCCCAATCCAAAGCACCAGCCCCAGATACATGGGATTGCCGCTGGATTGGACCGCGAAGAGGGCCACGGTTAACCCGTTGTGCAGCAGCGCCACCATCAAGCCGGAGATGAACGCTTGCCGAGGTTGAATGAGTACGGTCTCCCGCTCCGAGGTGGCCGCGATGCCCACCAAAAAGCCCAGCAGCGTCTTCGCGAACATATAGATCCCGTACGTCTCGTAGACCAAGTCCAGGCAGAAGCCTGCCACGAAGCCCGCCAGCGTGCCGCCGAACCGTCCTTGCTGCAGCGCCACCCAACTGACGAACAGGATCAGCACATCGGGAAAGGCACCAAATATCTGAAGGCGCCCCAGTACCAACCACTGGAGCAGAAAAACACCTGTCCCCACGGTGAGGTACCGGACGAAATCGGGGGAGGTGCTAGAAAAGCGCGAGAGGGATTGGGCCATGCGGCTAGCCCGATGTGCGTGTGCTGATGAGCTCAACGATGGCATCCATTGCTTGAACCACCCGGTAGGAGGGCACCGTGTAGTGGTTGGCGAGCAGGACAAAGTTCAAGGTACGCCCATCGCGGGTTGTAGTGTACCCGCTGAGGGCGCGAACGTGCTCCAGCGAACCGGTCTTCGCCTGCACAGGAAGGTCGGCCAAGCGGTGCGCCAGGGTGGTGCCCGGTTCGCCGCCTTGGGCCAACGAGGCGAGGTAGACGTCGCGTTCGGGGTGTGAGTGCATCGCCTGGAGTACACCAGCCAGGGTGCGTGGAGAGGCCAGGTCCTTACGGGAGAGCCCCGAGCCGTCGCGGACCGATAGGCCGCCCGCATCAATCGCCTGGGCCCTGATGAACTCAAGCACCCGCGTTGCCCCGCCACGGGTGGTGCCGCCCCAGCCAAACGTGCGAAAGAGCTGCTCGGCGTACAAGTTGTTGCTGGCCTTGTTGATCTCGGCCAACAGGTCGGCGAGGGGCGGCGACTGGTGGGTGAAAAGCACCGTGGTGCCGTCGTAGGCCGCCGGGGCGCCGAGTGCATCAACATCGACCTGCTCGGCTTCTACGGCAATCCCAACGGCCTTGAGGTGCTCGGCAAAGGCAAACACGGCGAAGGCGGTGGGGTTGGCTACAGGCAGGCGCAGGGTACGGCGGTAGGATCGGCCCACGCGCCCTTCGAGGTGGACTAGCTCTTGTCCCACCGGACGGTCAACCCGGAGGGCACGACCGCGCCGCCTGGAGGTGGTCGTTGCGCGGTTGCGCACGTCGAGGTAGCCTGCGGGCTCAGCAACGGTTTGCGGCGAGCGCCCTGGCGAACCTGCCGTCACCTCCACGTGGACGAGGTTGTCGCGGTAGCTGAGGCCGCTGCTGGCGGGCGCAAACGCGGCGGTGGCGATATGCTGGAGGTCCCACCCCGACGCATAGGCGGCGTCGCCAAACACGTCATCGTCGCCAATCAGACGTCCGCGCACCGTGTGGACGCCTTGGGCTTTCAAGCCCAGCGCCCAGGTGTGCAGCGGGTCGGTGGCGTAGTTGCGGCTGCCAAAGGAGGGGTCGCCTGCGCCTTCGATGATGAGGTCGCCCGTGAGGATGCCATCTTCGATGGTGCCGTCCAGGTGCAAGCGGGTTTCGTAGCGGAAGGTCGTTCCCAGGGCGTCCAGCGCGGCGGCAGCGGTTAGCAGCTTCTGGTTGGAGGCCGGCAGGAACGATTTGTCGGCGTTGCGCTCAGCCACGACGCGTCCGGACGACAGGTCTTGAACGTAGATCCCCCAGAACGCGGCCTCGGCACGCTGCTCGTACAAGATCTGGTCGATTTGATCCGAGAGAAGCGCCGAGGAGTCCCCTGCGAGGGTGAAGCCCATCAGGATGAGAAGAAGCGCAGGAAGTCCCCAAAATACGCGGGTGTCACGGAGGGGCATAGAAGGGCGTCTGGCGTGAGCGTGAGGGCAACGCGGTGGGGTGGCAGCATGTATTCCCGCCTGGACAGGAATGATTCCG
>JBCCMF010000078.1:0-16451 GCA_039026435.1 Bacteroidota bacterium
GCGGTCTACGATGCGCTGGATGAGTGCATCAGCCTCACGCGTGGCATCGTCGAGCAGTACATCGACCTCGTCGGCGTTGGTGAGCTCACGGAGCGCTTCGAAGATGAACAGCTTGCGGCGGTGCGCAGCAACGCTGAAAGGAAAAAGGACCATGTTCAATGCCACTAGGGCGAGCAAGAAAAACGCCATCGGGTCGGGCGACTGCCATGCTTCAAGGGCACCCGATACCACTTGGTAGGCAAAGAGCACCACCAGCACCGCCACAAACGGCTGAAACCAGCGCAGTGTCTTGCGCAGGTGTGCAATCTGCTTGTCGATGTAGTCGATCGTCAAGTTTTCCTTGATGTGCTGCCGCTGGTCGTACGTCAGCCCCTCGCCGTTGGTGATCTCGCCACGGTTGAGCTTCATCAGCTCTTTGAGCAGGATGTCCTTCACCCGTTGCTCACGCCGTGTTAACACGACGGGCGCGTTGGTCTTCACCTTGACGATTTTCTCGCCGATCAGCACCTCGACCGTGGCCGTCTCCTCTTGCGGTTTGGTTAGCGCCGTTTGTGCGGAGGCCTCTGCCAACTGCACTTCCGGCGCCTCGGCCTCTGGGTTCTCCTGGCGTCGTGCGTCGTGCACCTTGCGCTCTGCGTTAGCCATCATCGCCTCACCTCCGCTCCTCGCGTTCAACCTGAGCGATGATCGCGGCGCGATGGTGTTCGACAACGGCGGCCGGAGACTCGTTGTGCTGACTCACAAGGTCGGCCACGGCATTGAGCAACCGGGCGCGGCGGCTATGGGTCTTGAGCGCTTGATGCGTCATCACGCTTGAGAGCATTACAAGCACCAAATTGGGGAGTCCCTGAGCTAGTGCGCCGTCGAAACCTGAAACCATGGAGAGGGCCACCGAGCCTGCGTACAGTGCAATGACGGCTGCTCCCAGCATGGCAAAGCGTCGGCCACGGCGGGCGTTGCGCTCAGCACCCAGCCTGAGCATGGGCTCGTATTCACCTGCCTGAAGGCGTTGCCGCTCTGCGTAGGTCAGGCGTGCGCCGAACTGGGCCGCCGCTTCCTTTTCCAAGGCGTCGGCTACACCCGGGATGGGCCACGTCAGTATATCGTCGCGCCACGAGACGCCGAGCAGGTCGCTATGATATTTTCTTTCATAAGGCATGGCGACCTCTACCCAACCGTTCGCGCTACGGGAGGTGTAGTGTACCGCTCAGCGGCTTCGATGTCCGTGCGGCGGTTGCCGCCAAGCTCCGCCTCGTCCTGCGGGAGCGTGACGGAGCTGAAGGCGGGCTCGTTGCCTTCGCGCAACCCGTCGATCAGCGCGTCGATCTTCTCCTCGGTGAGGTTGTGAACGTACACGCCATTGGTGATCTGGAGCATCGGCGCGCTGCCGCAGGCGCCCAGGCACTCGGCCTCTTGCACCGTGAACAGGCCGTCGTCGGTGGTCTCGCCTTTGTGGACGCCCAGCTTCTCTTCCAGGTAGTGCAGCATGTCGAAGCCGCCGCACACCTGGCAGGCGAAGCAGGTGCACACGTCGAATACGTAGGTGCCGCGCTTCTCCTTGAAGTACTGCGTGTAGAAGGTGGCGACGCCGTAGACCTTGGCGTACGAGAGCCCCAGTTCGGTGGAGACGAGGCGGATGACTTCGGGCGGCAGGAAGCTGAACTTCTCCTGCGCCAGCCACAGCGCACGCATCGTCGCGCCGTCGGCCGTGGGGTAGCGGGAAATGTACTCGGCGATCTGCGCCTTCTCGGCCTCGGTAAAGAACAGCTCTTCGTCCGGGACCTGCTGCTCCAGCTTGACGGCGGGGAGCGTTACGACAGGGTTTTTGATGAAGTCAGCCATCGGGCTCGGGATCAGATCGTCGGGAATTACTTGTCGGACTCGCCCATCACGGGGTCGATGTTGCCGATGAGCACCACCATGTCGCCGATGACGGAGCCTTCGAGCATGTATTCGAGGCCCTGCAGGTTGGCGAACGAGGGTGCTTTCATGCGAACGCGCCAAGGGTGGCCTGTTCCATCGGAGGTGATGTAGAAACCCAGCTCGCCCTTGGGCGCCTCCACGGCGTGGTAGCTGTGCGCTCCCTTGGGCGGCGTGATGCCCTCGAAGGTGTAGACGAAGTCGTGGATCATGCCCTCCATCGAGTAATACACTTCGTTTTTTGAGGGATACGACTTCTTCGCGTCGTCGGTGCGGATCGGCCCGTCGGGCAGGCGGTCCAGACACTGGCGGATGATCTTGACGCTCTCCAGCATCTCCTCCATGCGGACGAAGTAGCGCGCCAGGCAGTCGCCCTCGGTGCGGATGGGGATGTTGAAATCGACGTCTTCGTACTTGAGGTACGGCTCAAAGCGGCGCATGTCGTACGGCACGCCCGAGCCGCGCAGCATCGGCCCGGTCAGGCCCATCTCCACGACCTCCTCAGCCGTCAGCACGCCGATGCCTTCGTTGCGTTCGATCCAGATGCGGTTGCGGTTGAGCAGCTTCTGCCAGCCGTGGACCACCGCCGGGAAGTCGGTGGCGAACTCGTCGATGAGCCGCAGGGCGGTCGGCGTCAGGTCGGTAGAGAGGCCGCCGATGCGGCTGTGCGAGACGGTGAAGCGCGCGCCTGCCACTTCGTCGAAGATCTTGTACAGGTTCTCGCGGTGCTCGAACGTCCAGAGAAAGACTGAGACGGCGCCGGCGTCCATGAGGCCCACGCCCATCCAGATCAGGTGCGACGAGATCCGCGCCAGCTCGCACATCATGGTGCGGATCCACTGCGCGCGCTCGGGCACCTCGATGTTGGCCAGCTTCTCCACGGCCAGGCACCACGCCACGTTGTTCGAGTACGGCGCGAGGTAGTCCATGCGGTCGGTGTACGGCATGAACTCCTGATACGTCTTGTTCTCGGCCAGCTTCTCGATGCCGCGATGCAAGTAGCCGATGTCGAGCACGCACCGCTCCACCAGCTCGCCGTCCAGCTTCACCGCACACCGTAGCACGCCGTGCGTAGCCGGGTGCTGCGGGCCGATGTTGAGGATCATGTCATTCTCGAGCGGGTCGGCATCGTCCTCATCGTCGTGATGCCCCTCTTCGAGCCACGCGTGCTTGCTTTCGAGGCGCTTGTAGATCGCCTCGTTGTGGCGCGGCCAGAACGTGAACACGTTGTCGCTAGAGGCGGCAGGCGCCATCTGTACGTGTGGCGTCAGAGTGTGCATAGGCGCAGATTAGTGGTCGTGGTGATCGTCGGCGTAGTCGGGCGAGAGGGGCTCTTGGTAGCTCTTGGGCGTCGGGCCGTCGTGTGCGGCGGCGTACGGATCGAGCGTCAAGCCGTCCTCGGGGCGACGCGGCGGCAGCGGCAGCGAGCCGGGCACGCCGAGCAGCGGAAATTCTTTGCGCTGGGGGAAGTATTCGAAGTCCTCGGGCAGGTACATGCGCCGGAGGTCGGGATGGCCGTCGAAGTCAAAGCCCAGCATGTCGTACGCTTCGCGCTCGTTCCACGTGGCGCCCCGGTGGACCGTCGTGATGGAGGGTACGCTCATGTCGTCTTCGTCCACGCGTATCTTCACGCGAAGGCGCTTGCCCTCCTGCATGTTGACGATGTTGTAGAACACCTCGAAGCGGTCGTCCTCGGTGAAGCGGTCCAGCCCGCCGAGGTCGGCGAGGTACGTGTAGCCCAGCTCCGTCTTGAGGTGGCGCAGCACGTCCACGATGCGGTCTTTCTCGACGAAGACGGTATGCTCGCCCGCGTACGTCTCGCGCCCCGTCACCACCTCACCGAACGCGGCTTCGAGCGCATCGATGGTGTCGCCTACGTTGGTCGAGGCCTTGGCGTGCGGGTTCTCGCTCTTGGCGTACGCGACCGGGTCGGCGGCAGTGAACTCGAATTTGAGCGTCTCTTTCATACTACCGCTTCCGCCTGGTAGTTGTCGATGACCAGCGAGTGCTCGTTGCGGATCTTCTCCTGGATGTCCATAATGGCGTGGATGATGGCCTCGGGGCGCGGCGGGCAGCCCGGGATGTAGACATCTACCGGCAAAAAGTTGTCGATGCCCTGCACCACGCCGTAGCAGCGGTGCATGCCGCCCGTAGACGCACACGCGCCCGTCGCGATGCACCACTTCGGGTCGGCCATCTGGTCCCACACGCGGCGGATGGCGTGCGCCATCTTGTAGGTACACCAGCCCGCCACGATCATCAGGTCGGCCTGACGCGGCGAGAAGCGCATGGCCTCGCTGCCAAAGCGCGCCACATCGTACTTCGGCCCCGCGATGGCCATCATCTCGATGGCACAGCACGCCAGCCCCAGCGGCATCGGCATGAGCGAGTTGGAGCGGCCCCAGTTGAGCACCGCATCAACGCGGGTCGTCAGGAAGTTCTCGTTGGCGAGTGCGCGTTCAAGTCCCATCGAAAAGCGGCGATTCGGTCAAAGTTTTGTTACAAGTAAACAAACCCCGTACCGCGCTGTTTCTCTTTTCCCGAACAGCTTTCAAGAAATACTGAAAGTTACGGCCGCGGAAGATGCAAGGCGCCTCAATCGAAGTCCAGCCCGCCCTTCTTGATGTCGTACACCAGCCCGATGGTGAGGATGGCGATGAAGAAGAGCACGACCATCATGACGCCCAGCCCGGCGCCTTCGGCCAGGAAGTCGTGGAAGGTGATGATCCATGGGTAGAGGAAGACCACCTCGACGTCGAACACGATGAAGAGCATGGCTACGAGGTAGAACTTGACCGAGTAGCGCTCGCGGGCGTTGCCCACGGGGTCCATCCCGCTCTCGTACGCCGCCGTCTTGATGCGGTTGGGGCGCTTGGGGCCGAGGAAGTACGACGCGCCGAGTAGCGCCAGCGCCAGCCCTGCGGCCATCACCATCATCAGGAAGAGGGGGATGTAATCGGCGAGCATACTTTAGTGAAGCGTACTGCTGGTTTTGACGCTTGAAAGTGCAGCAGACCATTCTTTTGTCATCCCGAGCGCAGCCGAGGGATCTCCCCCGATTGCGGGTTGCAGGACGTGAAAGTCGTATGGACGTGACCGGCCGCCGCCTCAAGATACGGCGTTTACGTCTGTTGAGGTGACACCATACGCATTCTCAATAGATGGATGGCGCCTTCAGTGGCGTTGTGGTGGGGAAATCGCTGGTGGCTTCGGCATTCTGGACGTTCATTTTTGGAGCGCGCACCACAGTTAGCATTGGGTCGAACCAAAAACGCTTGTCGATCTCGGAAACGCTCAGCGGACTTCCCAGCGCACACATCCGCACCTAGCGAGCCGGATGGTTGGTGGCACTGCATGACGGCGTGATGTTGCTCGCTAGCTGAACGCGCACGTCCGCTCTTCCCAGCGCGCTCCTGGCCGCGAGACCGACGTTGGTGGCTCGCGGTGCTCGTTTCGGCCGTCTCTTTGGAGGGCGCTTGCGCTCTGGGTAGCTGCTGTAGGGGCGCATGGTGTGCGCCCTCAGAGCGAGGCCGCCTCAGCTGGCCTACCCTGCCCGCACCCCGAAACGTGGTTGCCAGCAGCATTACGCTTCAGGCACATATCCCTTGTAGAGCGTGGCTACGCCGAAGGTGAGGGGCTTGGCCATGACGCCGTGGTAGCCTGCGGTGCGCATGCGCTCCAGGAAGTCTTCGCCATCGGGGAAGACGGCGGCGGATTCGGGGAGGTAGTCGTAGGCGCCAGCGCTCTCCTTCGACAGCGTGCGGCCCACGCGGGGCATGATCTCCTTGGAGTAGAGGCGGTAGGCTTGCTTCACGGGGAACGCGCGCGGGCGGCTGAACTCCAGCACCACCAGCGCACCGCCGGGCTTGAGCACGCGGCGGATGTCGCTCAGGCCAGCGTGGAGATCCTCGAAGTTGCGCACGCCAAACGATACGATGGCGGCGTCGAAGGCGTGGTCATCGAACGGCAAGCGAGCGGCGTCGCCGCGCTGCAGCGTGATGATGTTGTCGAGACCCAGCTTGGCAATCTTTTCGCGGCCGAAGCTCAGCATTTCCTCCGCAATGTCCACGCCGATGATCTGCTCGGGTTGGAGTTGCTTGTAGGCTTCCAGCGCGAGGTCGGCGGTGCCGGTGGCTACGTCGAGGAGGCGCTTGGGGCGGTCGCCGCGGAGGAGGCGGATGGCCTGCTTGCGCCAGACGGTGTCGATGCCGAAGCTGAGCACGCGGTTGAGCAGGTCGTAGCGCGGCGCGATGGCGTCGAACATCGCCTCCACCTGCTCCTTCTTGCCGTCCACCTCGCCCACGGGCGGGCGGTGGCTCGTGGCTGTCGCTTTGGGGCCTGTTGCCTTATTGTCTGTCGCTTTCATCGTCACATCCTCACAAAAATCGTCTGCACAAGCACAGGTATGCGCGCGTCACCCCAAGAGTTGCGCCAGCTTCAAGAGTTCAAAGTCGATGTTCTTCTTGCGGCTCCACACGTTGCGCATGGGCGTGAGCCGCACCTCGCCGTTGATGACGCCCACCATCACGTTGGTGTGGCCTTCCACCAGCGCTTCGACAGCCGATGAGCCCAGGCGTGAGGCGAGCACGCGGTCGCGGGCGCTGGGCGAGCCGCCGCGCTGCGTGTGGCCGAGCACGCACACGCGAATGTCGATGTGGGCGAAGGCGTCGTCGGCCACCAGCTCTTGCCCGATCTTGGTCGCCCCGCCCATCTCTTCGCCCTCGGCCACGACCACGATCGACGACCGCGCCTGCGCCGACATCAGCGAGAGGATGCGGTCCTTGATCTGGTCCATCTGGGTGAACGTCTCGGGCAAGAGCACCAGCTCGGCGCCGCCGCCGATGCCGCAGTTGAGCGCGATGAAGCCCGCGTCGCGGCCCATCACCTCCACCAAGAACAGGCGGTCGTGCGCGTCGGCGGTGTCGCGGATGCGGTCGATGTTCTCCAGCGCCGTGTTGAGCGCCGTGTCATAGCCGATGGTCTCGTCCGTGCCAAACAAGTCGTTGTCGATAGTGCCGGGGCAGCCCACAATGGGGATCTTGTGCTCGTTGTAGAAGGCGACCGCGCCGCGCAGCGTGCCGTCGCCACCGATGCCAACGAGCCCGTCGATGCCCGCCTCGCGGAGGTGCTCAGCGGCCTGTGCGCGCCCCTCCTCGGTCTTGAACTGCATGGAGCGAGCGCTTTTGAGGATCGTCCCGCCTTGCTGCACGATGTTCGACACCGAGCGGCCATCCATCTCCACGAGATCACCGTCGATCATGCCCTGGTAGCCGCGCCGGATGCCGACTACCTCCAGGTCGTGGCTCACGGCGGCCCGCACGGCAGCGCGCAGGCAGGCGTTCATGCCGGGCGCATCGCCGCCGCTGGTGTAGATACCGATTCGATTCAAAGAAGACACAAGAAGCGTCCGAAAAAGTAGGAGACATGGCGCAAAAACCGCCCTAAAACGCCTAAAAACGAGGGTCTAACGGACGCGCCACGACAATGCCAACTTGAACTTTGTTGTTCTCGACGTAGCGTTGAAGATCCGGCGAAACCTTGACGCCGCCCGAGGTAGAGGCATGCAGGAAGCCGACGCGCCCATCGCCGTAGTCGAAGACGAAGCCCGAGTGCGTCACGTCCAGCCCATCGAGGTACGTAGAGGTGGCGATGATGTCGCCCGCCTGGAGCTGATCGTACACCGTGCTGATCTCGGCTTGGGGGATGTGGTAGAGCGCGAGGTCGCGTACGCCCGCCTCCATGTCCACGATGCCCGCGAATAGGCTGTCGTTCTCGGCGAAGCGGGGGTACTTGTCGCGGTGACGGCTCATGAAGTCGAGCGTTTTGCTGAGTACCTCGCCACCCAGGTCAGCGGTGATGTGGTCTACCGTCCCCCGCGCCTCATTGTCGGCGATCCACTCGGAGAAGTAGTGCAGGCGGCTGCAGTAACCGTCGCGCGTGCCCTCGCGGTAGCGCAGCGCCTCCAGGTTACCGACGAACGTCGGGTAGGCGTAGTCCTCCACGGCGATGCCCTGCGCCAGCGCCATCACCGTTTCGATGAGCAGCACGCAGTCGAAGCTCGTCAGCGTGATCACCAGCGGCTCGCCCGGTTCGGCGTCCAGCATGCCCGCCACATACGGCGCGCCCGAGAACCAAACGCCGACCTCCTGGATGATCTCGCCAAACGGCAGCGTGTGCCACGCCTGCCGCTGTGCCTCGGCCATCACCTCGCCAAAGACGGCTATCTGTGCGGAATCCGCGGTGGCTGCGGCCGCTTCATTCAGTTCAACCGCGACCGCAGGTACGCTCTCGGGCGCAGGCGTTGCACAAGCCGCGCCAATCAGCAGCGCACATACGATTGAAATACTACGGATCATGGACATCCAGCCTCTGGAATCAATAGTCGAGCGCCGTATACGAGACGTGCCAGTTCGCGTTCACGGCGAGGGCGTGGTCGAGTCGCTGCTCGTAGACTTCGCGAGGAATCTCGGCGGCCCCAAACTGCTCAAGGTGCGGCGTGGTGAACTGCGTGTCGAGCAGCGTGTAGCCCCCGGCCTTGAGGCGTGCCACGAGATGCACCAGCGCCACTTTCGAGGCATCGCGGGCGCGGTGAAACATCGACTCGCCGAAGAATGCGCCGCCCAGCGCCACGCCGTACAGTCCGCCGACCAACGCGCCAGCCTGCCAGCACTCGACGCTGTGCGCCGCGTCTAGCTCGTGGAGTGCCACATATGCCGCGATGATCTCGTCGGAGATCCAGGTCTCTGCTCGCTCGGCGCACGCCCGCATCACCGCCTCGAACGCTGTATCGGTGCGCACCGTGAACGCCTCCTTCCGCACCAGCTTGCGGAGGTTCTTGGAGACGTAGAACTGATCGAGCGGGATGATGCCGCGCGGGTCGGGGGCGTACCAGTAGATCGGGCCGTCTGCCGCGTCGGCCATTGGGAAGACGCCTTGCTGGTAGGCGTAGACCAGCAGTTCGGGCGAGAGTGGCGGCACCGGTTCCATCGACGGGCGTTTGGGCGAGACAGGCGGGCGCTCGCACCCGCCGTACCATCGCTTGTTTCGCGCTTTACCCACGCCCCTGCATGCCCACCTCCTACCGCAGCCACATCGGCGACGCCGCGTTCGACATCGCCATCGACGGCGGGATAGCCACACTCGACGGCCGCGAGGCGCAGCTGCATCCGCTGGGGGACGGGCGGTACGTGCTCGAAGTGGGCGCCCGGCGCGTGGAGGTCGTTGTCGAGCCCCAGGCCAACGGCGAGCTGGCCATCACGCTGGACGGCCATACCCGCACGGTGCGCGTGCAGGACGAGGCAGCGCTGCTCAAGGAACGCTTCGGCATCCGCGAGGACGACGCGGCAGGCGGCGGCGCCGTGCATGCACCGATGCCAGGCCTCGTGCTCCGTGTGCTGGTGGAGCCGGGGCAGTCCGTATCGGCGGGCGATGGCCTCGTGGTGCTGGAGGCGATGAAGATGGAGAACGAGCTCAAGGCGCCCAAGGCGGGCATCGTGGCCACCGTTCACGCCGCTGAGGGCGATGCCGTCAACAAGGGCGCGTTGCTGGTTTCGCTGGAAGCCGAATGAACCCGCTGCCTACAGGATGTTCATCTGGTTGAAGATGAACAGCGCGGCGGCAAACACCCACACCAAGAAGAACGCGGTCAGACCGATCAGAAACCAAGACGTGCGCTTCTCCTGTGCCTCTTTGGGGCTGGTCACGCGGTTCTGAATGTGCACCTCGCCTGTCTTGGGCGCGGCGGAAGCGGCTGGCGACGCATGCGGGTGCGTACGAGGTGGCACCTGATGCGTTGCTCTGTGCGCTCCATGTGGCGGCGCATGGCTCTCCGGCGGTTGCGGGTACGAACGCGGATCGGCATACGGCGGCGCGGCAGCCTGTGACGGGTGGTGTGCCGCATATCCACGATGATCGTGGTAGGGTACGCCATCGCCGTAGGCGGGGCGCTGCAGTGGTGTGGGCTGGCCTTCGTGGTTGGCATACGGCACGCCGTCGCCATGCACCCGGCCCTGCGCGGCATGACCACGGTGCTGCACGTACCCGACGCCGTCGCCATAGGCAGGCGGGGCGCTGTAGGGATCCGGCCTGTAGGGAGGCAAGCTACCTACCGAACCGGGCGGTGCCATGTACTGCCGATGATCCCAAGTCGCAAAGGTGCTTGCATCTGACAGAGGCGCGTTCGGATGCGGAGGCCGATGGTTGGGATAATGTTCGTTCATACCTGCTCTCGCTTCGGTCTGGACACGCCTAGTTGAACAGGTATCGGTCCATATACAGGAAAAGAAAGACGCAAGTGATGGCTATCCAGCAGAGAAAGAATAGGCCGAGGGTAATCAGCTTCCAGTCCTTGCCGCTGCGGCCTTTGGTGCGCTCGTGTGGCGAGGGCACGCGGTAGGGCGGTGTTACGGGCTGATGCAGCGGCGGTACAGGACGAGGTGCCGCGTGGTGCGAGCGTGATGGTGGTACGGGGGCAATGGGATATGGCACCGATGCTGTGCGGTCTATCCGCGTCATGGTACCAAAGCCATCGCCACGGTATCCAGGCCTGGGTAGGGCCGGAGCGTTTCGATGCTCGGGGGTCATTGGATCTGGCGTTGGATGAATGGGGGTCATTCCATTCACCCTTCGACAAATACTATTCCACAACAGCCCGGGGGGCCATAATGAGATCTAGGCCATGAAAAGTGGCCTGAGCTCGCGCAGGGCTGAGACTAAACCTGAGACCGCGAAAAGATTACCAGAACAGGTAGCGGTCCATGTAGAGAAAGAGGAAGACGCTGGCTGCAAACATCCAGAAGAGAAAGAAGAGCACGAGGCTCATCACCTTCCAGTTGCTCTTGCTCTGCTGCGCCTGCCGTTTTTTGGTGGCATAGGTGGATCGCTGGGCGTATTGCACCGGCGCCGCGTTGAGATAACCGAAGCCGTCGTTCCCGTAATGGGGGGTGACGGCGTCTGCCTGGTAGGACCCGCTGGATGCAGGGGTGCTGCCCGCCGGATAGGGATAGGCGGGGGAAGGATACTGCTGGGGTGAAGCCATTCTAGGTGCAGGGGGTTTTCAGGATCGGGACAGGCGACCGCGGGGTGGTGGGTCATCGTGGGTACGAAGCATTTCCTGAAATTCGCGGGGGTGAAGCGAATACCCTCCCAGTATAGGATTTTTCCCCGTGGAGTGCATAATTGTTGGGGGTGGAAAATTCTCCTAAAGTCGAGCAAAGAGCTGCCGCAAGGTGAGATAATCGGGCAGATTGAAGACATCGGTCAGCAGACCAACCCCTAAAATCAGCAGCATGATGTAGAAAACCGCCAAAAATGTGGGGACCCAGGCGGCGTACCACGCCAGATCGCCTACGGACTGGCCTTTCGCCTTACCCCAGCGTTGCTTGCCCAGTGAGAAGAGCGCCAAAATCTTCACAAATGAGCCTACCCACTGGTCGAAGAGCTGCAAGAACATATCGCTGATGGTCATGCGATGCCCTTGCAGCACCAGAATCCACAGTTGGATGAGGCGGATGAGGATCAGCCATGCCGCGTAGAAGGCCGCAAACCACGGCGTGATGAAGATGATAAGCAAGATCATGGCGATGGGGGCCACCAACGTGGTCCACATCGAGATACGCTGGTCCAGGATGCACATCCAGATGAAAAAGCCGCCCGTGCCTTTGGGGCCGAGCGCGATGGAGCGGGCGCTGTTGCGCAGCGTGTTACCGTGCCAGCGGTACATCAGCGAGAGGGCCTGGCTGAAGAAGCCCTTGCTCCGCGTCTCCAGCGAGTAGATCATGGTGTCGGGCAGGTACAGCATGTCCCACTTATTCTTGATGAGGCTGAACCACGTGCTCTTGTCGTCCCCCATCAGGAAGCGGATGCGGCCAAAGACCCAGTTGTAGATGTGGTCGTCCTCTAGGTGCCGCACGAACTCCTCGGTCATGACGGCGTCGGCGCGGAAGGCGGAGTAGCGGCCCGTGAGCGTGAGCACGCGCCGGGAGAGGCTGTGCGACTTCATCACGCTGTGGCGCTTGACAAACTTGAGGCTGAACCACGAGCGCACGAGCCAGCTCGCTTTGAAGATTTTGCCCAGCATCTCGTCGGTGGTGATGGCGCCGACGCGGGTGTAGGCTTTGAAGTAAGGTACGCACCGGGCGAGGGTGCCTTGCGCCATCTCGGTGTCGCCGTCCATGAAGACCACGACGTCGTTGTAGCTGTCGTCGGTGAAGGCGTGGGCTACGGCCATGCGGTCGCGCTGCCGCTCGTGGGCGATGGCGCGGAGGGCATCGCCCATCGCTAGGCGCTTGCCTTGGTTCTGCCGCAGAAAGCGCAGCTGAAGCCGCTCGCTGCCCGGGGCCTGGGCGCAGATGTTGCGTATGTGCGCCTCCTCCTCATCGGACCCCACACTGATAAACGCCTTGACGAGTGCAGGCACCGAGGCGGCCTCGCGGACGAGCGCCCGGAAGACGCGGATCGATACGTTTTCATCCTCGAAGTACGAGGGGATCAGGAAGTAGACGCGTTGCGGGAACGGGTTCTGCTGGGCGCGGGCGTTGAAGCGCAGCGAGGGGAACACCATCCGCGAGTAGATGGCGCTACGCACCACGTTGATCATGTACCACGAGTAGCGCCAGATGCCCAGCGTACCGAGCAGGATCAGCCCGGCTTCGGCACGGACGGCCACCTTGATGCGCCACGTCCAGTCCGGCAGGATCCAGAGGATGGCGCCGAAGACGATGAGCCAGAAGGTGGTAGGCCCCAGCGCGTATAGCACCGAGAGGTACAGCGGCAGGCGGTACCGCCGGTTGGGGGGCAGGTAGTTGGCGTTCATGGCGGTGGCTTACCAGAGTCGCTTGTAAGGGGCTACGTTCACGCGCACATCGGCCTGCATGCCGCTCTGGAGCGTCTCCGGCAGCGCCTCGTCGTTGAGGACGATGCGGACGGGCACCAGCGGCTCGTCGGCTTGGTAGCGTTGGTCGTTGCCCGCGAGCGCGCCGCGCCCGATGGCCGTCACGCGGCCGGGCAGCGTCTCGCCGAGTGCCGGGAAGGCGACCTCAGCGGTAGCATCCGACTGGATGAGGCGGGCTTCGTTGAAGTTGAAGTAGGCCAGTACCGACGGCCGCGCCTGCGTCTCGATGTTGAGCACAGTGTCGCCTGCTTTCACGGGCGTCCCCTCAGCGCGGACGATGGACGTGACGGTACCGCCGTTGCGGGCCGTGACGCGGGCTTGGTCCAGCGCGTCCATCGACTGCTTGAGGCGCACCTCGGCTTCGAGGGCTTCGGCGCGTTGCCGGGCCAGCGTCACCTGAAGGCTGCTGTTGTTACCGCCCGTCGTCACGCGCCGGCTGGAGAGGCCGCCAGCGCGGGCCTCCTGCAAGGAGCGCTGGGCGAGTTGCAGTTCGGACTGCCGCACGCTCACCTCCGACTCGGCCTCGCGGAGGTCGTCGTTGGCGGCGTCGAGGGTGCCTCGGGTGGCGCCACCCGCGCTAAACAGCCGTTCGACGCGGCCCTGCTCGGCGCGGTCGGTGCTGAGGCGCTGCTGCGCTTGGTCGAGGCGCTTGCGGGCGACCTCTACGCGCTGCTGGGCGATGTCCACTTGGTATTGCTGGCCCGTGCGGTCTACCACGACCTCGCTGCTGCGTCCGGTCTGGCGAAGCAGGCGCTCGGTCTCGGCGATGGCTTGGCGCTGCCCGTCGAGCAGCATGCGGTCGCCTTCGATGCGGGCCTGCAGCGTGCCGTCGTTCATGGTGAAGAGCAGCTGTCCGGCCTGTACGGGGTCGCCGTCCTGCACCTGGAAGTCGTCGATGATGCCTTCCATTGGGGCGCGCACCTGTAGGAACTGCCCCTGGATCTGGGCGGTCTCGCTGCGGATGGTGCCGCGCACCTGAATCACGAAGAAGAAGATGGCCACGAGCGCCACGGCGGCGAGGCCGTAGAGCAGCAGCTTCCAGATGAAGCCCTGTTCGTAGTCTTCCTCCTCCTCATCCTCCATGTACGGCGCCAGCGTGGACGGCTGGGTCGGCATGGTGGCCAGGCCAGTGCTGGCAGCGCCATACGCTTGCGGCGGGTAGGCTTGTTGCGGATACGCTTGCGGCGGCGCCTGCTGGTAGGCCGGCATGTTCACTTGAACCTGGGTGCCCTGCGGCGGCGCTTGGTAGGCCACCGGCGGGGCAGCGGCGGGCACGTACGCTTGCGCGGGCGCGGCCTGGCGCGGGCGCGGTGCCTGGGCAGGCGGCGGCACGTAGCGCGTTGTGGAGATCGCCGCGATCGGCATCATCTCGGAGGCACGCGTAGTACGGCGGCGCGGCGTGTAGTTTTCAATCTCTTCGGGCTCAACGGGCTCCGGAGTGTCGATGTCCGGCTCTTCCACTGCGAAAAACTGCTCTTCGGGCTCCACAGTGATCACGTTTGCAGGCACGGGCGGAAGGGGCGGCGGTATCTCAGGCGCAGGTTGCGACGCTACGTTCACCTGCACAGGCACATTCGATGCCCGCGAGGAGTCGGCAGGCTCCATCGTCGTAGACGTCGTCGGCGGTGGCATCGTGGGCGGCGCGCCTGCATCGGTGGGCGGCGGATTCGTCATGTTGACCTGCACGACGGGTGCCGCAGGCGCTTCCGCCTCGGCAGGCGGCGGCATCGGCGTCTCGGCAGGCGGAATCTCGGGCACGGGCGGCAACACCGTAGCCGAGGGATCGCGCACGGCATCGACGGGCTGCATGGTCGTCGGCGTCGTCGGCTGCGGCATCGTTGGCGGATCGGGCCTCAGCTCGCCGCGCTCCAGGAACGCCTTGAGCGGCTGCGGCATCGTCGGCATATCGAAGACGACGTCCTCGCGGCGCACCTCGCGCAGCACAGCGGCCACGGGAATCCGCTTCTGGAACGCTCCCGACGACGCGATGAACTCGACGCCCACATCGTCGCCTGTGGCGATGGCAGGGAAGGGATTTGCTCCTGCCGGGAAGCCGGAGATAGTGAACGACGACTCGGTGACGCGATCCACCTGGAAAGCGTTGCCGTCTACGAGCACGCGCAGCTGCGGGCCGCTCGGGTTAGCGTCTGATTGCGATGTAGCCATAGCCTATCGTGAGGTCAAAATGCGCAGTGAAGGCAAGGGGTGTGCCGTTAGCGGGTGGCCGCCAGCGATTGGATGAAATAGTATTGCTTCCAGATGTCGAACCGCTGTGCCTCGGCGGCGGCGCGGGCGTCTTCCAGCTCGGCGCGGAGCAGCGACAGCTCGATGGGCGTCAGGCGGATGCCGCGCGCCCCCGAGGCCACCTGCGCCTCCCCTTCCCCGATGCGGGCTTCGAGGAGTTGCGTGCGTGCTTGGAGTACGTCGTAATCGCTGTAATTGTCGTTGTAGAGCGTGATCGCGTTCGTCAAGATGCGCGAGACGTCGTCTTCGGCAGTCGTGACGGCCAGCGTCTGCTGCCGGTCGATGGCGCGGGCCTCCGTACGGTCGGCGCGGATCTGGCGGAAGAGCGTCAGCGGCACGGCGAAGCGCAAGCCCACCTGCGGGCCTACGTCGAAGCGCTCGTTGTTGCGGTTGGGCGTGGTGATCTGCGACGACTCCTGGCGGAAAAAGAATCCGGCGAAGAGGTCGAGTTCGATGTTGGTGACGCCGCCCGTGGGGCGCAGCCCAGCGAGGTTGCCGATGGCGTCGGCGCGGGCCGAGCGCAGGATCTGCTCGCGCAGCACCGACCAGTTGGGCTCGGGCGGCAGGCCTTCGATGCGGCGTAGGTTCAGCGTGCTCACCTCGCCCACTTGCGCCGTCAGCGTCTCGAGGAGCAGGTCGCGCTGGGCCATGTAGCGGCTCTGTGCGCCCCGATAGCCACCCGCTTTCTGCTGCGCCGTGATGAGGTCGGAGAGCAGCACGTCGCGCGTGGCGTAGAGCGTCTCGGTGTTCTGCTGCACGCCGTCGGCGTAGCCCGCCGCGGCGGCGGCACCTTCGGCGAGCACCTCGGCCTTCATAGCTTCGATGGCAAGAGCGCGGAAGTCGTACAGCGCCCGGCTGCGGGCCATGACGGCGCGGGCCTCTCGCGAGAGGGCGCGCAGCTCGAACGCCTCGCGCTGCCGCTGCTTCTCCACCCAGCCGCCGCTAAGGAGCTCCCATTCGAGGTTGAGTGAGCCGCGAAAGTCGAGTTCTTCAAAGTCGGCGCCGGACGGTCCGCCCTGCGGGTAGTAGGTGAGGTCGCCGTTGACGTTGAAGCCATAGTCGCCACGGAGGGCGTCATAGCGGGCGCGGGCCGCGACAGCTTCGGCATCGGCCTGGGCCATCTGCGACGAGCGCTCGATGAAGCGCGTTTCCAGCGCCGAGAGGTCTAGCGTCTGGACTTGGGCCTGCGCGGCCAGCGGCACCACGAGGCACCACAGCAGGGCAGGCCCCCACCAGCGCGGGGCGAGGCTCTGACGGGCGAGAGCTTCCATAAACGATCAGCGGTCAGCGTTGTGTGGGTGAGCGGGCTGCGCCAGTTCGCCCGGACCGACGTGGGGCATCGGCACGGCGCACAGCACGCTCGTCTAGCTGCCGTCGCTGTTGTCAAAAGACGTAC
>JBCCMF010000079.1:0-16375 GCA_039026435.1 Bacteroidota bacterium
ACAAGGAGGAGCAGCGTCAGCTGCCTCAGGATTCAGAATGATTGTAGCCGCAAAAATCAAAGCGGCTGCAAAAACTGATGTCAATGCTCGCATAGCATACCTCGTTTTTTGAAAATGACGTTTCACGTTTCTAAACACTTTATTTACGGATCATTCGGATCCGGCATGCCTCCTTCCAAGCACCACACTGTGGTGGCATCGGCTAGGTCACATGGCGTATGGTCGCAGCAATAGATGGTAGTACAGCCCGTAACTCCTCCATCGCAAGTCATAGCAGGACAGGTTGAGGAGCAGACCCAGTCCGCTGCTCCACTGGCATCGTCTGAAACCCCAAACGAAAGTGCTACGAGCGCGAATGTGAGCGTTATTGAAGCCAGGCTTCGTACGATTTTTATGTTCCTAAGCATGATCCCAGACTCTTTGGTTTTCGTGATTGTGACACAGAGCGTTTTCCCACGGCTGCTATAATCTCATACAGCTTGAACCTAATCCGCATAGCTACAATAGAAACAAGAGATTAGCAGCCTAGTGCAACAGCTACATAATCAGAAAGCAATTTTATATTATTCGACAGCAAATACCAGCTATGCTATGTAGGAGAAAACCTTACAAAATAATGCAACTCTCATAAACTGAGTTGCTCAGTCAGGTCGTTAAATCAAGGATCTTACGAAATAAGAAATTGCTTTCTGGTTATTCAGTTGTACATAATGCTTCTCAGAAGGTACCTTATGCGAATCATTCTGGGGTTTGATCGACCTTCATTCCGAGTCTAGCTCGCGCAACGTCGCACCTTCGTGTTTTACGTAGATAGCGAAGCTGAGACGCAGCTTTGCGCTCTGCCACAGGCCAACTATCATATTCAACGCAGCTGAGTTGCGTGGTCATCTGACAACTGCGAAACTCAGCCACGCATCAGCGCTGCTCGATAGGGACCACGGACTGGCCTCTCGGCCCCACGTACTCGGCGCGCGGGCGGATCAGGCGGTTGGCTTGCCACTGCTCCAGCAGGTGCGCCGTCCACCCCGTCACGCGGCTCATGGCGAAGATGGGCGTGTAGAGGTCCACGTCGATGCCCAGCATGTAGTACACCGAGGCGCTGAAGAAATCGACGTTGGGGTACAGCTTCTTTTCCTGCGCCATCGTCTCCATCATCTCCAGGCTGATCTCGTACCACTTGGTCGTGCCCTTCTCCTGGCTGAGGCCCTCGACCATGCCGCGCAGGATGGTGGCGCGCGGATCGATGGTCTTGTAGACGCGGTGGCCGAAGCCCATGATGCGCTCCTTCTTGGCCAGTTTATCGAGCACGAACTGACGCGGCGAGGCGCCGGTGCGCTCCACCTCCAGCAACGTCTCCATCACGGCAATGTTGGCGCCGCCGTGCAGCGGTCCTTTGAGCGCGCCCACAGCGCCCGCCACCGCTGAGTAGAGATCCGACAGCGTGGCGCCAATGACGCGACCCGTGAACGTGGAGGCGTTGAGGCCGTGGTCGGCGTGGATGACGAGACACGTGTCGAAGATGCGCTCGGCTTCGGGGCCGGGCTCCTCGGCGGTGAGCATGTAGAGGAAGTTGGACGCGGTCGAGCCCGTCTTGAGCGGCCGCACGGGCTCGTGCCCCTTGCGCATGCGGTCCATCGCGGCAATGGCCGTCGGTATGCGCGCCGTCAGGCGGAGGGCTTTGCGGTAGTTGGCCTCGGGCGACGTGTCGTCGGCTTCGGCGTCGAAGAGGGCGCAGATGGACGTGACGGTCTGCAGCGCCGCCATCGGGTTGGCGTCCTCGGGGATGTGGCGCAGCAGCTCGTACACCATCGGCGGCAGCTCGCGCTCGGCGCGGAGCTGGGCATGCAAGTGGTTGAGCTCGGCGCGCGTGGGCAGACGCCCCTTCCACAGCAGGTACGCCACCTCCTCAAACGAGGTCTGCTCGGCCAGGTCTTCGATGGCGTAGCCTCGGTAGATCAACTCACCCTTCTGCCCGTCGATGAACGAGATCGCGGAGTCGAGCGCGATAATGCCTTCGAGTCCGGGGGCTTTGATGGGCGGGTTGGCCATGCGCAACAACAGTTTGGTGAGCAGATGCGCAGCAAGATACGCGGTCTGGACAACAGTGCAGCCAAGGACACGCGGAGAAGCCGAGAAAAGCAGAAAACGACCCGTGCTGCATGGGAAACCCTTAAGGCGACCCGGCGGCGACCGATACCCGAGGAGTCGGGCTGCCATCACGCGTGGCCCATCGGCAACCCCACCTCGACCCATCCCTACCGATGACGCCTCCCGCCCGCCGCCTCCACTGGGGCCTGTTAGCCCTCCTCGGCCTCTTCGCGACTGTGCAGGCCACGCCGACCTTTGCACAAGCCAAGCTGACCATCGCCTCGTTCAGCAGCAGCGAGGCCACCGTGCCGTCGGGCGAGACCTTCCGCCTCACGGCCGCCTACGACTGCTCCAGCACCACGGGCAACTGCCTCGATGGTGTCATCACAATACCCGTCCCCGCTGGGCTGACGTACCAGTCGTCGCTGGGGAACGGGCAGACGCAGAACCTGACGGGCACCTACGACAACGGCACGCGCACGGTCGCCTTCCTCTTCAAGTCGCCACTGGCTTCGGGCTCCGTGGGTGAGCTGACCGTGGATGTCGCGTTTCCGAATGGCAGGACGCCCGACGGCACCAGCGTGGACATTACGGCGAGCAGCTCCGTCTCCAACGGCGATACCGACAGCCGCGGCCCCGTCACGGTGATAGCCACAGCACAGAACACGTGGACCACATTGAAGCAGCGCACCACCAACCCGCCTGTCATAGACCGCCCGATTGTGTACGAGGTCGGCTTCGAGAGCCCCGGCGGCACGGGCCAGCTCAACCTCACCAACGCCGTCATCGTGGACACGCTGCCGCAGGGCGCGCAGTTCGTGTCAGCCGATAGCGGATGTACCTACGACAGCAACGCCAACACCGTCACCTGCTCGTGGGGCAGCAGCACACTGAACGTCAAGACTTCGGGCAGCAAGACCTACAAGAAGAAGATCCGCCTCCAGTACAACACGGGCGACTTCACCATCGGCGACACGGTCACCAACATTGGCGACGGCACCGGGACGCCTGTGGGTGACGTGAATGGCTCGACGGGCCAGGCCAGCGTCTCGCACGACCTGCAAGCCTTCGTCGCCGATCCCAAGATCGCGCTCAACAAGCAAACGAGCTTCACCAACCTGCTCATCGGCGAGGAGCAGAACTACCGGATGACGATCCGTAACACGGGCAACGTAGACCTCGACGACTTCACGTTCGTCGATCCCATCCCGCCGCAGTTGGAGGTGACGCGCATCCAGACGGGCCGCTACAACCGCACGCTCAGCGGTGTGATCGAGTACCAGACGACGGCCAACGCAAACTGGACGCCGTGGACCACCTTCGATGGCTCGGCCAACGCGGAGCTGCAGGTGAGCGCGCTCGGCTTGGGCGCGGGCGAGCAGATCACGACGCTGCGCTGGCGGTTCGGCACGGTCACGCCGGGCTTCTCGCACCAGAGCAACCAAGCGCGCATCTTCGGCACCGTGCTCGCCACCGACCGCAACGGCGATCCGGTCGAGGAAAACGACCGTCCAGAGAACTGCGTCTCTCTGAGTGGGCGTTTTGGCGGCAACGACGCCACGGCCTCGAAGTGCGTCCGCTTCACCGTCTCGGATGTGGCGGGGCGGCCCGAGCCACGCAAGGTAACCACCACCAGTGGCCCGTACGTGGGCGGCAGCACGGTCTCGTTCAAAGTCAGCATCCGCAACGCCAACACGTTCACGACCACGGGCCCGCTCATCAACCCGATCGGCATGGACTTGCTACCATCCGAGCTGACGTACGTAGCCAACAGCTGGAGCGTCTGCGCCAAGCCTGCGGGCGCGCCCGATCCGCACTTCGAGCAGATCGATGACTACAACGGCACCGGGCGCACGCTGCTGCGCTGGAGCTACGGCGCGGCCAATGGCAATGCTTACGCCCTGCCGCTCGACGAGCAGGTGGATATCTGCTTCGACACGGTCCTGCCCAACAACGCGACCTTCGGCGACATCACCAACCAGTTCCAGGTGACGTCGAACAACGGTAAGACGCTCGGCTGCCGACGCGGCGACGGCTCGAAGGTAGACATCAACGACCTCGACGGCGACGGGCTCACGAACGACCGCATCTGCCAGGTCTCGGCTACGGCCACCGTCGCCGCGCTGGCCACGCTGGAGTCGACGAAGTTCGTCCTGGGCTCGCTCGATGCCAACTACAACCGCTTCCCGGACAAGGGACAGACCGTGGAAGGCGGATTGGCCGACTACCGCCTGACGGTCACGAACACAGGAACGGTTCCGGTCGATAACGTCATCATCTACGACATCCTGCCGTTCATCGGCGACCAGGGCGTGCGCGCCGACGAAGCCCGCCTCAGCGAATGGCGGCCCAACCTCGTGGGTCCGGTCACCGTGTCCAACACGAACATCGTGGTCTACTATAGCACACAGCAGAACCCGTGTCGGCCTGAGGTGAAAGCGGGCGGCCCTGTGGGTTGCGTGGACGATTGGTCGACGGCCATCCCGCAGGACATCACCAGTGTGCAATCGCTGAAGTTCGAGTTTGGCGGCATCGTGCTCAATCCGCTGGAGAACGTGCAGCTGGAGTGGCCGATGCGTGCGCCCGTGGGCTCGCCGCGCAACGGCGAGGTGGCGTGGAACTCGTTTGCCTTCACCGCCAAGCGCCTCGACACGAACCGCCAGCTGCCTGCCGCCGAGCCGATCAAGGTCGGCATCCAGGTCTACGCGCCGCAGCCGTCCATCCTGGGCGACCGCGTGTGGTACGACTTCGACCAAGACGGCATCCAAGACGCCGATGAGCCCGGCTTCAACGGCGTCAAAGTCGATCTCTACCGCGACAACGGCGACGGCGTGCCCAACACGGGCACCGATACGCGCTCCAGCTTCACCTTCTCGGGCAATGACCAGAACGGCGCGGCGGGCTACTACCTCTTCCCCGCCATCGACCCGGCCGACTACTTCGTGCAATTCACCCAGCCCGCCGGCTATGTGTTCACGCAGCAGCAGCAGGGCGGCTCCACGCTGCGCGACTCGGACGTCAATCCCGGCACGGGCGCCACGGATGAGATCACGGTGCCCGACGATGGCGACGACCGCACGCAAGACGCGGGCGTCTACAACCCCGCGAAGGCCGCCATCGGCAATTTCGTGTGGCTCGACCTGGACCGCGACGGCATCCAGGACAACAGCGAGAGCGGCGTGCCCAACGTGCGCGCCAGCCTGTTTACCAGCAACGGCACCTTCGTCGACTCGCTGCGCACCAACAGCCTTGGCTTCTACGCCTTCGTCGACATCGACCCCGGCACGTACTACGTCGAGTTTGACGACCTGCCAACGGGCTACGTGCTCACGCGCGCCGACCAAGGCAGCGACAACGAGGCCGACAGCGACGCCAACCCGGTCACGGGCCGCTCCGAGCTCGTCACCGTGGGGCCGCAGCAGTGGAACCGCTCTATCGATGCCGGGCTCATCGGCGAGTCCGTGCTGGGCGACCGCGTCTGGTCGGACGACAACCGCAACGGCATCCAGGACGATGCCGAAACGGGCGTCGCCAACGTCACCGTGAACCTCTACCGCGGCGACGACACGCTGCTAGAAACGACGACCACCGATGCCAACGGCGACTACCGCTTCCGCCACCTCATAGAAGGCGACTACTACGTCATCTTCGAGGCGCCGACCGACCGCGCCTTCACGCTGGCCGACCAAGGCAGCGACGACGCCAAAGACAGCGGCGCCGATCCGGCCAACGGCCGCACGGGCACGTACACGCTCGGCCTCGAAGACAGCGACCTCACCGCCGACGCGGGCCTCTTGCCCAACGGCGACAGAACGCCTGCCGACCTCGCGCTGAAGAAGTCGGTGGACAACCCCGCGCCGAATCCGGGCGACGAAGTCACGTTCAGCATCGTCATCGAGAACAGCGGCCCCGGCGTGGCGACGGGCGTCGCCGTGCGCGACACGATTCCCGATGTGCTCAACATCACCAACTTCCGCGTCAGCCAAGGCGGCTACGATGCCAACTCCGGCATCTGGACCATCGGGACGCTGGCCGTGGGCGAGACCGACACGCTCTTTATCACAACCGAGGTGCCAACCACTGATCCCGTCGAGAACTTCGCCGAGATCGTCGCCAGCGACAACCCCGACATCGACTCGACGCCGGACAACGGCAAGCAGGGCGAGGATGACGAAGGCCGCGCTACCGTGACGGCGGGCTCGTCCTCGGGCGGCGGGGCTGCGGGCGTCGAGTCCGACGGGGACATGGCCTCGAAGCTGGCCACGCGCCTCTTCCACCGCCGCATGGATACGCAGGCGCGTAATGCGTTATGGTCACCGATCCAGCCAACACCGCTCACCGACGCCGTGCAGGCGCCCTTCGCGAGCAAAGGCGGCAGTAGCAGCACCGCCAGCGCCTTCGACCTGACGCAGATCGTCCCGCTCGACGGCCCGGCTGGCACTGAGCCGTTCGCCGCCACGCCGACGGACATCCTGTTCATCACCAACGCCGCCAGCGTCTTCGCCGTGGACTACCTGCGGCCCGAAGGACGGCGCCTCGGTGCGATGTTCGCCGCGACCTCGCCTGGCAACGACCTCTACGACCACACCAAGTCGACGTGCGACCGCCTGGGGGGTGGCCACATGGACGAGGTGCGGACGCTGGAGGTGGACGGCTTCCCGTTCGTGATGACCAAGCTGGTCCACCCGAACGGCGAGATCGACTACGCCGTGTCGCTGGTGGCCTACAAGTCGGGCAACAGCTACACCATCGACAGCAAGTTCTCGCCGACGCAGTACGCCATCCCCGGCGGGCTGGATGAGATCGTGAACGTGCAGCTCTGGAGCGTGATGCCCGCCTTCACGGAAGAGTTGGTCCAAGGCTTCCTCAACCGCCTGCGCCAGCAGGGCAGCGTCAGCTTTGCCGACAACCCCGCGCCGCTTCCGCCCGTGTTCATGCACAGCGGCGACTACCAGAACGGCACGCTGAAACTGCGGCTCATCAACCGCACGGGCGAAGCCACGGCGTTGACCATCACGGGCAGCACCACAGCCACCGAGAGCGAGGCGACGGCGCTGAACCGCACCAGCTTCAGCCGAACGGTGGAGGTCCCTGCCTCGGAGAACGGCGCGTTCGTCACCGTGGAGGTGCCCGTCGGGCAGATGTACGACGCCGTGCTCACGCTCACGCACGAGGCCAGCAACACCAACGACCGCATCTACGCCGCCGACGGGCCGTGGGGCGTGGCCATCGGCCAGGGCACGGTGAGCGCGTTTGAGACGTACCCGGAGAGCCGCACCGAAGAGACGGGCGACTACCTCGTGGAGCGCGACGCCTTCGTCAGCGGTAGCACTAGCGACTGGGCCAGCCTCTTCCGCTTCCTCAAGCCCGATGCGCAGCCCGTCAATGTCAACCGCTACGCCCACGTCTCGTTTACGGCGTACGGGCAAGGCCGCGTGCAGCTCGTCGCCGAGAAGGCGTCCATCGACAACGGCGACCACTTCCGCCACGTCTTCACGCTCCGGCCGCAGCCGCAGACGTACACCATCCCGTTCACTGACTTCATGCAGGCCAACGGCGGCGGCACGCTCATCCCCGACGACCTGACGATGCTCGTCTTCTACGCGCTCGGCACGGGCCAGGGCTCGTCACCGTTTGACATCGTGGTTCAAGGCCTGCGCTTTGGCGGCGTCAACACCTCCGTCAACACCGAAGACGACGCGCCACTGCCGCAGCAGTTCACGCTGGGCCAGAGCTACCCCAATCCGTTCAATCCGCAGACGACGATACCGTTTACCGTGCCCACTTCGGCCCCCGTCACGCTGACGGTGTACGACCTGCTGGGCCGCACCGTGCAGGTGCTCGTGGACGATGCGCTGCCTGCAGGCCGCCACACGGCCGTCTTTGAGGCGGGCGACTTGGCGAGCGGGACGTACGTCTACCGCCTGACCACGCCGTCGCAAACGATTACGCAGACGATGGTGCTGCTGAAGTAACGTCGTGCCGTGCTACACCCCAACGTAACCACAGGCACACGGCGCCCTGCTTCCGCTACCGAGGCAGGGTGCCCTCTATTTTGGTGTGATCTGGCAGGCCAACGCCTAGCGTGAGGGGATCTTTTAACGGCCTATTGATTATCAGGCCCTAATTTTGCGGAGCGCTTCTATCGCGCCCACACTGGTTGTTTTCGTCTGCGGGCGCTGTAGTCCCTGCGATTGCCTTCTCTGGCGGAAGCAATCCCCGTTTTAGTCCGCACAGGACCTTATGCCTGCCCATTTTTCTGTACCGAGGTGGATGCCGCGCGGCTGCGCGAATGCCATCCGTTTCCTCGTTTCGCTTTTCTTTTCCCTCAAGACGTGCCTGACGCGCTTCTTGAGCCCGCCCGTCTATGCTGCTGTTTCGTGCGCGGCCCATCGGACATCCCCACTGTTGCCCGGTCGCCACTACGCTATTGCTTGGATTGAAGATGCCCCTACCGCGTTTGCCCTGAGCCACGCCGTCCCGACTGGGACGTCGCCGCCCCCAAGGCTCGGCGCGCCGTACTGGGCACGGGCTGGCTCCTGGGCGCCGGGCACCCCGAGCACGTATGTCCAAAGAGATTATCATCAACGCCGAGAAGGGGCACACCCGGATCGCTATTCTAGAAGACGGCGACCTCTGTGAGCTCTACATCGAGAACCCCGAAAACACGCGCACCATTGGCGACCTCCACGTAGGCCGCATCCGGCGCATCATGCCCACCATCCAGGCGGCCTTCGTCGATATCGGGCAGAAGTCCGACGCCTTTCTCCACTTCTCCGACCTCTCCGACAACCTCGACGAGTGGCTAGAGCTGGTCAGCGCCAAGACGCCGACCGTGGAAGCCTACCTCGCCTCGAAAGCGGGCAAGGTCCGCGCCTCGAAAGTCAAGAGCGACGATGGTGACGACGACTTCGAACTGGACGATGACGAGGAGGCCACCGACCGCGGCAGTAACTCGCGCCGCACCACGCCTACGGTCACCAGCGACGACGACACGCACCCGAAAGAGTACCTGAAGCGCGACCGTCCGATCCTGGTCAAGATCGTCAAGGAGCCCATCTCCAACAAAGGCAGCCGCATCTCCACCGATATCTCGCTGGCGGGCCGCTTCCTGGTGCTGGTGCCGTTGGCCGACTACGTCGCGGTCTCGAAGAAAATCTCGTCGTATAAAGAGCGTCGCCGTCTGCGCACGCTGGCCAAGAGCCTGCTGCCGCAGGGCTTCGGTGTGATCGTGCGCACGGTGGCGCAGGGCAAGGACGCCCGCTCGCTCGACACCGACCTGCGGCTGCTCATCGAGAAGTGGCGCAAGATCGAGGCGGCGATGCAGACCAACCAGAAGCCGCCCAAGCTGGTGCATCAGGACGTGAACATGGCGTCCTCGGTCATCCGCGACCTGTTCTCGAGCGACTACGACCGCATCCTCATTGACGACGCCCGCACGTACCGCAACATCAAAGGCTACATCCAAGCCGTAGCGCCCCAGATGGCCGATGTTGTGAGCCAGTACGAGGGCGAGCACCACATCTTCCAAGCCACTCGTATTGCAGGTAAAGTGAAAGAAGCCTTCGAATCCCGCGTCAACCTGCCTTCGGGCGGCTACCTGTTCATCGAGCACACCGAGGCGATGCACGTCGTGGACGTGAACTCGGGCCGCTCGGTGCGCGGCGATAAGCAGGAGGAGAACTCGCTGCGCGTTAACCTGGAGGCCGCACGCTCCATCGCCAAGCAGATCCGGCTGCGCGACCTGGGCGGCATCATCGTCATCGACTTCATCGACCAGCGCAATGACAAGAACTCCAAGAAGATCTATGACGAGATGCGGAAGGAGTTCAAGAAGGACCGCGCCGTGTCCAAGATCCTGCCGATGACGGATTTTGGGCTGATGCAGATCACGCGCCAGCGCATCCGCCCGAGTGTGACCACGCAGATCGATGCCGCCGCACTGCCCGAGCCCCTGCCCGAGCCGCCGAAGCCGGAGCCCAAGCAGCAACAGCCTGAGCGAAGCAGTCGCCGAGGTAGGGGCGGACGCCGCCGAGGGCGCCACCAGAAGCCCGAAGAACTGCTCGACGCGTTGAACGCGTGGGTCGAGGCCTACCGCACGCGCATCAAGGGCACCGGGCGCAAGCCTGTGAAGCTGCGGCTGCACCCGTTCACGGCCACCTACCTGCGGGCGCGCATGCCCTCGCAGACGACGCGCTGGTTCATGAAGTACCTGTTCCGCGTCCGCCTGGAGCTAGATGACACCATGCATCCGATGGACTACACGTTCCTCGACATGCAGGGCAACGACATCACCAAACCGCCCCCAGCGCCCAAGGCCAAGGAGGCGCCGAAGACCCGCGAGCGCACGGCGAAAGCCGAGACAGACGCGAAGGGGCGGTCCGGCGCTGGTCGCTCCTCCTCCAAGCGCGCGTCGTCGGATCGTTCCTCGTCCGATCGTTCCTCGTCGGACCGCTCGTCGTCACGCCGCTCGTCCAGTCGTTCGGGTGGTGGAGGCCGCTCGTCTGGCGGATCCTCGGATCGCTCGTCATCACGCCGGTCCTCCAACCGCTCCGATGCTGGCAAGCGGTCAGGAGCGGGGCGCGCATCGGACGAGACGCCGTCCTCAAACCGACGCGCGGCGCAGGGCGACGAGACCTCGAACGAGAACCCCAGTTCGAACCGCAGACGCCGTGGCCGCCGTGGCGGACGTAACAGGCGCCGGAACGGACGCTCCAGCGGCGAGGCGAATCCAGAGGTGGCAGCCACGCAGGAAGCAGCACCTACCGCACCCGAAAGCACCCCAGCAGCAGAGGCGCAGCCGCGCAATCCCGAAGGGGAGGGGACAGGCGCGGACGAGCAGGTAGCCTCAACGTCTTCCCGCCGTCGCAGCCGTCGCCGGGGTGGCCGCCGCCGCTCGCGCAGCCGCAACGCCGAGGCCAACGCCAACACGGACGCCGAGACGAGCAACGCGGTAGAAGCACCTGCGCAAGACATGCCAGACCAACAAGCCGCCGCGCCGCCAACTGTGCCCGAGCACGAGGAGGCGGTCGCGCCCGCCGAAGGGCAGCCTGCTGAGCAGATCACCGAGGTGCCTGCCCAAGAGGAGACGGCTAAGCCCGCCTCCCGCAGTCGCTCGGCGTCGCGGTCGCGTAGCCGCAGGAAGGCGAACGCCACCCCAGAAGCCGCTACGCCCCAGGAGCCGACCGAGTCGGCGCCTGCTGACGGGGCGGCAGCCCAACCGCAGGCACAGCCCGCGCCCACGGCTACGACGGACAGCGAAGCCACGCCGCAGGATGACGCTGAGGTAACGGCAGGCGACCTCACGCCCGAGGTCGTGCCCCAGCAGGCGGAGGCGGCTGCAGCCGACGAGCCAACGAAGCAGGCGAAGTCGAAGAAGAACGTCAAGAAGCAGAAGAGCGCCAATAACCAGGAGGCCCAAGAGGAGACGTCTCCAACGCCTGTGGAGCCCGCGACGCCTGCGCCCGCTCCGCAACCCGAAGTCCTGGCGCCTGAGCCGGAGGTCGGGCAACAGGAGGAGTCACAGCCTGATGCGCAACCTGGTGAAACGTCGGCACCGGAGCTGGACGAGGAGCGCACCGCCGCTGCACCGCCCTCCGAGGCCGCTGAGCCCGCAAGCACCGAGGCCGAGGCTGCACCGGCAGACGACGCGCCCAAGGCCAAAGCGCCGCCGCGCATGCGGACGCGCAGCCGCAGCCGCAGTCGTCGCTCATCCCCGCCTTCGTCTGAGCATGACCCTGACGCAGACGCCTCGGCGTGATTCTTGATGCGTGCTCAACCTCCTCTTTCTCTCAGCCGCTAGACGATGAAACCTGTAGCCCTTCGCGGACGCCTGTGGTCGCTGATCCTGGGCATGCTGCTCCTTCCTGTTGCCGCGCACGCGCAAGACGAAGAGCCGTGGACGTACACCCACGGCCTCTCCATCGGCTACAGCGCCGTCGACTTCACGTACTCGGGCGACGAGCTGCCGCCGGACTTCTACGACTTTGTCAACCCGGCGGTGAGCTTGATCTACACGCGTCCGAACGTGCGGGCCATGCTGACCTACGGCACGCAAGACCGCGAGATCGGCAACGACCGCATCGGCGGGCGCGCCTTGCTGGAGGGCTCGTTCTCGACGTGGGTGCCGCTGTGGTCGCCCATCCCGTCGCTCTCCGGAGGCCCGGCACGCTTCTACATCCCCGTGCTCGCCCACCTCGACGGGCGGCGCGTGTCCCAAGACTCCGATGTGGAGTCGATCATCAACGAGTACAACTTCACCGTGCTCGGCCTGGGCACAGGCGTCGCGTTTTCCGGCGTCTGGGGCACGACAGGGCTCGACGCCCGCCTGACGCCCATCGTCGGCTACGCCTCGCGCTCCTTCGGCGATGCCACGGGCTTCTCCTACCAAGTGGAGGGGAGTCTGGACGTGCACCTCGGGCGCCTCTTCGGCGAGCTTGGGTTGGTGGCGGGCTACTTCTTCCGCTACCAGGAGTATGACATCAACCGTGGGCAGGTCTTCTTGCAACTCGCCAACGACGTGCTGAACTACACCAACATCCAGCATACCTTCCACCTCGGCGTCACGTTCTAGCCCCGTTGCGTACTCATGGCTGAACCGCTCGACGTCCTCGCCATCGCGGCTCACCCCGACGATGTGGAACTCGCCATCGGCGGCACCATCCGGCTCTTGGTGGAGCAAGGCTACCGCGTTGGCATCGTCGATTTCACCCGAGGGGAGCTGGGCTCACGCGGCACGCCCGAGATCCGTGCCCAGGAGGCCGCTCGCGCCGCCGAGATCCTCGGTATCCACGCCCGCGAGAACCTGGGCCTGCCCGATGGCGACATCCAGAATACCAAGGCTAACCAGGCGAAGGTGGCCCGGATGCTCCGCCGCTACCGCCCGTCGATCCTGCTGATCAACGCCCCCACCTGTCGCCACCCCGACCATCCCGCCGCCGCCCAACTCGCCGCCGATGCCGTGTTTTACAGCGGGCTCGTCAAATTGGAGACGCACGAAGACGACGGCACTCCGCAAGCGCCGTGGCGACCGCACCACGTGCTGCACTACATGCAGAGCATCTCGTTCGAGCCGACGTTTGTAATGGACGTGACGAGCACGTGGGACACGCGCATGGAGGCGATGCTGGCCTACCGCTCGCAGTTCTACCAGGGCGACGGCGGCGACAGCGATGGCCCGCAGACCTTCATCTCGAACCAGGGCTTCCTGGAGTGGACCGAAGCCCGCGCCCGCACCTACGGCTACCGCATCGGCGCTACGTTTGGCGAGCCGCTGCTCTACCGCCACGGCCCCGTCGGCGTGTCGAACCTGATGCAGGCGCTGGGCAAAGACAAACCGTTTCGCTGATACCCACTCTGGGAGATGATTGTGCAATCAAGGCTGTCATCCCCAGCGAAAGTCGGAGACTGTAGCCGAGGGATCTCCCCGGATTACGGATTGCACAACCTCAAAGTGGGAGATCCCTCGGCTCCGGCCTCTGCTCGGGATGACAACGTTAGACGGTGTGTTGCGCTATGAACGTTCAGAACGGGTATGAGGCGCGAGGAGCTTGCTCAGAACACGTGCATCTGCTTCAGCTTGATGAGCAGTAGCAGGACGAAGAGCGCGCCATAGGCCAGCACGGCGCGTTGCCGCGTGCGCTGCCGCCTGTCGCCGCCGAGCACCGCCATCGGCTTCACCCACCCCACGATGATGCAGAGGAAGCTGAGGACGAGCAGCACGTTGAGGATGCCGGACCAAAAAGTGAACATGAGGAGCCGCGCGTGAAGTGTACCGCCCGCTCAACGAGGGATCAAGGGGGAAGATTCGGCACGCGACACGTTCGTGACCCGCACCGGGCGAAACGATTGCTAACGGCGCGGGGTTGAAAGCGCCCACCCCGATCTACCGACCGACTCATGGCAACGTATTCCCCCGCCGACTTCGAGGGCAGCCCGTTCGCGTACGGGCAGCGCGTGAAGATCCACCTCTACACGCAGCACGGCCTGCTCATCCGGACCATCACGGGCACGCTGGCCGCCCGCGAGCCCGACGTGAATGTGGCCCGCCTACCCGATGCGCCGCCCGTCTACAAAACCCTCTACTGGGTGAAGGAGCTGCAAGGCTATGAGCGCCCGCATCCCGACCCAACGCTGGCCGAGGCAGGACAGACGGAGCCCATCGACGAGAGCTGGTTTGCCGAGCAAGATATCGAAGCTATCGATGAGCGCCGCGAAGACAACCCGCTGCTCTCGGGCGTGAAGTTCAACTGATACCAGATCTGGGAAATGATTGTGCGATCGAGCTTGTCATCCCGAGCGGAAGCCAACGGCTGTAGCCGAGGGATCTCCCACTTTGAGGTCGTGCCATTCTCGACCGGGGGAGATCCCTCGGCTCCGCTCGGGATGACAAGAATGGACGGTTTGATGCACTGTGAACTTTCAGAACGGGTATGAGGCTGCCGATGTCCGATTTACTGCCGGGGCGCAGCTACCCGCTGGGCGCTACGATCACGCCCGAGGGCGTCAACTTCAGCGTGTTCTCGAAGAACTGCACGGCGGTGGAGCTGCTGCTGTTCGACCAGGCCGAGGACAGCACGCCCAGCCGCGTCATCCCGCTCGACCCCGCCGTGAACAAGACGTTTTACTACTGGCACGTGTGCGTTCCGGGGCTGGAAGCGGGTCAGCTCTACGGCTACCGCGTCTACGGCCCCTTCGAGCCACTCAACGGCCACCGCTTCGACGGCTGGAAGCTGCTGATCGACCCGTACGCCCGCGCCGTGGCCCCAGGCAACTACAACCGCGAAGCCGCCAAGCAGCCCGGCGACAACGCCGCGTTCGCGATGAAGAGCGTCGTCGTGGACCCGAGCGCCTACGACTGGGAAGGCGACGAGCCGCTGCACCGTCCGTATGCCAAGACGGTCATCTACGAGATGCACGTGGGCGGCTTTACCAAAGACCCCAGCTCCGGTGTCGAGCCCGAGCGGCGCGGCACGTATGCCGGGCTCGTCGAGAAGATACCTTACCTACAAGAACTGGGCGTTACGGCGGTAGAGCTGATGCCTGTGCAGCAGTTCGATCCGTACGATACGCCCTCGACGCTGACCAACTACTGGGGCTACAGCCCCATCGCCCTCTTTGCGCCGCACCACGCCTACAGCAGCCGCAAAGACGCGCTTGGCCCGGTGGATGAGTTTCGCGACATGGTGAAGGCGCTGCACCGGGCGGGCATCGAGGTCATCTTAGACGTGGTGTTCAACCACACCGCTGAGGGCAACCACCTCGGCCCCACGCTGTCGATGCGCGGCTTCGAGAACCGGGGTTACTACCTCCTCGAAGACGGCCACCTGGACCGCTTCGCCAACTATAGCGGCACGGGCAACACGCTCAACGCCAACCACTCCATCGTGCGGCGCCTCATCCGCGACTGCCTGCGCTACTGGGTGGATCAGATGCACGTGGATGGCTTCCGCTTCGACCTGGCTTCCGTCATGAGCCGCGATGAGCGCGGCATCCCACAAGAGAACCCGCCTATCCTGTGGTCGATTGAGTCCGAACCCGTGCTGGCGGGCGCCAAGATCATCGCCGAGGCGTGGGACGCAGCGGGCCTCTACCAGGTCGGCTCGTTCGTGGGGTACCGCTGGGCCGAGTGGAACGCGCGGTTCCGCGACGACGTGCGCGCTTTCGTCAAGGGCGACACGGGCCTTGTGCGCCACCTCGCCTCGCGCATCACCGCCAGCCCCGACCTCTACACGAAGCCCGGCCGCGAGCCCAACCTGAGCATCAACTTTATCACCGCGCACGACGGCTTCACGCTCAACGACCTGGTGAGCTACAACGAGAAACACAACCTGGACAACTACGAGGGCAACCGCGATGGGCACAACCACAACCTGAGCTGGAACTGCGGCGCCGAAGGCCCCACCGATGACCCCAGCATCAACGCGCTCCGCACCCGCCAGCGCAAGAACTTCCTGACGCTGCTGCTGCTCTCGCAGGGCACGCCGATGTTCGTCATGGGCGATGAGGTGGCCCGCACACAACGCGGCAACAACAACGCCTACTGCCAAGACAACGCACTCAACTGGCTCAACTGGCACGATGTGGAGCGCGAGGGCGACCTGTTCCGCTTTGTGCAGCATCTCATCCGCTTCAACCTGGGGCACGAAGTCTTCCAAGAAGAGCGGTTCTGGCAACCCATGCCCTGGGAAGACGACCGCCAGATGCACATCACGTGGCACGGCGTCCACATCGGCCAGCCCGACTGGTCGGACTTCAGCCGGACGCTGGCCTACAGCCTCCAACTCCC
>JBCCMF010000080.1:0-16366 GCA_039026435.1 Bacteroidota bacterium
ATGCCGCGCATGGATGGCATTGAGGCCGTGCGCCGCATCATGCGCCTGGCGCCGTGCCCCATCCTGATGATCAGCTCCATCACCAAGCAAGGCGCCCAAGCCACGCTCGATGCGCTCCAAGCCGGAGCCGTGGACTTCATCACCAAAGAGCTGTCCTTCGTCTCGCTCGACATCACCAAGATCGAAGACGAGCTGATCGACAAGCTGCGGTGGCTGGGCACGCAGGCCAAGCCGATGATAGGCAGCGGGCGCTACAAGGGGCGCTCACGCCCGGCGGTGCGGCCCCAGGCGGCGGGTCGAGCGCCAGCCCAAGCAGTGAACAGCGCGCCCCTCAGCTTCCGTCAGGCCCAGCTCGTCGCCATCGGCATCTCCACGGGCGGCCCCTCGTCGCTACGCGCGGTGTTGCCTGTCTTTCCGGCCGACTTCCCCGTGCCTGTCGTCATCGTGCAGCACATGCCTGCGCAGTTCACCGCCTCGCTGGCCCAACGCCTGGACAGCCTCAGCGCCATCACCGTCTGCGAAGCCGCCGACGGCATGCCCGTTGAACCGGGGCATGCCTATGTGGCGCCCGGCGGAAAGCAGCTACTGTTCAGCCGCGCGCGCATCGGCCAAACGACCTTCCGTGTGGCCGACGAGCCCGTGCACCTGCACAAGCCCTCTGTGGATGTCCTCTTCGAGTCGGCGGCCACAACGTACCGGGGCAACGTGCTTGGCGTGGTCATGACGGGCATGGGCCACGACGGCCGTGAAGGCGCCCGCGTACTCCGTGCCCAAGGCGGGCGAATCATCGCACAAGATGAGGCCTCGTCCGTGGTGTATGGCATGCCGCGCGCCGTCGCCGAGGCAGGCCTCACCGACGCCGTCGTCGGGCTCGACAACATCGGGACGACCATCGTGCGCAGCGTCACCCGTGCAAGGTCCAGAGCCACGCCCGCTCACTAATCCGATGCCTCCACGGCATCCCCCATTCCGTTCAACCCTGACGTTACAACACCATGAGCAGTACAACCCAGCAATACGACGACATCCTTCAGCTCGTCACCTTCGTCCTCGGCAAAGAAACCTTCGGCGTCGATGTGCTGAAGGTGCAAGAGATCATCCGCATCGTCGATGTCACCCGCGTGCCCAACAGCCCAGAGTTTGTGGAAGGCGTGATCAACCTGCGCGGCAAGATTCTGCCCGTCGTTGACCTGCGCAAGCGCTTCGGCCTGCCCGCGGCCACCCGCGACAAGGACGGTCGCATCGTGGTCATCGAGTTCGCCGACAAGGTGGTGGGCTTCTTGGTGGATCGCATGCGCGAAGTGGTGCGTGTGGAGCGAGGCAGCGTAGACGCCCCGCCCAACCTGGTCACCTCGGCCACGAGCCGCTACATCACCGGCGTGGTGCAACTCGACGACCGGCTGCTGACGCTCCTCGACCTGGACCGCGTGCTGACGACGGCCGAGCAGGAGCAGCTGGCGCCACAGGAAGAGGCCGTTGCTGCGTAACGTCGTGTAGGCGGAGCAGGAGAAGCACGGATGGATGTGCCCTCAGAGGGTAGTAGGCGACGGGCGTTTCGATTGATGCGCCCATCGCCTACCTTGGGCCATGCGCCACGTTTCCCTCGGTCTCATGCGATTGTCCTCTCTGCTTGCCCTCGCCGTCCTGCTGGCGGCCTGTGACCCCGCTCCATCGGCAGACCCCTCGGCGGAGCGGCCGCCGAATATCATCTTCATCATGGCCGATGACCTCGGCTATGGCGACCTCGGCAGCTACGGGCAGACGATGATCCGTACGCCGCACCTCGATCAGATGGCGGCGGAGGGCTTGCGCTTCACGCAGTTCTACGCAGGCTCCACGGTGTGCGCACCCAGTCGTAGCGTGCTCATGACGGGACAGCATACGGGCCACACGTCGGTGCGGGGTAACGGCAACCCGCCGGAGCAGTCGATCCTGCCCACGGACTACACCATCGCCGAGCTGTTGCAGGATGCGGGCTACACGACGGGACTCGCCGGTAAGTGGGGGCTGGGGAGCCCCGAGTATGGCGGCTTGCCGAATGATGAGGGCTTCGACTGGTTTTACGGCTACCTCAACCAGGTCCATGCGCACAACTTCTACCCGGAGTGGCTGTGGCTGAACCAGGACACGGTGCGGCTGGCGAACGAGGTGGTGCGGGCGCCTAACAGCTACGGCGGCTTCACGGGCGGGTACGCCTCGAAGAAGGTCGATTACACGCACGACCTGTTCATGGAGGAGAGCCTGGCGTTCGTCGAGGAGCATCAGGAGGCGCCGTTTTTCCTGTACCTCGCGCTGACCATCCCGCACGCCAACAACGAAGCTCGGTTCGGCCCCGAGCATGGGATGGAAGTGCCTGACTACGGTCCGTATGTGGACGCCGAGTGGCCTGACGCGCAGAAGGGCCACGCGGCCATGATCACGCGCATGGACGATGGCATCGGCCAGCTACGTGCACAACTCGACGCGCTTGGCCTCGCCGAGAACACCATCGTGATGTTCACCTCAGACAACGGCCCGCACCGCGAGGGCGGTGGTGACCCCGACTTCTTCGACAGCAACGGCCCGCTCCGTGGCATCAAGCGAGCGCTCTACGACGGCGGCATCCGCGTGCCGTTTATCGCATGGGGCGGCGGCATTGCCCCCGGCGTCAGCGACCACATCGGCTACAGCGGCGACGTCTACGCGACGGCGGCCGATCTCGCGGGCATCGCACCACCCGACAGCATACAGCGCGTGCTCGACAGCGTCAGCTTTGCACCCCTGCTGCGTAGCAACGCCGATGCCCAACCACGCCACGAAGCACTTTACTGGGAGTTTTACGAGCAGGGCTCGCGCCAAGCCATCCGCAAGGGGCCGTGGAAAGCTATCCGCCAGCCCATGTTCACCGGACCCATCGAACTGTACAACCTCGACGACGACATTGGCGAGACGACGGACGTAGCCCAGCAGCATCCTGAAGTCGTCGCCGAGATGGCGCAGCTGATGGAGACGATGCGGACGGACGACCCGCACTGGCAAGTGCGCTAGCGAAAAAGACGCGGCCGTGAGCTCACAGAATGGGCAGCCAGTCTACGCTGGCGTCTAAGCCGAAGTGGAGCACGAGCGCCACCAGCAGTGTAGTGAGGAAAGGGACGACCACGTTGTCGTTCAGCCGCATGTCCACTGCTTCGAGCAGCGCCGCCGCCGCCGCCGCTACGCCTACGAGCCACCACGCCAGCGTAGCCAGCGCGCCCAGCGCCACGACGGCAACAACAAAAAACGCCGCCGACCCCTCGAGCGTGCGGTTGCCGCCCATCCACCTATGCGTACCCAAGCGACGGCCCACCAGCGCGGCCGCCGCATCGGATAGCATGAACATGATGAAGATGGGCAGCGCGATGTCGGCAGGGAAGAGCAGCAGCAGCAGGGTGATGGCGATCAAGACCCACGTGGCGCCGTTGAGCACGGGCGTCGCCTCGCCCGACTCGTCACTCCGCATCATGAAGCCGAAGTACCGCTCAATGAACGCCTGGAATTCGGGCGTATAGGCGCGCGTGACGTCGGCGAGTACGGCTACCAGGGCGGTCATCCCAACCAGCCACAGCGTGGCGCCCAGGCCGATCAGCGCTACCAGCAACGGGCACGCCAGCGCCGTGACGATGTGCAGCGCCTTCCGCCACAGTTCACCACGGTAGGACACGGATGCCGGAGCGTCGGGCATGAAGACGGGGGACGGAATCGGTAGGATTACGAGGTTCTTACGAACGGGCGTTGGCATAGGTTGGCGGCGGCGGGTAGCTTCTCACCCTCCTCACATCAAACACTCCGCCACCATGCGCCTTACCCTCACACTCCTCTTGATCATCCTCGTCGGCCTCGGCTGCCAGTCCGAAGCGAGCTACACCGATGACATGGCCGAGCAGCACGCCGATGACACGCCCGAAGCCAGTGGCATGACCGATGTGGATGCGGACGACGTCAACACGGAGACGGTAGCCTATGGCACCGTCGATGGGGCAGAGGTGATGGGCTACCTCGCCACGCCCATCGGCGACGCCACCGACCTGCCGGGGCTCATCGTCATCCACGAGTGGTGGGGGCTCAACGACAACATCGAAGCCATGACGCGCGCCTACGCCGCCCAAGGCTACCGCGCCCTCGCGGTTGATCTCTACGGCGGTGACGTTGCCGAGGATGCCCAGGGCGCACGGGGGCTCATGCAAGCCGCGATGGGCAACATCCCTACCGCCCGCGAAAACTTAGCGGCGGCCCACAGCTACCTCACGGGCGCCGGATCGGCTAAGGTCGGCTCGGTGGGCTGGTGCTTCGGCGGCAGCATGTCGCTCCAGACGGGCCTGGCCCTGCCCGACGACCTCGACGCGATGGTCATCTACTACGGCCGCGTCCCCGACGATGCCGACACGCTCGCCCCGCTCGCCATGCCCATCCTCGGCCTCTTCGGCGAAGACGACGGTGGCATCCCCGTCAGCAGTGTCAGCGCGTTCGAGTCCACACTCAATGACCTCGAGAAGGACGTCGAGATCGTGATCTACGAGGGCGCAGGCCACGCCTTTGCTAACCCGTCTGGGCAGAACTATCAGGAAGCGGCGGCCACGGATTCATGGGCGCGCACCCTGGCCTTCTTCGAGCAACACCTGAAGTCGTAGAGCCAGCTACGCCGCCTCGCCGTTGACGACCACATCGAAGGTGATCTCCGCAGTCTGCTCCAGCATCTTCGACACCGAGCAGTACTTCTCAAGGCTCAGCTCTACCGCACGCCGCGCCTTGACGGGGTCGATGCTGCCGGTGAGCGTGTAGGTGACATGCAGGTGCGTGAAGACCGACGGCGTTTGGTCGGCGGCGCGCTTCGTATCCACCGTCATGCCGAACGACTCGATGGTCTGCCGCCCTTTGCGCAGGATCAGGATGATGTCGATGGCGCTGCAGCCGCCGAGGGCGGTGGCTACGAGCTGCATCGGTCCATAGCCTTCGCCCGCGCCGCCTTCCTCTGGCGTGATGTCCATGTGGACGGTGTTGCCTTCGGGGTTGGTGCCTACGAAGTGAAACGCGTCGTCTACGCGCTCGATGGTGATGGGCATGGCGTCAGTTGGTTAAGCTGCGGATGGGGGCAGGAAAGCGGCCGCCGCGCCGCGCAAAGGTGTGGCTAGAGAGGCGCGAGACGGGCATGATCGGCGCACGGCCGAGCAGGCCGCCATAGTCGGCGGACTCGCCCACGCCCTTGCCGGGCACAGGGATGATGCGCACCGAGGTGGTCTTGTCGTTGATGATGCCGATGGCGAACTCGTCGAGAAGGATGCCCGCGATGGTCTCTGCAGGCGTGTCGCCCGGGATGGCAATCATGTCGAGGCCGACCGAGCAGATGGCGCTCATGGCTTCGAGCTTCTCGATGGTGATGTGGCCGCGCTCGGCGGCACGGATCATGGCTTGGTCTTCCGAGACGGGCATGAACGCGCCGCTGAAGCCGCCCACCGTGCTCGACGCCATCAGCCCGCCGCGCTTGACCGCCTCGTTCATCAGCGCGAGCGCCGCTGTCGTGCCCGGTGCGCCTACGTCTTCGAGGCCCATCGCGATGAGGATGTCGGCGATGGAGTCGCCTTCAGCAGGGGTGGGGGCCAGGCTGATGTCCACGATGCCGAACGCGAGCGGCAGGCCCGTGCGTTGGCGCAACCGCTCGGCGCACCGCCGACCCACAAGCTCGCCTGCGCGCGTAATCTTGAACGCCATCCGCTTGATCGCCTCGGCCACCTCCGTAAACGGCGCCGTAGGGCCTACCTCGCGCACGGCGCGCAGCACCACACCAGGCCCGGAAATGCCGACGTTGATGGCCATCTCGGCCTCGCTCACGCCGTGGAAAGCGCCTGCGACAAAGGGGTTGTCTTCCACTGCGTTGCAGAGCGCCACAAACTTGGCGCAGCCGATGGCGTCGCGGTCGGCCGTGTGCTCGGCGATGGTCTTGATCGTTTCCGCCACGCGCAGGACGGCGTCGGCGTTGATGCCAGCCCGTGTGCTGCCACAGTTGACCGAGCCCGTGAGCCTGTCCGTGGAGGCCATCACTTCGGGAAGCGCGTCGATCAGCGCCTCGTCGCCCACGGTCATGCCCTTCTGCACCAGCGCTGAGAAGCCCGCGAGGTAGTCGATGCCCACGTCGGCGGCGGCTTGGTCGAGCGTGCGGGCGAGCGCCACGAAGTCGCTCGGCTTGTGCCCGTCGGCTACGATGCCCACGGGCGTCATCGCGATGCGCTTATTGGCGATGCGGACGCCGTAGAGCGCTTCGATCTCCTCGGCTACGGCCACGTGCATGCCCGCGGCGCGGCGGATCTTGTCGTACGCCCGGGCGCGCAGTGTCTGCGGCAGGCGCCCGGCGCAGTCGCGCAAGGAGAGGCTGAGTGTGATGGTGCGGATGTCGAAGTGCTCCAACTCCGTCATGCGGACGGTGTCGAGCACCTCGCGGATTTCAAACGACACGGCGGTTCGGCTTGACGGGTGGTTAGGGGCGATGCATCGCGTTGAACAGGTCCTCGTGCTGCGCCAGAATCCGCACGCCCAATTCCCGGCTTTTGTCGTCTAGGCGCTGTTGCAACTCGGCCAGGGATCCACGCATGTGCTGTATGTCAGCCAGCATGATCATCGTGAAGTAGCCTTGCAGGATTTTCTGCGACACATCCAAGATGTTGCAATCCATCCCCGATACAATCGCGGTGACGGCTGCCAGCACGCCGTGCCTGTCGCGCCCGTAGGCCGTGATCAGCACGCGTTCTCCATTATTGGTGGTGGGCACGCCCTGGTGTTCTCCCTTGGTGGCATCGAGCGTAGCTGCAACGAGGGCTTCGATGCGTTCCGCTGTGGCCGCGGGGCCAAGGATGCGCGCGTACTGTTCAATCAACGAACGAAGGTCCATGAAGCACGGGATAGGGCGTAGCAAACACCAACGAAGGTAGGGGCAGAACTGGGGAGGCACAACTGCCGCTAAAGGCCTCCGTACCTGGCCCAAAGGCGGCGAGCTGAAAGCGAAAAACGCCAGCCTCAGACGAGAGGCTGGCGTCCTATGCGGCTCCCCGGGTAGGATTCGAACCTACAACCCTGCGGTTAACAGCCGCATGCTCTACCATTGAGCTACCGAGGAATATGTGGTGCCTGATCAGCGCTTAGGCCAGTTTTTCAAGCGGGACGAAATATAGGGGCGCAACGGTTCGACCGTCAAGAGCGGCCGTAGTTTTCCATGTGCGGTTTATGCGAAGGTACGGCCTCGTGCAAAGGGCATGTGACAAAACAGCATCCGGGAAGCCAAGGGCCAGGCCGCCTTGCTTTCCGCACCATAGTGTCGGTACCTTCTGCGCAGCATCTCATCGAGAACGACCGAGGGACAGGCCCTACGACGTCGTAGCAACCGGGCGCGTGCTTCACGCAGGCGCAGCATGGTGCTAACTCCTGCCACCGAACGCGGTGGAAAGATGAGACGTACGCAACGTGCTCCAAACAGCACGGCGCGGCGTTCCCGGCTCCGGTGGGATGTTTCGTATCACACGAACATCATCATACACCGACATCGCCATGCAGACGCCCACGCGCATCGCCCTCGCAGGCCAACACACCGACCGCTGCTACAACAGCATCGTCCCGCCGCTCTACCAGTCCGCCATCTTCCGGTTTGAAGCGCCGGGCGAGACCAAGGGCTTCGACTACACGCGCAGCGGTAATCCCACCCGACAAGCGCTGGAAGACATCCTCGCCGACCTGGAAGGCGGGGTAGGGGCCGTGGCGGTGACGAGCGGGATGGCGGCCATCTCTACCGTGCTGGCTACCTTGCCAGGGGGCGCCCACGTGATCTGCTCACACGATTGCTACGGCGGCACCGAGCGGCTCCTCTGCACGCTGCAGAACCAGGGCAAGCTCACTGTCTCCTTCGTCGATCTCACCGACGAGACCGCGTTGCTGAAGGCGTTCCGACCGCAGACCGAGGTCGTATGGGTCGAGACGCCGTCTAACCCGCTACTCCGCATCGTCGATCTGGAGGCCGTGGCGCGTTGTGCCAAGGCGGCGGGCGCTTCCCTCGTCGTGGACAACACGTTTCTGTCGCCGCTCCTGCAACAGCCGTTAGCGTTGGGGGCCGATGTCGTGGTCTATTCGACGACCAAATACATCAATGGGCACTCGGACGTGGTGGGCGGCGCCATCATCGCTGGGAGCCCAGCGTGGAACGACCGCATCCAGTTTACCGCCAACGCCTTCGGCACCATCGCACAGCCGTTCGACTGCTGGCTGGTGCTTCGCGGGCTGAAGACGCTTCCGCTCCGCCTGCAGCAGCACGAAGCCAACGCCACTGCCGTGGCCCACTTCCTCGATGCACACCTAGCCGTGGCGGAGGTGTTTTACCCCGGCTTGGCCGATCACGAAGGGCATGCCATCGCGGCCAGACAGCAGCGTGGGTTTGGCGGTATGGTGTCGTTCCGGGTGCGCGGCGGCCATGAGGCTGTACGGTCGGTCTTGCGAGAGACCCGCGTGTTCATGCTTGCCGAAAGCCTGGGCGGCGTGGAGTCGCTGATCGAGCAGCCCGCCACCATGAGCCACGCCTCCATGCGTCCCGAGCAGCGGCTCGAAGCAGGCATCACCGACGATGTCATCCGCCTCTCCGTCGGCATTGAGGCCATCGACGACCTGCTGGCCGATCTCGAACGAGCGCTCGCGTCCATCCCGCAGCCTGAGCCTGTCCTGGCTTAGCTCACGCCGTCAGCTGGTGATGCTGAACTGGCGCAGGCTGCGGATGGCGTCGTCGCGCCCGGAGAGCCGCTGCGCGTTGGCTACCAGCGCGGCGATCTGATCGTCGGAGAGGGGCGCATCGATGGCGTTGACGTCGTAGGCGATGCCGTAGGCGGGGAAGTCGCGGTGGTTGGACTGGAGGTTGCTCACGCCCGCCTCGTACAGGCTGTCGTCGATGGCCTTCTTGGTCCCGCGTGCATCGCTGTGGACCACGGTGAGTACGTGGTAGGGCGTGTCTGCGTTGACGCCGATGACGCGGCGCGGACTGTAGACCGTGTCGCGGACGGTGCCCTGGCGGTTGAGCAAGCGTGTGGTCCCAGCGATGCGTGTGGCGATGCGCGGCTGGGCCTCCTGCGTGGCCGCGCCGATGTGCGGCGTGGTGACTACGGCCTCCATGTCGGCATACGGGTTGTGCCACGCGTCCTGGGTGCTGCCGGGCTCTTCGGGGAAGACATCGACGGCAGCGGCGCGCACATGCCCTTCCTGGATGGCGCGTTTCAGGTCATCGACGGGGTAGAGGAAGCCGCGCGAGGCGTTGATGAACAGGCGCGGGCTGTTTTCGCCCCGCTCGGAGGCGAGCAGCGCGAAGTCGTCGAACGTGACGAAGTTTTCGTTGGACTTGCCGCCCGGGTCCGTCGCCGACACGTGTAGCGTGACCACATCCGACTGGGCAAACACCTCCGCCGTGCTGCCGAGCGCCTGATAGCCGAGCGCCAGGCCGACCTCGCGGGCGACCTCGGCGCGGTCGTAGAACACGATTTCCATCCCGATCGCTTCGCCCAGCCGGGCTACCTGCTTCCCGATGTGGCCTAGCCCGATCAGCCCCAGCCGCTTGCCGTTTACTTCGTAGCGGCGCATGCTGCTCTTCGTCCACAGGTGCGTGCGCCCGGCGTCGTTGGCCGTGAAGATGCGGCGGGCGAGGCAGATGATCTCGCCCAAAACCATCTCGGCCACGCTACGCCCGTTGCTGACCGGGTCGTTCATCACCAGCACCCCACGGCGCGCGCAGGCGGTCTTATCCACGGAGTCGTCGCCGATACAGCAGAGCATGATGGCGGCGAGGTTGGGCGAGGCGTCGAGCACGGCATCGTCGATCGCAAAGCGGCTGCGCTTGAAGATCAGGTCGTGCTGCCCTTCGGCCAAGCGGCGCAGCACGAGGGCGCGGTCTTGGGTGGCGGCCTCGGGGAGGCGTTCGGGCTCGATGCCTTGCTGGAGCAGCAAATCATCCAACGCGGGCGACGGGTTTTCGAGGATGAGGGCCTTGCTGAAGTGGGGAGGCAAGAGGCGCATGAACAGGCAGAGATGGCGACGAGCAGGCGGGGACGGAAGGTACGAGACCGAACCGCTCGTCTCCAGGGTTGGGCGCCCTTTAACGAAGAATCCGTTCGCTGCCCTTTGCGAAGGGACGGTGTGCCCGTAGGTTGCTGGTGTCCCCCCTCCACATCGCTTGCTGGGTATGAGCCCCGAGCACGTCATCCTCCGCGACCTCATCCAGCCGCAGCCACCCGTGGTCATGCGCCCCACGTCGTTCTTCGTGGCGTGGTATGGCGTCTTGGCGTTGGTGTACGAAGGCTTTCCGCAGCCGCTCATGCACATCAAGCGAGGCCTGGAGGAGCGCATGCCGAACCTCGTCAAGGAGAACCCCGGCAGCACATGGCCCAAGACGACGCTAGGCGCCCTCAACGAAGGCGTGCGTCTGACGCTGGGCGAGCTTGAGGTGTTGGAAACCATCTGCCGACGCTGGTCGGCGCGTCTACGCGGCACGGCCGTCACCGTACCGCACATCTCCGCCGTCTTGTTCGCGTGCCGCAGCCTGGAGCGCCGCTTGGCGACGCACCGATTCCGCTTGGCGGGTACGCCGCATGCACAGCGTAACGCGGTTGAAGTCCAACACCAGGCGTATGTGCGCGGCATCCTCAGCTACTGCACGGCCCCGAGTCTCGCCCGCTATCTCCCCGATGTGCAACGCCCCGGCCATCGCATCGGCCACTACCGCGCCGACCACCGTGAGGCCACGCTCATCCACGACCTCGACGTGCCTGACCCTGACTACATCAAGGGCTTCATCGCCGAGGTGGACGACGCCTTGCCTGGATACTATGCGTGGTTTGATCCGTCGTGCAGGCACATCACGCTGCGCACCCTGGGCCGAACGGATCGCTTTCGCTAAGAGCCAAACGTGGCGCCGGTGTCCACGGTCATCTCGGGGCGGTCGGAGCGGAGGCGTGCGGCCCCTTCCATCGTGATGGCCGATTGCCAGAGGTAGACGGCTCTCAAACTGCGCATCCCCGCCAAGACAGGTACGGCTTGGTCTGTGACGCCCGTGCCGTAGAGGTTGAGTGATGTTAGGTTGGGCAGACCGACCACGTGATCGAGTGCACGATCACTCAGTGCTTCGTTGCGATCCAGGCGGAGGCGTGAGAGGTTGGTGAGTGCGGCTAGCGGCGCCACATCCGCATCGGCGAGGTCCAGCCCGCCGAGGTCCAGCCAGGTCACCTGACGGCTGACGTCAGCGAGCAGGGCGATGGCATCGGGCGTGATGGTTTGACCTAGACGTGGGCGGACATCGAGCAGGTTTGAGGTTTGTGCGAGCGGCTGAACAGCGAACCCGGCGTCTAAAAGGGCTTCCAAAGCCTCAGGAGCAGCAGGCGGCACGACCAAGGCTTCGACGAACGCTTTGGGACGCATGTCCACGCCATACGTCTGCCTGAGCAGCTGCTCTATCTCGTCGTCCATCTCCATGTCTGCGAGGGCGACGTCGTAGTCGGCACCTTGCTCAATCCACCATTGCAGGATGCGTACATCATGGTAGGGCAGGGCCTCGCCCGTAGGCGGCATGAAAAAGCGGTCGCTCTGCGGCAGCGTAATCCGGCGGATAAGCTCGCTCTCGTAGGGATCGCCGGGGATGAGCACAGGGCCCGTGTCGCCGCCGTCGTCGATCTGGTCGGGGGTGGTGAGGAGCAGGCCACCTTGGATCTTGTTGGTGTTGTGGCACTCTACGCACGTCTGGTCGAGGACGGGCTGCACGAGGTGGGTGTACACGATGATGGAGTCGGGGTCGGCGGGCAGCGCAGCAGCGACCTCTACGTCGAGGCCGACGAGGCGCTGGGCGAACGAAGGTGCGTACCGTATCAAGTAGCCTTCGCCGTGCGTGAGGTTGCCGCCGAGATGGCCCGTGAAGCCGAGCAGTACGACCACGATGCCAACGAGGCTCATCCGCAGTGTGTGGCCCAATGGAAGGGTGCCCCGGTACACGAGCCACGTGCCTATCGAGAGCGCCGTCACGGCAATGCCCAACCAGCGATGCCAGAACAAGGCGTTCTCGTTGTACCCACCGTCGGACGCCAGCAGCCAACCGAATACAGCCGCCGCAATGGCGCTCAACGCCCCAAAGCCGAGCACGAACGAGGTGGCAGGGCGGAGGCCTTCAAACTTGGGCGTGCGGCCCAGCCAGGCCATCAGGGCGCCGACGAGCAGCGCACCGATGGGCAAGTGCACCACAACCGGATGAAACCGTCCGATAAAAAGTGCCCAATCGCCCATCGCACCGCTAAGTTCTCACAAAATCAACACCGCAAGATAGAACGCATCGCGCCGCGATGCCACCGCCGTCAGGTGTAATCCCGCGCCCCAAACAACGCCGAGCCCACGCGAATCATCGTCGCCCCTTCTTCGATGGCCACCTCGTAGTCGCCGCTCATGCCCATCGACAGGTGGCGCAGGTCGATGTTCTCGGCGTGATGCCGGTGCTGGTCGGCCAGCGTCCGCAGCAAGGCAAACTGTGACCGTACGCGCTCGGGATCGGGCGAGGGCGCCGCCAGCGTCATCAGCCCGTCGATGCGCAGGTTGGGTAGCGCTCCGATGGCGTCGAGCAGCGGCACCAACGCCTCCGGTGCCACGCCGTACTTGCTGTCTTCGCCCGATACGTTGACCTGCACGAGGCATGGCATCACGCGGTCAATTTGCGCAGCGCGTTTGTTCAGCTCCTTCGCCAAGCGCGGGCTGTCGAGGCCGTGGAACAGGTCGGCGGTGGCGACGACGTCTCTGGCCTTGTTGCGCTGCAAGTGCCCGATCATGTGCCACCGCACGCTGCCGCCTTGGTAGCTGCCGGGCAGCGTCTCGGCCTTGCCCGTCAGCTCCTGCACCTTGTTCTCGCCGAAGTGCACCAGCCCGGCTTCGCGAGCGTCGTCGATACGCGCCATCGGGAAGGTCTTAGACACCGCGATGAGCGTCACATCCACCGGCAAACGGCGCGCGCGCGCGCAAGCGTCGTCGATGCGTGATTCGATGAGGCGGAGGCGTTCGGTAAGGGTCAGCGGCATAGTAATACTAATTCTGGAATTTCACATTGCAGCACACCGTCTAACTTTGTCATCCCTCGGCTACAGTCTTCGACTTTCGCTCGGGATGACAACCTTGATCGCACAATCATCTCCCAGAGCTGGTATCAGCTATTGACCCAGCGGTTCGGCGGAAAAAGAAGCGATCGTGTCGCCTTGGACGGTGTACACGACCTGGATGGGGTTGCAGCACACCTCGCAGTCCTCAACGAACGCCTGCTCGGGCACGCTCAGGTCCAGCAGCATCGAGATGTGCTCCCAGCAGTATGGGCAGGTGAAATAGTGTTCGTCTTGCAGCATCAGCACAGCCAAGTCTTGCGGAAGTGCTGCGTCAACTGGGAAGCGGACGGTCAGGTTTGCTTCCTTGAACGCGCTGAATGCCAAGCATTGGATACGCAAGTGTGATGTTCTCGTGCTCGGCGAAGGCGCGGAGGGCGCAGAGCGTAATGGCGTGCTGTATGCCGCGCCGCTTGCGCACCTCGCTGAGGAAGCGCAGCGTGAGCTGAACGCCGTTCTCCGCGATGTCCACGTAGACGAACGGTGTCATGATGCTGTAGTGGATGAGGAACTGGCTGGACGTGGCGGTGAGCGCTTTCTCCGCCTCGTGCTCTGCCGCCCGCGTAGTGGGCTCGGCAAGGTCGAGCAGGATCTGACGCGCCGCCTCGTAATCGCTCTCGAACGTGACCACGATCTGCATCTCGTGCCATACGTAGCTGAAGCCGTCCGAGTAGTTGTAGCACGCCTCGCTGAAGACCTACGAATTGGGCACATGCACGATCCGCCCCGTGCTCTGGTCGGTGCCGACCCAGCCGCCCACCTCCATCATCGTCGTACGCAGCACGCGGATGTCGAGCACATCGCCCTTGACGCCGTTGATCTCGATGCGGTAGGTGTGCATCACGCTCAGTTTGAGTCAGCCCGCCACACTGAGCAGGACCTCGCGCAGCGCAATCGCCAGGCCTGCCCCGATGACGGTGAAGAACGACAGGAACCCGTCGGTGTTGGGCGCTAGGGTGAGGGCGATCAGCAGAAAACCGATGGTCAGGCTCGTCGTTCGCACCGTGCGCCGGGCCTGATACCGCCGCTCCGGGTTGGCCGCGAACCGATCGACCAGCCGCCGCCCCACGCTGAGGGCCACGAGCGTCCCCACAACGATGAGCACCACCTGCACAGACGCCCCCAACATGCCGATGCCAAGGTGCTGCTCGATCCACGCGATGAACTCGTCAAACGCCATGCGGGCTTCCTGCGCCGAATGAGATGAACGCCGAAGTTACGCATCCCGTCCCGATGAGCAAGGAGACCACGGCGGTCTACGTAGGCCTGGGAGCCAACCTGGGCGACCGCCTGGGCACGTTGCAGGCGGCGGTCGCTGGGCTGGGTGCGCTCGGCACGGTCGTAGCCGTCTCGCCTGTCTACTGCTCGGAGGCCCACACGCTGGAGCCCGATGCCTCGGCACCCGCGTTTCTGAACGCGGTGGCCCACCTGGAGACGGAGCGTCCGGCCGAGGAGGTGTTGGCAGGGTTGCATAGCATCGAGCGCGAGCACGGGCGGCAGCGCCCCAGCCGGTGGGCGCCCCGCACGCTCGACCTCGACCTGCTCCTCTACGGCTCGGCCACCATCGACACCGACGGGCTGACGGTGCCTCATCCGCGCGTCCACCTGCGTCGGTTCGTGTTGCAGCCGCTGGCGGATCTTGCCCCCACGCTCTGGGTTTCTGCGCCGCACCACGCCACCGTGTCGGATCTGCTCGACCGCTGCCCCGACACGCACGCGCTCCATCGCTACGCCCATCCGCTCGTCCGCCCCGATGCCGCTCCCTAGCCCGCCCGACTGGCTCCAGTACATCGCCGTGGATGGCGTCATCGGGGTGGGGAAGACGTCGCTGGTGCGTCTGTTGGCGGAGCACCTCAACGGCCAGACGGTGCTGGAGCAGTTCGAGGAGAACCCGTTCCTAGAACGCTTCTACGCCGACCCCGACCGCTGGGCCTTCCAGACGCAGCTCACCTTCCTCGCCAGCCGCTTCCAGCAGCAGCAAAGCCTGAGCACACGCGACCTCTTCCACAACGCGCTCGTCAGCGACTACGCGTTCGAGAAAGACCGCATCTTCGCCCACGTCACGCTCAGCGGCGACGAACGCCAGCTCTACGAGACCATGTACACCATCATGGAGCCCCGCGTGCCGCGCCCCGATCTGGTGGTGTATCTGCGGTCGAGCCTGGAGCGGCTGTTGGCCAACATCCGCAAGCGCGCCCGGTCGTACGAGGCCGAGATCGACCCCGACTATCTGGTGGAGCTGGGGCAGGCGTACGACTACTTCTTCCAGCGCTACACCCGCAGCCCGCTCCTCATCGTGCAGTCCACCGAGATCGACTTCATCGGCAACCCCGAGCACCAAGCCGAGCTGTTGCGCGCCATCTTTGCCCACCCGGGCACGGGCGTGGTCACCTACACGCCTCGGCCCGCCGCACAGCTCAACCTCTGACGCCGCGCATGCTCAAGCTGATCGTCCTGCTGGTGTTGCTCTACCTCACGTACCAAGTGGTGCGCGAGGCGTTGGGGCTGCGGCGCAAGCAGCGTGGCTACTTCCAGCGGGTGTATCGGGATCTGGAGCGGCGGCAACCGCGTGGCTGGCGCAACACGCCCGCACCGCCCGACAAGAAACGCTACGACGATGAGGTCGAGGACGCCTCGTGGGAAGACGTGACGTGAGTCACCGCATCGACGAGGCGCGGATCTGCAGCTGCGTGTCGAGCACGTGCGTAGCGCGCCTCACGGGCTGCTCCTGCTGCACCAAGCGGATCTCGCGGATGAGCAGTTCGGTCGCCATCTTGCCCATCTTGAAGCCTGGCTGAAACACGGAGCTGAGCGGCGGATCGACGATGGAGGCCATGTCCCAGTCGCTGAACCCGATGATGGCAACGTCGCCGGGGATAGCGAAGCCCATGCGCTTGAGCTGGACCATAGCGCCGATGGCGGCGAGGTCGGTGACGGCAAAGAGCCCGTCGGGCGGGGCGGAGAGGTGCATGAGCTCGGCCATCAGCGCCATGCCTGCTTCCTTGGTGACCCGGGTGCAGGTCTTCACCAAGGCTGAGTCGAAGGGCAGGTCATGCTTGCGCAGCGCCTGACGGTAGCCGGCCATGCGCCCCTCGGAGGTGACGGGGCCGTGGGGCCCGCGAATGTGGGCGATGCGGGTGCAGCCCTGCGCGATGAGGTGCTCGGTGGCCAACCGCCCGCCTTGCACGTCGTCGATGAGCACCTGCGAGGCC
>JBCCMF010000081.1:0-15917 GCA_039026435.1 Bacteroidota bacterium
CCCATCCGCGCCATCGCCTCAGCCGAGAGCTCGAAGCCGAACGCGCCTTGCAGCGCCAGCCCCACCGCCATCTCCAGCGACGCCGACGAGCTCAGCCCCGCGCCCACGGGCACATCGCCGACGATGGTCGCCTCGAAGCCTTGGTCGATCAGCTGCTGGTCCTGGAGCATCGCGGCCATGCCCAACACGTAGCCGGTCCAGGATACAGGCGATGCCTCAATTCGCGATGCTAACCCTGCGCTCAGCGTTTCCTCGGCCCGCGCCTCGCCACGCTCCGCGTACAATCGGATCTGCTGATCCGCACGAGGGCGAACGGCGACGGCCGTCCCGTGCGCGAGGGGCCTGGGCAGCACGAAGCCGTCGTTGTAGTCCGTGTGCTCGCCGATCAGGTTGACGCGGCCCGGCGCGAAGCCCACCACGGTAGCAGGCGTGCCGAACGCACGCTGGTGCGCGTGTGCAGCAACATCGGTTATCGCCATCAGGACAGAGGGTGTATAGCCAGCGCGTTGGCGGAGCTTGTGACAGCGCCCGCGCTATTTAACGAGCAAGGCCCGACGCGTATCCGAGAAGGTCTCGCCTGCCGTCCGGACGAGGTAGAGCCCGCTGGCCAGCGTGGACGCATCGAGCGTGAACATATGGAGGCGGCTAGGATCCAAGCGGCCTTGATGCAAAACGGCGACGCGACGCCCCGTGACATCGTACACGCCGATGCTTACCTCTTCTTGCTGTCGTAGGAGCAGGCTGAACTGGGCCGTGGGGTTGAACGGGTTGGGGTATACATCCGAGAGCACGTAGGCCTCGGGCATCTCCACGGTGACCTCTACCTCGGGGCTGTACTCAAACGTCCCGTCGAAGTCGACCTGTTTCAGGCGGAACTGGTACGTGCCGGGGGCGAGGCCCGTCAGTTGATGGGTGTAGGTTTGGGCCTCTAGCGTAGTGCCCTGCCCCGCGATGAAGTCCACCTCGGCGAAGGCACCATCGAAGTAGCGTTGCTCGATGGCGAAGCCCGCGTTGTTGGTCTCCGAGGCCGTCTTCCACGTGAGCAGCGTGCCCTCCTCTGTAGCCACACCGCCGAAGGCGATGAGCTCGACAGGCAACGCATTCTCTACGCCTGTGACCGAGTTCACGACCGGGCGCAGCCGCCAGTCGAAGTCGCCATTGATATATGCAGCTGCGTTGGTGACAAAGCTACCGCCGAATTCTAAGCTGGATCGCCCATCTGGCGATCCATTATCGCCTCGAAGGCTGAGGTTGCCGCCCCCGGTGGTGACATCGAAGACGAGGTGGTAGTCGGTTCCTGCCGTGAGGTCAGCAGCGGCGCCTGTCATATCCACATAGTTCCAACTAAAGTTCATCAGCGCATCCTCGTCGAACGTGACCGTGTTGGTCCCCGCGAGTTTGGCGCTGGGGAGCCCTGCGTTGTCGCTCCAAATTTCAAAGGCGATATCGGCCGTGCGGGTGTTTGTGGTTGAGGGGTGGAAAAATGCACCTGTGACGCGACCGCTCTGTGCAGGTGAGAAGCGAACGGCTGCTTTTTCCCCGGCGTTTATGGCAGCTCCGGTGTCACCCGTCCAGGTATCGAAGGCAATGACTTCACGGGTGGTGCTGCCCCCTGCGTTAATCGCTTTGACCATCGCCTCGAAGGCGTCGAGCTTGCCGTGGCCCCACTCGTTGTCAGAGGTGAACCCGCCGCAGCTTCCCGAGACGAAGGCGTCGCAGTCGGCGGCATCGGTGAGGAGCGTTTTGACTTGGCTGCTGGTCAGCGTGCTGTTTTGCTGGAAGAGCAATGCAATGGCGCCTGCGACGCCAGGCGTAGCCATGCTGGTGCCCTGTGTCAGGTAGTGCTGCCCGCCTACTACTCGACTGTCGGTGGAGATCGACGCATCGCTAGACATGGACGAGATCACCCCTTGGCCGGGTGCTGTAATTTCGGGCTTGGTAACCCCGTCGCGCCGGGGACCGCGACTGCTGAAGTCCGAGAGGTCGTCGCTTGTACTGAGCGCGGCGCCTACTATTGGAAAACCTGAAATATCAGAATAGAGAGCACGGGTGATGAACGAGCCCACCGTGATCGCATGGGTGGCTACCCCGGGCGTGCCCACGGTCTTGTTGGCGTCCCCACCAACGAGATCAACAGTACCGTTAAGCCCAATAAACATGTCTTGCAGCCAGCCATCGAAGGCATAGGCCGAGCCATCATTGTTGGTGAGCGTGATGGTCCAGTTGCCGCTTTGGGGCTCCTCCCCCTCAGCGCCATCAAAAATGACGACGCCCGCGAGCCAGTCGTTGTTCGCAGTGCTCTGGTCGTTGACAACGAATACGGTCCCATCGATGTCGGCGCCTCCTTGCGCGGCGGCTGTCGATGAGCCGGTGGTGTTTTGGGTGACAGTGTGGCCGTCGGGCGAGGTCACCGTCACGTCGATGTCAGCGGCGCCGTTGGTGTCCAGCCACAGTTCGATGACGAATCCGTCGTTTTCGATGCCGGGGAAGGGCGTGTAGGCGTTTGACACGTCGAGCGTCACGGTGGCCGTGCCGCCGTTGGCGGGGACTGTGCCGCCGATGTGCATGTTATCGGTGCCTTCGTTGCCTGCTGCGATCACGACAGCGCGGCCGGCCTGCGTCCCGTCGTTCACGAACGCATCTACCGCGGCTTCCGTGGAGCCCGTGCCATCGTGAGGCCCTGTGTGCCCGCCCAGGCTCATGTTCACGACGACGGGCTTCCCTTCATCGTTGGCGACTTCGCGGCAATAGCTGAGCGCGTTGATGAGGTCAAAATTGGAGAAGCCTGCGTCTCCCGCTTTCACGGTTACGATGTCTGCGTTGGGTGCCATGCCTGCATGGGAGCGGTCGGCGTAGGCAGCGCCGTTGCCTGCGGCGGTGCCGGTCACGTGCGTACCGTGCCCCTCGGTGTCGACCTGATCCACAAAGCCTGCGGGGCTGCCATCCAACTCGTCTTCGATCTCGGTTTTTACGAACTCCACGCCATAGTCGCAGCAGGCGAAGTCGATGCCCTTGCGGTCTTCCGGCGTTTGTTCGGCGCCAGCAGCCGTCTGCGTCACGTCCCAGATGCTCAGGATACGGCTCTTGGTGTTATCTGCCGGGTCGCGAAAGTCGAGGTGATCCCAGTCGATACCTGAGTCGATGACGCAGACGATCACGTTGTCCCCCTTGTATGCCGTATTGTTGAGGACGCCCGCTTGGAGCTCATCCACACCCGTCGCGGCCCGCGCCAGGTCGTTCGTCGGGTAGAATGTGGCGCCTGCGTCTATGTAGCGGACGCTCTCCAGGCGAGCCAGCGTCACCAACTCTTCGGCGGTCACACGCACGGTGGCGTAGCCTGGCAACTCGCTGTTGACCGCGATGCCTGCCGCCCGCAGTGCTGTGACGTCATCGGTCTGCACGATGGCGCCATACCAAACGGTCTCGCCACGCTTGGCCGCTGTCGAGCGTTCGGCCATGTGGGCCGGGAGGGGGAAGCTGGTGCGAGTCAATCCGGTAGACGGAAGTGCTTCCGCTAGGATGGCTTGGAAGCGCGGATCAAGCCGGGCCTGTTCGACGGGAGCCAGGACCTGTGCCGCCGCGGTTTCAGCGGTGAGAGCGAGACCGAGCAGCACGAAGGCGTAGCGTAGAAGCATGGGAGCAACAGGGCTGGTAGGATAGATTAGGGCGATGTGGGAAGGACGCGTTGAGGCGCTTCGATGTAGGTGACGGCAGGCAGGCGGAGGGCGCGCTGTATTTGCACGTTGCTCCAGTGCGCTGTCGCCCGCTCGCCGAAGACAGAGGCCAACGGGAGTTCAGCACGGCGCACGGCATCAAAGTTCGTACCGTGCACGATGACGGCGTAGGCGCGTTGGCCATCTCGCTCGATGGCGTCGAGGCGGCCAGCGGCCTCGGCATTGTCCCAGATGACCCACAGGCGCGGGTCGAGTCGCGCACGCTCGGCGTCGGTCAGGGTGGATGTGACCGCCATGCAGCCTGCACCAAGCAAGCACACGAAGCTGCCCCACACGAGCCAAGCGCGATGGGGATGAGCGAGGGATGAAGGGGAGCAACGTGGCATACGGCGCGCTGGATAGGGCGGCAAAAGGCCATACCTCAGAGGTATATACGGCCTATTTCCGAATATTCACTACCAGAACAACGCGGAAAAGCACGCCAGATCAGGCCACGAGGCTACGGCATGGGTTCGAGCGGGATGGTGATGCTGGTTTGGTCCCAGTAGATGCGTAGGTCGGCGCCGCTGTCGGTGATGGCGAAGTCGATGGTGTGTTGCTCCACGATCTCGCTAAGCTGCTCGGACGGGACGTACACGGTGAGCACGGTGTTGGCGGGGTCGTAGTCATCGGTCATGTGCATGCCGAGGACCGTGTTGAAGTTGACCTGCCACGTGTTGCGGCCGGGAACGGTGCTGAGGCTGTAGGTGCCTGCCGCGAGCTGCTGCCCGTCCACCAAGAGCGGTTCGGTGAGCGTGATCTCGGTGGCGTAGTGCGCGCCCGTGGCCCACACCTGGTCGTAGCCCACAAGCCCGCCGAAGATGACGCGCCCGCGCTTGAACGGTCGGCTGTACGCCACGTGCACGTACGCATCGCCCACGAAGGTCATGGCGCGGCCCACGTTGCTGCCCCCCGGCGGGTCGTCCATGTTGATGCGCAGCCCGTCCACGCGCGCCCTGAAGCCGGTGCGATCGGGTGTGGTGCCGCTGCCCCCTCCGCCGTGGCTGTGCCCGCCCACCATCTCCGCTCGGCTCGGCGCTTGGCTGTGCGCCATGCCGCCCACGGTCAAGTCGGTGACGCCTGCGAGCCTCGACATCGACGTGATCGCCGCGCCGCTGGCGTCGATGCCGAGGTTGAACGCGACCGTATCGCCGGGCTGGATGTTGCTGGCGACGGCGGCCGACTTCAGGGTGAAGCTCATCGCCATCGCCTCATTCATGAAGCCAGGGATGGGCTCGTGGTCGATCACAGCCGTGGTGCCTTCGAGGGATTGGATCACGCCGCGGCTTTCGAAGTGCGGTGCTGGTTGGCAAGCGGCGAAGGCTAGAGGGACAATGAGCAGGAGGAAGCGCGTCATGGATGTAGAGACAATAAGTTGATCAGAGGCTAACGGCGACGGCCGCGTAGACGTTGCGGCCCCGGCTGGGCAGGTTGCCGAAGCTGAGGTGTTCGTGGTAGAAGGTGTCGAGCACGTTTTCGATGCCCGCTTTGAGCGTGAGGCCACGCGGCAGGTCGTAGCTGCCCCGCAGGTTGAGCACGACGTAGCCGTCGGTGCCGTCTTCGGTACCCGCGATGCGGGCCACGCGGTTCTGCGGCATCGCCATGCGGGCTTCGAGTTCGCCCCAGGCATCCGGCACGTCGTAGCGGAGGCTGGCGCGTGCGGTGAGCGGCGGCATCAGCGGCAGCGGCTCATCCAAGTCCAGGTTGTGCCCGCGCACGTAGGCCACGCCACTCGCCGCCTGCCAGCGGCGACCCAGGTTCAGCACACCGCTCACCTCGCCGCCAATCAGCGAAGCCCGGTCGGCATTGGTGTAGACGCGGAACTGGTAGGTGGCCGAGCCCGCCAGGCCGTCGTCTTGCAGACCCATGATGTAGTTGCGGATGGCGTTGACGTACACGTTGGCGCGAATCGCGTAGCGCGCCGTCGTGTGCTCCAGGCCCAGCTCGACCTGCCTGCTGCGCTCGGTCTTCAGGTTGGGGTTGCCCGTGTAGAAGAAGCCGTCCACGTAGTTGTAGACGTAGTGGCCGTAGTTCTCGACGTGCGTAGGCAGGCGGCCCACATCGGCGAGCGAGAGGCGGAGGCGTGTGGCGGGGCGCAACGCGTAGTCGAGCGAGAGGCTGGCGTTGCCGAACGCGTAGGTCCGCGCTAGCTCGTCGGTGTTCCAGCGCCCTTGCAGGATGGCGCGGGCTTCGGGACGCTCCACGTCGCGCCACGAGTAGTCGAACCGGACGCTGCTGCGCATCGAGAGGCCACGCGCCAGCGGACGGCTCCAGTCGGCCACGAGGGCGCCGTGCTGCACGTCCGTGTCGCCCAGGTTGAGCAGGTACATGTCGGGGATGTTGGGGAAGAGGCTGAACATCCACATGTCGCCGAAGGTGCGCGTGCGGTAGGCGTCGGCAGTGAGCGTGACGCGGTTGACGCCCAGGTGCAACTCGGCGCGGCTGAGGGCACCGGAGGTGCGCGTGAAGCCGTACATCGGCATGTACATCCCACGCATGACCTGGCGCTCCATCACGTCGCGGCTGAAGTCGTCCATCCAGTGATCCACAGTCGTGCGGTAGACGCGGGTCTCCCAGCGATGCAGCGTGCCGTCGTGGCGCGGCGCCTCGAAGGTGTGCGTCAGGCTGTAGATCTTGGCAGCGGCCAGCGTGGCGTCCATTAACAGGACGGGGTAGCCGATGCCCCACGCGTTGTCGGCGAGGTAGGAGGCCGTCAGCTGGTGGCCTTGGCCGAAGCGGTAGGCCAGGTCGAGCTTGCCGTTGTTCTTCTCGTAACCCGAGTACGCGATGGCATCCGCGCCGCCTGGGGCAAAGTCGTCGGAGAGCTTGTACGAGAGGCTGCCGCGCACACTGAAGCGCCCGTGGCTGGCGCCGCCCGCCGCCCGCACCCGCCGCAGTGCCGACACCGACTCGAAGCCCGCCTCGGCGCTCAGCCAGAACGGACGGTCGAAGCGGGGCTTCTCGGTGACGAGGTTTACCGATCCGCCGATCTGCGAGCCGTGCTGCAAATCAAACCCGCCCTTCGTGAGCTCGACGGCAGCGAGGTTTTCGACCTCCACATACGCCGAGGTCGGGTCCATCTTGTCGACGCAGGCGCCCACGACCTTGATGCCGTCGATCACGACGCCGATCTGGCCTGCGCTGAGACCGCGGATGACGGGCTCCCACGCGAAGTTGGCGCGCTGCAAGAAGTCGGCCCCGGCAATGCGGTCGATCAGGTCTTCGGTGGCGTTCAGCTTGTTGGGCGGCGCAGCGAGGTCGCCCGTGAGGGGCGCGTGCGCCTGCACCAGCACCTCGTCGTGCCACGTCACGGTTGGTTTTAGCCGGACCGTGAGCGTGTTGACTGCGCTCGTCTCGGGATTGACGTCGATGGTCTGCGTGACAAAGCCGAGTGCTGAGAAGCGCAGCGTGTAGGTGCCGTCGGTGAGCGGCAGCATGAAGCGGCCGTCGTCGTCGGTGACGGTGCCCTCGGTGGTGCCCATCACCAGGATGTTGACGAGCGGCACCGCGACCTCGGCATCTGCATCCAGCACGCGCCCGTTGACGGTGTACTGGGCGAAGGCAGGCGATGCCAGCAGCACGCAGAAAGCAAGGATGATGCTAACCTTGAAGAATATCTGGACGCCCGAGTTTGTCATCCCGAGCGGAGCCGAGGGATCTCCCACTTTGATGTCTTGCCAAACGTACAGGGGGGAGATCCCTCGACTTTGGCCTGCGACCTCCGCTCGGGATGACAAGGGGAGACGGTGTGCTTGATTTCTGACGCGCAGAACGCATGGATGTGATCGCATGGTGGCCTCCTAGTACACGATGAAGTCGTCGAAGAGCACCTCGGCGCGGTCGCTGCCGCGCTGCACGTACACCGTCATGTCCCAGCCGCCTGCCATGATGAAGTTGACGCGGCCCTCGTAAATGCCCTCGGCCTGATGCGTCGGCGCGGCGAATGGCGTGCTGTGCCCATCGCCGCCACCCATGTCCATGTAGGGATAGAGGTCGAGCGCGGCGTCGGTTACGGCTTCGAAGCCCGTGTCGGTGGGACGGTGCAGGGCCAGGATGTAGGCATCGTCGCCCGTGACGGGGCGGCTGGGCTGCACCCACGAGAGGTACAGCGGTTCGTCTTGGTCGAGCGCCTGCATCCACAGCGCGTCCTCCACGGCGACCTCGAACGTGGTCTGCACCGTGCGCCCTTCCGCCGCCACGGCCAACTCCAGCGCCCACGTCTGCGCCTCGCCCTTGGGTTGCAGGAAGTACACGCCCGCCTCCACGAAGCCGTCTTCATCCGGTTCGCCCACTGACGCTCTATCGACAGGCGCCGTACGGTCGCCGAGCGTGGCGCGGAGCTGCACCGTGGCAAACGGCACCACCGCCTCGCCCTCCACCACCTTGACGAGCACGCGGTTGTAGCCGGCGTGCAAGGCCTCGCGGGCGGCCAGCGTCAGCGTGAAGCCGTCGGCCGTGGATTCTGCAATCGTCATGGCCTCCGGCGGCTCCAGCTCCGACGGGTCGGGGTGCCGCTGGTAGAAGTCGGTTTCGGTGATGTCGGGCGCGCAGGCCGTCAGGAGCACGAGGCTCAGGACAGCGGCGGCTTTATTTGGGAACGCCAGCATAGATTTCGTCATCGGTCAGCGTGTCTAAGAAGGCGAGGAGGTGGGTCTTCTCCTGCGGGGTGAGGCGGAGCGGCTGGATGCGCGCGTCTTGGTTGCGCGCGCCCGTGCCGCCGGAGTCGTAGTGGTCAATGATGTCGGCGAGGCTGCCGAAGCGGCCGTCGTGCATGTAGGGCGCCGTCAGCGCCACGTTGCGCAGCGAGGGCACCTTGAAGCGCCCGAAGTCGGCGGGGTCGGCGGTGATGCGGGCACGGCCCGAGTCGGCGCGGGCGAAGTCGAGCGCCAGGCCGTTGTTGGCGAGCCTGTCGTTGGTGAGCCGTGGCCCGCTGTGGCAGCCCACACATCCGGCCTTGCCTTCGAAGAGCGCCAGCCCCTGCCGCTCGTCCTCGGTCAGCGCCTCGGGCTCGCCCATCAGCCAGTCGTCGTAGCGCCCGCCGCCGCTGACGATGGTGCGTTGGTAGGCCGCGAGCGCCTGCGCAAAGTTCTGCGCCGTCGGTCCTTCGCCGAACGCCATGTCGAAGTCCCTCCGGTAGCTGGCATCGTTGGCCAGCCGGGCGAGCAGCGTGTCCAGGCGGATGTCCATCTCGTCGGGGTTTTCGAGTGGGCCAAACACCTGCGCCTCCAGCGAGGGTGAGGCGCCGTCGCGGAACAGGCCCCGCTCGTAGACGACGTTCACCAGCGAGGGCGAGTTACGCTCGCCGCGCCGGCCATCCACTCCGGCACTCAGCCGACGTGGGTCGGCGAACGCAAACGCGGGCAGGTGGCAGCTGCCGCACGAAACGCTACGGTCGCGCGAGAGCAGCGGGTCGAAGAAGAGCCGCTCGCCCAGGTTCACCTTCTCCGGGGTGAGCCGGTTGAATGCCGATTCCGGCGGGGCGTCGAACGTAGGCGGCACCCGCAGCGTCACCGTCACGTCATGGACCGTGGCGTCGCAGCCTGCCAGCATGAGCCCCACCGTTGCGGCGAAGAGCCATCGCATCGGCAACGGCCTGGGCCGAGGGCGCGGTTGTGCTCACCCTCGGCCGTAGTCAGGCGCGGTGCTTAGTTGTGGTCGTGGTCGTGGCCGCCGCTCATGTGCACGCCGTGCAGCATGATGCCTCGCGTGAGGTTGGCGCCGATCTTCTGTGCGACTTCGGGCGCATCGCCGCCGTGCGTAACACGTTGCGCCTCGTCGCTCAGGTCCAGACCGTCCAAGAACATGCCGTAGTCAACCATGAAATGCAGGTCGGCGCTGTGGTCGGCTTCGAGGGTGAAGCTCTGGTCCACCTCAATCGGCGTGAGGTAGGCTGCCGTGCCCAAGTGCATCTCCAGCTTCTTGTCGAAGGTGCCGTCGCTGTCGTCATCAACCATGCCATCCATGCGGAGGAAGATGAAGCCCGGCCGCCAGCTCCAGTGGTTGTTCACATCGGTCTGCTGGCCGAGCGGGTGGCTGGCCGGGACCTGCCCCACATCGACATGGTTATCGAGGCCCGTGACGCCCACGTTGAAGCGGATGCCCGTGTAGTCGCCTGCAGGCGCTTGGCCGAGCATGTACTCGCTCTCGCCCGCGTCGTGGCGTGCAAGCACGATCATGTCCTCCACGGTGTGCGTCACGATGTTCTCGCCATCTTGGGCAGGCACGGTGATCGACTCGCCGCTGAAGGTCACCGTGGTGCCATCGGCCTTGAGCAGCTCAACGTTGGAGAGGTACATGCGGGCCGCCGTCATCTTGAAGGAGGTGCCGTTCAGGGTATATACGGTGGAGGCATCGGAAGAGAGCGGCGTGCTGCCTACCATAGCGTCGAGGCCGAAGCTGACCATCGCCATGCCGTCGTCGTCATTGACGGTGCTGTCGCAGGCAGAGAGCAGGAAGGCGAATACCGCCAGGAGGAGTACAGATTTTTTCATGGGAGTCTGAGCATATAGAGGGTTGGCGCTCGGACACGTCGCTCTTGTGTGTGAGGCGAGGTGTACGGTGGCAGCGCGCCGTCAGGGAGGACGGGGCAAGCCGTAGCGCAGGCGAACACCGCCGCCTCTGATGGGCGTGCGACGTCGCAAAGGGAGGAGAAGAGGAAGAAATGGGGCGCTACACGAGCGCCTGCTCAGACAAGCGGGGGGCCGCGCGAGAAGTGCGTACGAGGGGCCTCCGTACCGAAGACGGCAAGGGGCACCTCCGCGAGCGCTACCTGGGCCGCAGGCCGTGGCAACGTGATGGGCGCAGGTGCCGACGCGAGCACCTGGGTGGCATACAGCGCCGCATACTCGCACATCTCGTGTGCGGCCTGCGGTTCGTCGATTTGCCCGCCTTCCACCGACGGCGTAGCCACCGCCACATGATGGCCGTGGTGCGCGTGATGGTCAGTGGTGCCGTCGTGCGGTGCCGCGTCGTGGTCTGCCGCCTCGGTGGCATGGTGGCCACCGTACCCATAGGCGCCCGCGATGGCCATGAAGGCGTAGTGCGACGCAGGCGCCACCACGCTGCCGACGCTGAACGTCAACAGGCACAGCCAGGCTCCAAACGTCAGCCGCCGCTTCATCGCGATCGTCTTTGGAATTGTGCAACAGACACGTTACGCAACGTGAGGATACTCCGATTGTTGCCCATGAAGTTACGCGTCTCGTTGAAGCTCGCGTTTATTCGCTGCCGCCTTCGGTGCCTTCTTTCTCCTCGGTCTCGGCGCCGTCTTCCCCCTCAGCCTCCGTCTCGCCCTCGGCGGCCTCGCCTTCGACTTCCCAGTAGGCTTCCACCAACTCCTCGGCGGTCCACGGCTGCGTGCGTTCGGCGGTGGCTTCGCGGATGCGGGCTACGTCTTCGGGGGTGATCTCTTCGTCGATGTCGGCAAACTCGGCGCGCACGTACTGCGAGAGGGCGGCGACTTCGTCGTCATTGAGGAAGGTGTTCCACGGCGGCATCATTCCCCCGTACACCATGCCGTCTACCTCGATCTCGCCCTGCACGCCGTGCAAGATGATGGAGACGAGTTGGTCAGCGCTGCGGCTCACCCACTCTGAGTTGGTCAGCGGCGGAAAAGCACCGGGGATGCCGGCGCCGTCCATCTGATGGCACGACATGCACTTGCCCATATACAGGCGCTGGCCGTCGGCCACGGTGACGGGCGTTGGGTTGATGCTGAAGCCGAGCACGACCGCTGCAAGAGCGAAGAGGCCGACGGCACTGCTGAAGATGGTAGCGGAGGGACGTGACATAATGCAGGGTAGCGATGGAAAACAGCGGCGCAGAGCCCTTTCCGACGGGTGCAGTGGCGCCCAGCAAGATAAGAGCCGCTGCCCTGGCAATCAAAGACGCTGCCAATCGGCCTGCCGAGACGCCACGGCGTGCATCGGTGCAAGGCAGGTCGCCAAAACGTCCCCTGTGGCCTACAGCCAGTGTCCAGCGTGTGCTGAATGGCGCCGGCAGGCGGCATCACGTTCTCGCATCGGCGCCTACGCTCGGCTTCGATATCTTGGAGAACGTGGACGAGGTAGTGGGCCAGGTGAGTCCACGGCCGTCACTTTGACCCCAACTTGCAGATCGTGTACCTTGTGGGCCTGCGCACATCGGCTGGCTCGCCGCTGGACGATGCCGCGTTCACTCTCCACACCCCCAGCCCCGAGGTCTACCCGTGTCTGAGCAACTGAACACCATCAACGATCATCTGTGCACCAAGGCCCCGGCGACGTACGACGACCTCAGCGTCCTCTTTCTCAACTGCACGCTCACCCGCAGCCCGCAGCTCTCGCACACGGAAGGGCTGATCATGGTCGCGCAGCAGATCTTCGAGGCGAACGGCGTGAAGACCGAGATCCTGCGCCCGGTGGATTACGAGATCGCCGCTGGCCTCGGGCACAACATGGCCGAGACGGATAAGTGGGAGCGCGACGACTGGCCGATGATCCAGGCCAAGGTCGATGCGTGCGACATCCTGATCATCGGCACCTCGGTGTGGCTGGGCGAGAAGACGTCGGTGTGTAACCGCGTGCTGGAGCGAATGTACGGCTACACGCACTCGTTCAACGCCAAGGGCCAGTACCGCGACTACGGCAAGGTGGGCGCTACGCTGATCACGGGCAACGAGGACGGCGTGAAGCACTGCGCCATGAACGTCCTCTTCTCACTCTCGCATATCGGCTACACCGTCCCGCCACAGGCCGACGCCGGGTGGATGGGCGAAGCAGGCCCCGGCCCGTCGTACCGCGACCCCGGCTCGGGCGGACCCGAGAACGACTTCACCAACCGCAACACGACGTTTCTCGTCTGGAACTGCCTCCACCTGGCGCGCATGCTGAAAGACCAAGGCGGCATCCCCGCCCACGGCAACCAACCCGACGTCTGGAAAGCCGGCTGCCACACCGACTTCCAAAGCCCCGAGCACAAGCGCTAACCGGAACGCGCCGCGCCGCCTACCGAATCGCGCCGCGAAGGTCGTACCCTGCGAAGAAGTCCCAGATCAGCGCCGACGCGTTGACGTCTTGGTTGGTGCCTCGCCCACCGACGGCGTTGCCCGGCCATGTGTGGTCGCCGCCGATGACTTCGAGGTGCTCGACAGACGCGTACGTACCTGCGGCCGCGTGGACGTAGCGCGTGACGGTGCTGCCGTCGTCGGTCTGCACATCCGGCATGCGGGTCGTGACGGCCGAGGGTGCTGCCTCGTTATACGTCGCCCAGTAGTCCACGACGTCGGTCACGGCGAGCGTCCAGGCGGCGCTGCCTGCGTAGGGCACGACGCTGTCCTGCGTGCCGTGGATCTGCATGACGGGCATCGGGTGCTGCGGCGTACAGCCCGCCATCGTCTGTGGCGTCATGGAGCCCGTCACGGAGGCCACGGCGGCGATCTGGTCGCTGAGCTGGCAGGCCAGCAGGAAGCTCATGTAGCCGCCGTTCGACATGCCCGTGGAGTACACGCGGTCGCGGTCGATGGCGTAGTCATCGGCGATGGCATCGATCAATGCCGAGGTGAAGGCGACGTCGTCGGTGGTGCTCGCCAGCGTCCAGCCGCCCACGTTCCAGTGCGTGTTGCCCTCCAGCAGCGTGCCCTGCGGGTGGACGACGATGAACCCGGCCGTGTCGGCGATGGGGCGGAAGTCGCCGTACCCCATCTGGTCCTGGGCATTGCTGGTGTAGCCGTGGAAGTTGAGCACGAGCGGCATCGCCTCTTCGCCCGTGTACGATGCGGGGGCGTAGAGGATGTACTCGCGCGCTTGCCCGCCATGCTCCAGGCTAGCGCGGACCTCGCCTACTTGCACATCGTCTGCTGGTCCGTTGGTGAGCGGCGCCTCGTCATTGGAGCAGCCTGCAGAGATGACCAGCAGGGCAAGGAAAAGCGGTAGCAAGCGAAGCATGACGAGTGGCCAGTCTGATGGGCGAGAGCCTCAAGATAGGCGATAACCAGATGGGATGAACAGCATCTGAAGCGTTGCCGAAATCACCTGACGGTGACGGCGGTGCTGGAACGGGACTGACGAGCCGATGTAGGCGCATAGTCTTGTTTCACCGACGTCTATCGCTATGCCGATCCAGCCCGAACAGGTCCTCGAAGCGCTGATGCAGGTCCGCGATCCCGATCGGGACAAAGACCTCGTCCGGCTCGACATGGTCAAGGATCTCCAGATTGACGGCCAGACCATCGCGTTCACCGTCGTGCTAAAAGACCCGCTGGCCCCGTTTGCCCAGCGCGTAGCGAGCGAGGCCACCGCCGCTATCCAGCGCACGCTGGGCGACCACCTGACGGTGCACGTCGAGATCGACAGCGAAATGATCGGGCTGGGCGACGAGGTCCCGGTGCAGACCAACGCGGGCAACGGACAGACCAAGTCGAAGTACGGCATCCACAACCTGATCGCCGTGGCCTCGGGCAAGGGCGGTGTGGGCAAGAGCACCGTGGCCGTGAATCTGGCGATGGCGCTCGTGCAGCAAGGCTACCAGGTCGGCTTGGTGGATACCGATATCTACGGTCCCTCCATCCCCACGATGTTCGGCCTGCGGCATGCGCGCCCGCGCGTGAACGACCGCAAGCAGATCGTGCCCATCGAGAAGTACGGCCTCAAGCTGCTGTCGATGGGCTTCATGGTAGACCCCGACAAGGCCGTCATTTGGCGCGGCCCGATGGCCTCGAACGCCATCCGCCAGTTCCTCGGCCAAGCCGATTGGGGCGAGCTCGACGTGCTCATCCTCGACCTCCCGCCCGGCACGGGCGACATCCAACTCACCATCGTGCAGACCATCGCGCTCACGGGCGCCGTCGTGGTGTCCACGCCGCAGGAGGTGGCGCTGGCCGATGCGCGCAAGGGCGTCGAGATGTTCAACAGCGTGCAGGTGCCCGTCCTCGGCATCGTGGAGAACATGGCGTACTTCACACCACCCGACCTGCCCAACCGCAAGTACTTCCTCTTCGGCGAAGGCGGGGCGCGGCGTCTTTCGAACGAACTCGGCGTGCCGCTCTTGGGCGAGGTGCCCATCGAGCAGACGGTGCGCGAAAGCGGTGACAACGGCACGCCCGTCGTGTTGGCCTCGCCGGAGAGCCTGGGTGCTCGCACGTTCGACCGCATCGCTCGCGATGCCATGCGGCAGGTGGCCCTGCGCAACGCCAGTCAACCCGCCACGCAGCCCATCGAGATCCTGTACAAGTGACCTCGCATGCGGTCAGGCTCTAGATCGGGTCTTTGATCGCATAACCCACTGATCTTTTCGCGCCCCGCGCCGTTGGATCTACACTGTCATCGCTAAATTCTACAGAGTCTGCCGTCATGGACATGCCCAACGCCTCGCCCAATGCCGAGCCGACGATGCACGAGCGCGTAGAAGAAGCGCTCGACATGATCCGCCCCTACCTCATGGCCGACGGTGGCTCCGTGCGCCTGCTCGACATCACGCCCGACTTCGTGGCCGAGATCGAACTGCTGGGCGCCTGCAACTCCTGCCCGATGAGCACGATGACGCTCCGCGCCGGCATCGAACAAGCCATCCGCCGCTCCGTGCCGCAAATCACCCGCGTTGAAGCCGTCAACGCGCCCGCCGCGTACTAGAAAGGCTTGCCCTTACCAAGCCTTCGCGGGCGTAAACTGTACCTGTTTCCCCTCAAACCAACTGAGATGCAAGTCATGAGCATCATCTGGGGTCTTCTGACCATCGTCATAGGCATTTTCATGCCCGTGAGCGGCTTCCGGGGCAAAGAAACGGGCGTGTATCGCTTTCTCGCGGCTCGGTCACGGATACTATGGGACGACCGTGTACACCAGTTCTACCTGGTCAGCGGTCTCGTCGTCGCTATGGTTGGCGTGGCTATGACCGTCAATTCTATCATCTAGCGTCGGTATCGAAACCGTCGAGCGTGCCTGCCATCTGTGGGCTCAGTACCGCTCCATCGTGGCGCCGCCGCTGAGGGAGACTTGGCCGAGGCTGGAGTTACCGTAGAGGTAGAGCGCTGCGCCGCCTGACAGGTCGAGGTCTACGCGGCCGTCCACGCGCAGCGTTACTTCGGCGCCGCCGCTGAGCCGCACGTCGGCGCCTTTGCCTTGCACGCGCTCGAAATCGACCTCGCCGCCCCCGGAGCCTTGGACCTCAAGGAAGCCGACGCGGCCATCAAGCACCTCCAGCACGGCACCGCCCGAGACGCGGATCGAG
>JBCCMF010000082.1:0-15622 GCA_039026435.1 Bacteroidota bacterium
GCGGACGCAAGCCGGGCTGGCCGGGCGCATGTTTGCCACGATGGGCCGGGCGGGCGTCAACGTGATGGCCATTGCCGAGGGCGCCGCCGAAACCAACATCTCCGCCGTCGTCCGCGCCGACGAGGCCAAGGCGGCGCTCTCTGCGCTGCACGAAGCCTTCGCGATGGGTCGCGAGCGGGCGCACCTGTTCCTGATCGGCACGGGCGGCATCGGTAAAACGCTGCTTGACATGCTGGTGCGTCAGGCGCCGTACCTCGTGGATCGCTTCGACCTCAACATCCAACTCGTGGGCGTGGCCAACCGCCAACAGATGCTCTATCGTCCCGAGGGGCTGGCGTACGCGGGCATCCTGGGCAAGCTGGCAGACGAAGGCGAGTCTGCCGACCTCGACGTGTTGAAAGAGCGGCTCATCGGTAGCCACATGGAGCGCCTGATCGTGGTCGATGCGACGGCTTCCGATGCTGTGATCGAGCTCTACCCGGCGCTGCTGGAGCACAACATCGCGGTGGTGACGCCCAACAAGCGCAGCAACACGGTGGGGCAGGCATTCTACAACAGGCTCCAGCGCCTCGCCCGTCGGCGCCGCACGCCGTATTACTACGAGACGACGGTGGGCGCCGCGCTGCCTGTCATCGGCACGCTGCGCGACCTCATCCGCTCCGGCGATGCCATCCGGCGCGTGGAAGGCGTGCTCTCGGGGACTCTCGCGTTTGTCTTCGACGAACTGGCGCAAGGCCACAGCTTCTCGGAGGTCGTCACCCGTGCCCGTGCTAGAGGCTTCACCGAGCCCGATCCGCGCGATGACCTCGGCGGCATCGATGTGGCGCGCAAGCTGCTGATCATGGCGCGCGAGATGGGCCAATCCGTTGAGTTAGATCAGGTAGAGGTCGAGTCGCTGGTCCCAGAAACACTGGCTGCGCTGGGCGTGGATAAGTTCATGAGCCAGTTGAAAACACAGGACGCCTACTGGGCAGGCCGAGTGGCCGAGGCGCAGGCAAACGGACAGGTGCTGCGCTACGTCGGGACCATCGAAGACGGACAACTCCGCGTACAAGTGCGCGCCGTAGCCACCGGCAGCCCCCTCGGTAGCCTCCGGGGTACAGACAACATCGTGCTCTTCACCACGCGTCGCTACCAACCGATGCCGCTCGTCATACGCGGCCCCGGCGCAGGCCCCGACGTCACCGCCGCGGGCGTACTCACCGACATCGTGAAAGCGGCCGAGCTCTTTGCGTAGCGGCCCAGCGTCGGTACCGCAACGTAAGAAGAATTGGCCTCCTGTTGTCTCATGTGTGTTGTAACACATAAAAACTCGAATTATCATGAAAACGAAGCTACCAGGCCTCCATCACGTCACCGCCATCTCCGGCGCGGCGCAGCAAAACGTGGACTTTTACATGGGCCTGCTCGGGCAGCGGCTCGTCAAGAAGACGGTCAATTTCGACGATCCCGGTACGTATCATTTCTACTACGGCGACGAGACCGGGGCGCCGGGCACCCTCATGACATTCTTCCCGTGGGCCAACGCCGTTCCCGGGCGCGCAGGCGCAGGCACGACTGGTGCCACGGCGTACAGCGTACCCGTGGGCGCCATCGATTACTGGATAGCACGGCTGGCCGATGCCGGGCACGACTTCGAGGCGCCGACCGAGCGCTTCGGCGCCAAGGTGCTGCAGTTGCAAGATCCCGACGGGATGTGGATCGAGCTGGTCGAAAACGACGGCGTAGAAACTCAGCCGTTCTGGACTGGCGGCCCCGTCTCCGGCGATGTGGCGCTGCGCAAGTTCCACAGCGTCACGCTTCAGCTGGCCGACCCCGAGCGCACGTCGCGGCTGCTGCGCGGCGCGTTCGGCTACGCTGAGGCCGGGCAGGACGGCGAGCGGCTTCGCTTCGTCGCCACCGCCGAGGACCGCGAGTCGTCCGTCGTCGATCTGGTGCAGACGCCGTTGAGTGACAGGCCGCGCATGGGCAAAGGCACCGTGCATCACGTCGCTTTCCGCGCCCGCGACTACGATGAGCAGGCCGAACTGCGCGAGGACTTGCTGAAGCTCGGCTTCAACGTCACGCCGTTCATCGACCGCCAGTACTTCCGCTCGATCTATTTCCGCGAGCCGGGCGGCGTGCTCTTCGAGATCGCCACGGACGCGCCGGGCATGCTCATCGACGAGACGCGTGCCGACCTGGGCCACGGCCTCAAGCTGCCCGCGCAGTACGAGCCGCGCCGCGCCGAGATCGAAGGCATGCTGACGCCGATCACGCTACCACAGGGCTAAAGTCACAGGTCGGAAGGTCGCAGGTCGGAGCGGGCCCATCGAGGCGCTCGTTCTGATCTGCAGCCCTCCGAACATCTTGGAGTTGAATGATGACACACAACAATCCGCATACCGCAACGCCGCTGGCCCAGCGCGGGCCGTCGCTGGGCAAGGCGAAGGGCGCGGTGGTGCTGGTCCACGGACGAGGCGCTACCGCGCAAAGCATGCTGCCCCTGGCCGATGCGCTGGCACAGCCCGAGTGGCTGTACGTGGCGCCGCAAGCCGCAGGCCACACCTGGTACCCCTACTCATTCCTCGCACCGATGCGGCACAACGAGCCCGGCTTGTCGTCGGGCTTGCGCCGCGTCAACACCGTCATCGACGGCCTGATCGCCGAGGGCATACCGCCGCAGCAGATTGTGCTGCTGGGCTTCTCGCAAGGCGCCTGCCTGGCGCTGGAGACGGCAGCACAGCGTGGCGAGCGCCTCGGCGGCGTGATCGCCTTCAGCGGTGGGCTGATCGGTCCGCCGGGTACGCCTCGCGACTACGACGGTGACTTGGGTGGTACGCCCGTCTTCCTCGGCTGCAGCGATGTCGATGCCCACATCCCGCTGGAGCGCGTCCACGAAAGCGCTGAGGTGTTCGAGCGCTTGGGCGCCGACGTGACTACACGCATCTATCCAGGCATGGGCCACACGATCAACGCCGACGAGATCGCGTTCGCGCGCGGTTTGCTCGCTCGTTTGGGTACCTCCCGTATGGCCAAGGCGCCGTCTGAATAAGCCTGGAGGGGGTGACCATGCAGATACTCGTCATCGGCGGTACAGGATTTATCGGAACGCATGCGGTGCGCCTCTTGGTAGAGCACGGGCACGATGTCGCCGTCCTCCATCGGGGGCGCACCGCGTCGCGTCTGCCTGCGTCCGTGCACAGTATCGTCGGGGATCGCAATGCATTGGCCGAGCTACGTGCTGAACTCGTCCGGTTGGCGCCTGATGTCGTGCTGGACGTAGTGCCGTACACCGAGGCGCACGCGCGTTCGCTCGTCGAGGCCATGCGCGGCATAGCAGGTCGGGTGGTGGCGCTCTCCAGCGGCGACGTCTACCGCAACTACGATGGTTTCCGCGGCCAGTCTACTGCGCCACCGGATCCAACACCGCTGATGGAAGGCGCGCCTCTCCGCACGTCCCGCTACCCGTATCGTGGCTACGGACTGCCGCAGCGGTGGGCCGATGACTACGACAAGCTGTTGGTGGAGGAGGTCGTCATGCGTGCGCCGGATCTGCCGGGCACCATACTCCGGTTGCCCGCTGTCTACGGCCCCGGCGATCCGCAACATCGGCTGCGCTCCTACCTCCAGCGCATGGATGACGGCCGCCCAGCCATCGTGTTGGGTGAAGCGCATGCCGAATGGCGGTGGACGCGCGGCTACGTGGAGAACGTCGCCGCAGCCATCGCCCGCGCCGTCACCGACGAGCGTACCGCTGGGCACATCTACAACGTCGGCGGGGCGGAGGTGCTGACCGAGCGGGCATGGGTGGAGCAGATCGCTACAGCGGCGGGCTGGCCCGGCGATGTCGTCGCCGTACCAGAAACGGCGTTGCGTGATCCGTTCGACTACCGCTACCACCTCGCCACCAACACGCGCCGCCTCCGCGACGAGCTGGGCTACACCGATTCTGTCAGCCTGCCCGAGGCGCTGCGGCGCACCATCGCGTGGTCCCGGACGCAGCCCACCGACGGTGGCATCCGCGCCTCGTATGCTGCCGAGGATGCCGTGCTCAAAGCAATCGGCCTACGCTGATTGGCCAAATGCGAACGCCCGCGCTGGGTTGGCGATGAAGAGCCTATCCAGGTCGGAATCGGTCAATCCTGCAGCCCGTAGCGCCGAGGCAAAATCCGTGAGGATGTAGCCGAAGCCCGGCGCGCCGCCGTGGGCCGTCCAGTACGAGCGTCGGGCGAGGTCGCCGGAGAGCAGCAGCTGTTCGCCGTGCCCGGCGTCGATGTGGCGCTGGATGAAGGCGATGCGGTCGGCGTCGGGCGCGTACTTGGCCTTGCCGATCTGGTCGATGCCGAGGAAGACGCCCGTCGCGGCGAGCTCGGCGTGGTAGCCCCAATCGAGTTGGTGGTCCGTGTGGCCGATGACGATGTGTTCGGGTTTCACACCCGCGTCGATGAGTGCCTGCGCCTGCGCTACGCCCAGTCGGCCCTTCTCGGTATGCGTCGAGATGGGGGCGCCCGTGCGATGATGTGCCTCAGCAGCGGCCTGAAGCATCGTCGCGCCGTGCGGCGTCATCGTCGTCATCGTAGAGGCCTTGATCAGCCCGGTGCGGATGTCGGTACCATCCATGCCAGCCTCGACCTCACGCACGTACCGCTCGACCAACTCCGCTACCGAGACGCCATCGAGGAACGGTGCCGAGAACGTCTCCTTATTATACCCCGTCGCTGCCACGATGTGCACGCCCGTCGCCTCGGCAATCCGACGTAGGCCTGCCGCGTCGCGCCCGTAGTCCGGCGTGGTCATCTCCACGATAGATCGCCCGCCTACGGTTTGGAACGCTTCGACCTCGCGGATGGCTGCATCCAGGTCGGTCAGTTGCAAGTCGGGCGTGGCGAGGTGAGGCGGCGGCTGGCCGAGCAGGTGCTCGTGCGGCAGGCAGCGGCCAAAGTCGGCCGGGTCGATGTCGCCGAGGACGGTGCGGATGAACATATTGCCTACGCCACGCCTGCACGCTGGCGCGCCAGCTGTGTGCCCGCGACCATCGCCTGTAGCTTGGCGTTGGTGGCCCAGCGCGCCGTCTCGCTGAAGCCGCAGTCGGGCGTGACGACCAGCTGATCGGCAGGCACATGTTCGAGTGCGCGTGCGATGCGGTCGGCCACGATCTCGGGCGTCTCGACGAAGTAGTTCTTGACATCCACCAGCCCTGCCGCCACGGTTTTGCCCGCCTCCGCGATCTGCGCCGTCAGCGCCAGCTCAGCCAGCTCGCGGTTGGCAAACTCCATCGCGAACTCGTCGATGTTGAGGTCGAGCACATGCGGAAAGAGCGGCGCGTAGGTGCGGTGCGCGACGGGCCGTCCCACGAAGTTGCCGAAGCACAGGTGTAACCCGATCCGAGCGTCCACGCCGTCGATGGTCCAGCTGAAGAGGTCGATGAACGTCTGCGTGTCGTGCTTGCTGGAGTGCACGGCGTACGACGGCTCGTCGAGCTGGATGAACTCGGCTCCCGCCGCCACAAGCGCTTTGAGCTCGGCGTTGATCACCTCGGCGAGGCCGAAGGCCGCTTCGAGCCGATCCGCATAGACGGGGCCAGGCAGGATGCGGCCCGCGAGCGTGAACGGTCCGGCGCACGGCACCTTCAGCGGCTTCGTCGTGCGCGAGCGGGCGTACTCGAACTCATCCACGAGCCCGAGGCCGTTGGGCGCCTGAATAGCCTCATCGGCGTGGTACTTCTCGCGTTGGTCGTGCCCGGCGGGCCCGAGCTTGCGCTGGGCGGGTTCGGCACGCAGCCCCGTCATGTGGTGGTAGAAGCCCGCCGTGAAGAAGCCCATCCGCCGCATCTCGCCGTCGCTGATGATGTCGAGCCCGGCCTCTTCCTGCTCGCGCAGGGCCAGGTCCACCGCGTCGTCGAACATCTCGCGGGCGTCTTTGGGGCCGTACTCGCCGCGCGCGATGGCCTCGGTGGCCGTGATGAGCCACACGGGGATGGAGTGGCTGCCGATGATGCTCGTGGCGAGTGGCGGGATCTGCATGCGGAATCAGGTGTGGATCAGTTGGCGAAAGTACGCGCCCAAGTGGCGCGACCCGTATGCCGGAGCCACGGCGTCGGCCTGGTTGACGCGCTGGAAGAAGTGCAGCAGGTCGCTCAGGCGTTTGTCGAGCGGCCGGACCAGTGTGCGGTTGATCGTCAGCATACCCGCTGGGAGGTGGACGATGCGCGCCTTTTTACCCAGGGCTTCAAACGCCAACTCGGCCATCTGGCGCCGCGTGAACGTGTCGGGCCCGCCCACGGGCACGCGCCGCTGCTCGCTGTCCATGCCGTCTATGCAGACCTCGGCAAGATCTTCCACAGCGATGGGGTTGGTGCGCGCGGTACCATCGCCGATGACCGGGATGAGGCCCCCTTTGGCCATCGTGACGAACACGCCGAAGGCGTTGAAATAGCCCGTGGGCTCGATGATCGTGTAGGGCGTGCCGGAGGTGACGAGCAGATCGGCAAAGTCGGTGTGGGCGCGCACGTAGGCGGTGTCTGCGTAGCCCTCAGCGGCATGGACCGAGACGTGGACGAACCGCTTGATGTCGGCGGCTTGGGCGGCGGCGAGCAGGTTGAGGTTGCCTTCGTAGTCGACGGCGTGGTACGTGGGCGAGCCGATGCGGAGGCCGAGCTTCAGGCTGGCCCCGGAGGCAGCAATCACCGCGTCGGCGCCCTTGCAGGCGGCTTCGAGCGAGGCGGGTGTGCGCAGGTCGCCCATCACGGTCTCGTCGGCGGGGAGGTGGGCTACGCGTTCGGGCTTACGGGTGAGCGCGCGCACGCGGTAGCCGCCTCGGGCCTTGAGTTCGCTGATGATGGCAGAGCCCAGGTTGCCGGAGGCGCCAGCAACGAGGACGGTACGGTCAGGCATTATGCAGGGCAGGCATTACACAGAAAAGCATCACACAGTCACAAGGGCGAGTTCGGTATGGTCGGGGGAGAGCATGGCACCCGTGGCTCGCAAAGTATCGCGCAGGTCGGTAAAGCGCACGTGGCGCGGCGATGTGTTTTTCGTGACGGCGAGGGCGGCGGCCGTGCCTGCGGCTTGCCCCATCGCCATGCACTGGCCCATGCTCCGCACCGAGGCGTGGGCGTCGTGCTCCGCCGAGAGGCAGCGCCCCGCCACGAGCAGCCCTTCCACCTGCTGCGGCAAGAGGCAGCCGAAGGGCAAGCCGTAGGTCTGACCTTCGGGCACGTACTCCCAGCGCGTGTCGCCGCCACTGTGGTGCTCCTCGATGGGCGCGCCACACTGCGCGATGGCGTCGTCAAACGTGCGGGCCCCCAGCACGTCGTCTCGCGTCAGGCGGTAGTCGCCGTGGATGCGGCGGCTCTCGCGGATGCCGATCTGGTTGCTGAGGTCGGCCAACACCGCGTGCTCGTAGCCTGGCACGAAGTCGACGAGGAAGCGGCCATACTCGGCGGCTTGGCGGCGGCCCTCGACCTCGGCGGCCGTGAGTTGCTCGGCGTCGGTGCCGTCGATGTTGCCCACGCGCGTCATGTTGGTGTGCATGACGCCGTCGAACGGGGTGATGTGGACGCTGCCCTCCTTGCGCGGCAGGTCGTAGCCCTTCAAGATGGCGTCGGCCATGAGCCCATGCAGCTGCGTCTTCTTGACCTGCCGTGCGCGGTCGGTGTCCACGTTGATCATGCGGAAGGTGGTCGTGAGCGCCTGTACAGGGCCATCCTTTGGCCCCTCGTACGGCGCTCCGGCGGCAGCGGCCACGTCGGCATCGCCCGAGGCATCGACGACGGCCTTGGCGCGGATGTGCAGGAGGCCCTGCTTGTTAGCGGCGATGACGCCGGTGATGCGGTCGCCATCGGTGGCGGCATCGAGCACGAACGTGTGGTAGAGCAGCCGCACGTCGCGGTCGAGCGCGAGCGTTTCCCACACCATCTTGAGCACCTCTGCATCGTACGTGACCCCGTTGCCCGCGCCGTACGTGTTGGGGCGGATGAGCGCCACGCCGCGCCGCATCAACTCGCCGACGACGACATCGGGCAGCCCGCCGAGCACCTTGCGCTTGGGCATGCCAGGTGTGTAGAAGCCGTAGAACGTGTCGAGCACCTGCGTGCTGATTCCGCCCATGAAGCCGTAGCGCTCCACCAGCATCGTCTGTGCGCCCGTCTCAGCGGCGGCCAATGCCGCGACGGAGCCCGCCGAGCCGCTGCCCACAACGAGCACGTCGGTGTCGATGGTTTGGTAGATCGGAGCGGTGTAGGTCTGCATGGCGAGGAGGCGATGAGGGAGGAAGAGGAGCTACCGGACGGTCCAGCCGCCGTCGATGGGAAGGACGGTGCCCGTGACGAAGCGTGCCTCGTCGGAGGCGAGGTAGACGGCGGCGTGCGCCACGTCGTCGGGCTGGCCGAAGTCGGCGGTGAGGGGCTGGAGCGTTTCGAGGCGGTGGCGGATGTGGTCGTTGGTCTGGGCGCGCTGGCTCATGGCCGTGGCGATGAGCGACGGGCACAGCACGTTGGCACGGATGCCCTGCGGCGCGTAGTACGACGCGATGCTGCGCGTCAGGCCGATGATGCTGCTCTTGCTGGCGGCGTAGGCGTGGGTGGCGAAGTCGTCGTCGCCCCCGACGAGGCCGAGCACGGACGACAGGTTGATGACCGAGCCGCCGCCGCGCTCCAGCATGGCGCGCACGCCGTACTTGCAGCACAGAAACATGCTTTTCAGGTTGACGTCGAGCACGCGGTCCCAGGCGTCCTCGGTGCAGTCGGCCACGGGGCCATCGCCCCAGTGGCGCCCACTCACGCCCACCACGTTGAACAGCACATCCAATCCGGCGAATATATCCACGACTTCTGCAATCGCCGCTTCCACCGCTGCTGCCTGCGTCACATCCACAGTTAATACGTGCGCCGTGCCGCCTGCTTCGGCGATGCCATTGGCGGTCGCCTGCGCCGCGTCGGCGTCGCGATCCAACACGCCCACCTTGGCACCCTCCGCTGCAAACCGGATGGCGCTCGCGCGTCCGATGCCGCTCCCGGCGCCGGTGACGATGGCGGTTTTGTCGGCGAGTCTCATGGTAGTTTGGCGAGTCTAAGCTCTGGCGAGACGCCCAATCCTGTCATCCTGAGCGAAGCCGAAGGATCTCCCACCATGACGTTTTGCACGACGCAAAAGGGGGAGATCCCTCGGCTTACGCTCGGGATGACAACGTTGAGCACGTAGGCATCTCGTATGGCTAATGACAGGTTTGAGCACTTCAAGTCAAAGGTCGATTATTTAGCTAAGGTCATCGTGCCCGTGCGTGAGGCGAGGGCGGCGCTGCCGTCGAGGGCGGTGACGTCGAGGCGGTAGAGGTAGAGGCCGCTGGCGAGGTCGGCGGCGCTGGCGAAGACGGCGTTGTGCCATCCGGCAGCCTGCACGCCGTCGTGCAAGAGCGCCACCTGACGGCCCAGCACATCGAACACGCGGAGGCTCACTTGGCTGGTGGCGGGCAGCGCGTAGCGGATGGTTGTCGTCGGGTTGAACGGGTTGGGGTAGTTGCCCGCCAGCGTGACCTGGCTCGGCAGGTCCACGTCTTCAGTGGCCACGGTGATGCCCGGCGGGCCGACCTCGATCCAATTCAATTCATAGCCGCCCTCCCCGAAGCCGAGCCTCAACACCTGCACGCCCGCCTCTAGGCTGGCCTCTACTTCCGTCGTGATCCAGCTGCTGCGCGATGAGGCGATGCCGACGGGTTCGGTGATCGCTACCAGGGCATCCGCCGTGGGTCCGGCAGAGACCTGCAACGTGCCGTCGTTGCGGAGGCGGCGCGTCGTGCGGAAGCGCAGGAGATAAGGCCCGGCTTCGGGCACGTCGACGGTGTACTGCAGCCACTCGTCGGGGCGGATATCGGTAACCTGGAAGGCGCCGCTGTCGTCATCCGTCGCCTCGATGTCTACGCCATCAGTGCGGTAGGCGCCGCCCGTATTGTCGGGGTCGCGGTCCTGGTAGGCGATGCCGTCGAAGCCCACGTTGTAGTCCTCGGCCTCGATGCGCACCAAGTCCGTTGTGCTCAGCACCCACGGGGCGCCGCCGGCCTGATAGCTCACGCCGCCCGTCGTGTTGGTCCACGTCACGGTGGTCATGAGGGAATCGGAGGTGTCGATGCCGTTGAAGGCGAACACGCGGTAGCGGTAGGTGCCATAATCAGGCAGCGTCTCCGAGAAGGCCGTGCTGTTGGCATCCAGAACGGCCACCGACGCGAACTCGGTGGGCAGGTCGCTGCCGTCGGGCTGATCTGAGCGCTCTACCACGTAGCCGACTTCGCCCCCCGAGCGGTCCAGCCACGACAGGTTGACGGTATCGCCGTCGTTCTCGCCCTTGAGGTCGCTGGGGGCAGTGGGCGCCTGCGTCCCGGCAGCGGGAAGCGTGATGGTCACGGTGCCGTCGTCGCCGAGCGTGGCGGTAGCCATGCTGCCCTCAAACCCTTCGGCGGTGGCAAACACCTCGTACTCGCCCTTGAAGCCGCGCATCGTAGCGGTGCCGTTGCCGGCCACGACGGTCTCATCGGTCCACCACTGGTTGAAGACCAGGTCGATGAACTGCGCACCCGAGGGCTTGAGGCGCCAGTCGTGGCTGAAGATGGGTGCCTCGTTCAACCAGTGGTGCCCATCCCAGAAGCCCCACATCAGGAAGTTGTCGGTCTGCGGATGACTGAAGAACATGGTGAGCACATCGCGGATGTAATCAGCCGCCATGTCTTCGGGCATGCCCACGGCGTCATACTCGGTGAGGCTGAGCCGCTGCTCAGGGAAGAGCGTGGCAAACTCGTCGAGGACCTCGTAGATGCGCTCGGGCGGCGTGGGGACGGAGCCAAAGTGTCCCTGCACGCCGATGCCTTGGATCGGCCCGCCCATGTCGAGGATGGTGCGGATGAGTTCTTGGTAGCGGGCGATGTCGGGGTTGCGGCCGCCGCCCGTCAGGATGTTGTACTCGTTGATGTATAGGACCGCGTTAGGCTCAAATTCTTGTGCGAGGTTGAACCACTCGGCATAGACCTCTTGCCCGGTGGCGTAGCCCGGCGTGCCACGCAGCAGATCTTCCACATCGCGCACGTGCGTCGGCTCGTTGATGACGTCCCACTCGTAGATCTCGCCCTGGATGCCGGGGTAGGTCAGGATGGTCTCGAAGTGCGTGCTTACGCGCGATAGCAGCGCGTCGGGGTTGGATTGGAGGCCTTGGATGTCATTGGGCATAAATTGGTAGCCTGGCCAGACGGTGTTGTGTCCACGCACGTCCATGCCCCATTCCTGGAGCATCGTCACCGACTCCGACACGCGCGGGCGGCGGTTCTGCGCCTCCCAGGTGGGCCACTTGAGCGCGTTCTCAAGTACCGACGTGCTGAACGTGCGCCCGTCGCCGGAGAGGTTGCGCAGCTTCTCGCGGTACATCTCGGCGTCGGGGCCGCTGGTGTGCAGCGTGTTCTCGACCACGGCGCTGCCGAAGCCGTAGGCATGGCGCGTCATGCGAGCGTGGACGGTCGCGTTCGGGACCGCGTTGCCGTCGGCATCGACCACATTGACGGTGAGGTCGCCTTTGCGGTGCTGCTCGATGGGAGCGGCGGCCTCGGCACGCCACGGCGCACTCGGGTCCTGCCCATCGTACGGCGCCACGAAGCGCTGCGAGGGCAGGTCATCCACGCTGTACGCGTTCCTGTAGTTGATGAGCGCCAGGCCGCCGATCTCGATGCTCTGCGCGGCGCGGCCCATGTTGATCTGCACACGCGCACCGCGAGCGTTGTAGTCCTCGGCAAACTCGAACGGCACCAGCCACTGCCGCCACTCGCCACTGGGCCCAGCGGCAAAGCTGAACGACTTAGTAAACGGATTGCCGTCACGCTCAATAAGCAGGTCGATGTTACCCACATCGCCGTGCGTGGTGCGGATCCAGAGCACAAGCAAGCCTACATCGTTGGCCTCTACCGAGGCCGTGATGGGGAAGCGGAGAGCGGCCTCCCCCGGGTTGTTCTGCTGCTGGCTTGTGTAGGTACGCGAGCGCGTGAACCGCTGGCCCGTCACCGTTTGCGTAGTCACGTCCACGTTGGTGAGCTCGGCGTGGTCGAGCGCCTGCTGCTCGTCAGGCGGGAGGAGCCATGTGCCGCCCTCCAGTCCTGAGCCGTGGCGGAGGGTAGCCAGTAGGTCGTCGTAGTACGCGGTTTGGCCGAAGGCGGGCGACACCACCAGCAGGAGAAGGGCGAAGGCGAGATATCGTCGGTACGTCATGGGATCACGAGCGAAGGAAAAGGATCACCGCTGAAGGTACGGGAGCGCGCCGAAAGGCGTCATGCAAAAACGCGTAAGCCAGCCGCGCACATGCGAGGAAATATGGCGCGATGCCTGGAAAAACGTCCCCTCTCCTAAGGAGGAGAGGGACAGGGTGAGGTGGAAAAAACGCTGGCGCCTGTGCTGATCTACTTCACCCCAGCCTTCTCCTGGCAAGGCGAGGGAGCCCGTCGTGCCGATCCTCTTCGTGTCTGCCAAGCTCATCGTGTGGCAACGTCAAGGGGTGAAATAGACATCAGCCGTACACTTTCTTCATGCGTTCGCGGTAGTCATCGTAGACCACGTCGAAGCGCGCTTTCGAGGCCTCGCTGCCGATGACCAGGCCGCTGCTGAGGACGATCGGTGCAGCATCGCGCGCGGCGAGCTTGTGCGCGATCTGGCACTTGAGCGCGTTGATGACGGCTGCGCCGCCCACCGTGGAGCCGGGGCCGACGGGCTCGTCCATGCCGTCGATGGCGACGAGCGCATCGCCGCCGGGCGTGCCATTGCCGAGGGTGATATCGGCGATGTCGGGCAGCTTCTGGCCGCTGCTGTGCTTGGCTGCCGAGCGGGCGCAGTGGTCCTTCGAGACGAGCGCGATCACCGTGCAGCCCAGCGCCTTCGCCTCCATCGCCATCTCCACCACGACTTCGTTTACGCCGCTGTTCGAGACGATGACGAAGCAGTCCGGCGGGGCGATGACGAAGTTGCGCAGGATGGTGCTGGCGAAGCCTTTCACGTGCTCCAAGAACATCGCCTGGCGCTGCCCGTTGCTGCCGACGACGGGGTTGTGGAAGGTCAGCGACAGCTCTACGATGGGGTGGAAGCCCGCGTAGCTGCCGTGGCGCGGAAACATCTCCTCGATCATGATGCGCGAGTGGCCCGTGCCGAACAAGTGCACGAGCCCACGCTGGGCGATGGCATCGGCGCACACCTCGGCCGCCGCGTCGATGGCGTCGAGTTCGTGGGTGCGGATGTCGTCGAGGATAGCCGTGGCGGCGTCGAGGTAGGCGGAAGCGGGGGAAGAGGGCATGCGTGTTGGTTTCAATTCGAAGGTCGGAAGGTCTCAGGTCTCAAAGGTCAGCGTCTAGCGCGCACTTTATTCTTGTCATCCCGAGCGGCGGCCAGAGGCCAGAGCCGAGGGATCTCCCACTTCGTCGTTATGCAAGACGTGTACGGGGGAGATCCCTCGGCTCCGCTCGGGATGACAAACTGGGGCGAATCGCATCATTGGGAACGGATCAGGCATCGTTGAGGCGGGCGCGGCAGCGGTAGGCGTAGCGGTCGGCGCGGTAGTGGCTGACGGTGTGCTCGATGAGCGCGTCGTCGGGCAGGTACGCCGAGGTGTGGACGACGAGCAGCGGCGCGCCCTCGGGCACATGCAGCGTGGCGGCGAGATCGGCGGTGGCTGTCGTGGCCGTCACCGCGTGGTCGATCGTGGCAATGGTGAGGTTGTAGTCGGCCGAGAGGACGGCGTAGAGTGAGTGCGCGGCGAAGTCGTAGCGGTCGATGTGCGGGCAGAAGGCGGCGCGCAGCGTGGTGCGTTGTAGCGCCAGCGGCTGGCCGTCGCCGTAGCGCAGCCGCGTCAGGTGGAATGCGGGCGTCCCGGCGTAGGCGGCCAGCGGCGATGCGTCGGCCTCGATCCAGCCGATCTGCGCATCCAACACGTCGGTCTGTGTGGTCAGGCCGAGGTCGGCCATCTGCCGCGTGAAGCTGCGGTCGAGGTAGAACGACTGCGCATCCGGCGGCTCGCAGACCACCGTGCCGACACCCGCACGACGGTCGATCAGCCCGGCATCGGCCAAGCGCGTCAGCGCCGTCCGCATGGTATGGCGGCTCACGCCGTAGGCGGCCATGAGCTGCGTCTCGGGCGGCAGCGTCGTCCCCGGCGACCATACCCCGCCGCCGATCAGGCGCCGCACGTCCGTCTCCACCTGATGGTAGAGCGGCTCGGGGCGCTGCGGCTCGGCCCGCCGGACGGGAGAAGAAGCGAGGGTTTTGATTGTGACGTCGTTGTATGTCCGTACATTCGGATGTATACTCGATGATACCGCATTCGCTTGCGAAAGTCAAAGCCGCACACGTACCGTTGTGTGCCAACACTCCACGATTCACACCGCCTTCCATGGGACATAAAATCACGATGCTCGGCACCGGGCTGATCGGCATGTTTTACACGATGACGCTGCACAGCAAGCGCAGCCGCGACGAGGTGGCCGTGGTCTACTCACGCCGCGCCGAACGCGCCGCCGAGTTCGCCAAGACGTGGGGCATCGGCCACGCCACCGACGATCTGAAAGCCGCCATCGAACACCCCGACACCGACGTAGTCGTGATCGGTTTGCCCAACATCGCCCACGAAGAATGCGTGCGCCTCTGCGCCGAAGCCGGCAAGGCGATCCTGTGCACCAAGCCGCTTGGCCGTACCGCCGAGGAGGCCAAGCGCATGCTCGACATGGTGGAGGCAGCGGGTGTCTTCAACGGCTACCTCGAAGACCTGTGCTACACGCCCAAGACGCTCAAGTCCATCGCCTCGGTGCAGAACGGCGCCATCGGCGATGTGCTGTGGGTGCGCTCGCGCGAGACGCACCCCGGCCCGCACAGCGCGTGGTTCTGGGACCACAACCAGGCGGGCGGCGGCGCCATGATCGACATGGGGTGCCACTGCGTCGAGATCATCCGCAACTTCGTCGGCAAAGGCAATCGCCCCGTCGAGGTCATGTGCTGGGCCGACACGCTCGTGCATCCGATCCAAGCTGAGGACCACGCCGTCGGGCTCGTCAAGTTTGAGAGCGGCGCGGTGGGGCAGTTCGAGGTGAGCTGGGCCTTCCACGGCGGCATGGACCTGCGCGACGAAGTCTCGGGCACGCAAGGCACCATCTGGCTCAACCACTGGCTGCGCACTGGCTTCGAGATGTTCACCAAAGGCGGGCAAGGCGGCTACGTGGCCGAGAAGGTCGAGGTCGACAACGGCTGGCTCTTCCCCGTCGGCGACGAGGTGGCCGCCCTCGGCTACACCGACATGTTCACCGACATGCTCGACAGCATCGACGGCGGCACCGAGCCGATGGAGACGTTCTACGACGGCTACATCGTCAACGCCATCATCGACGCCTGCTACCGCTCGGCCAAGTCGCGCAAGTGGGAGCCCGTGGAGATCGACGACTGGCGCGGCGGCACCACCGAACGCATCGCGGTACCTAAAGAGATGTACGACGGCAAGGTGGTCATCAAGGAAGAGCTCATGCCCGACGGCAGCTTTAAGCGCATCCTGCAAGACCCCGAGACGGGCGCCGTGTCGCAAACGGTGAGCTGACGAGCGCGCAGGAGATGGCATAGGGCGATTCCGCTTGCAGAATCAGC
>JBCCMF010000083.1:0-15435 GCA_039026435.1 Bacteroidota bacterium
CGCCGTGTAGACGTGGAGGACAAGATCGAGCGCTTCAAGCGCCACCTCGCCCGCGACGTGCCCGAGCGCTGGGCTACGTTCTTCGAGGAGGTCGTGCGCAAAGTGCAGCCGCTCAAGCCGCAGGCCGCCTACCTCGAGCTGAAACACGAGGTAGGCGGCCTGCGGCTTGAGCGGCTGCACTTTGCGCACGACCTCCTCGAAGAACGTAGCCCAGCGCTCGGGCACGTCGCGGGCGAGGTGGCGCTTGAAGCGCTCGATCTTGTCCTCCACGTCTACACGGCGGCGGCAGTCGCGCAGGAAGGGCGCGTAGTCGATGCGGTAGCGGCCCGGGCTGAGGCAGTCGCCCATCTGCTCGGCGACCATGTTCTTGAGCGGGTCGTCGCCGTCGATGGTGAGGATGAGGTAGTGCGGGTCGAGCGTGACAGTGGACGAGGCGCGTTCTACCGCGGCCTCCTCCAAGGTGTCGGTGTGGCCGACGAGGTAGGCGCCCAGCGGCGTCAGGCGCACGTGGCTCACGCCGTCGAACACGGTGAGGTACGGCTTGCCCGAGACCGTCGCCACGTCGTTTTGCGGGGCCGTGTAGGCCACCTCGGTCACGCCCAACACAGCCAAGCGCGCCATTACGTTCCTCAGTAGCGGACGGTGGGCCAGCGCCACGTACGCATCGCGGCTTATGGTATCGCCATAGTAGTAATAATAGCTGCGCTTGTCGCGGAGCGCATCGGGCATCGGCTCGCTCTTGACCGACACCTTGTTCGAGACCATGTTCATCACTTCCTTGGCCGTAAACGGTACCACGTCCAGCCCTTCGTAGCGCACGTACCGCACCAAGTCTTCGATGGCGAGCCACGTGTCAGTGCGCAATGCCGTGAGTAGACCCAGCAGATGCCGCCGCGCAGTGTGCTCCGCACTGCGTACGTAATAATGCTCGACGTTACCCAGGTGTGGCAGGTGAGCCTGAGCCAGCGCGTAGGCTCGCTTGGCCACATACTCGATGTTCAGCAACTGCGCAACGAGGTCGGCGGGGGTGTAGCCGAGGTCGTCGGGGAGCGATGTGCCCCGCAGGGCATCGATGACGTGCTCGGTGGCGAGGAAGCTAAGCGGGCCTTTGGTGTCGGGGAAGAACTCGTCGATGGCGCACGTCTTGTGCAGGGCGCGGACGTTGGCGCGGCGCGGCTTGCCCGCCTGCGTGTAGGCCATGTGGCCTTGGTTCATGAACAGCAGCGCCCGCCCCAGCGCCTCGGGCGACCCGGTGTAGAGGCGATGCTCGGGCGGCGGCACCACCACCTCGGGCAAGAGCAGCGGCGGTGGCAGTATGGCCTTCAGATGAGCCCGCACGGCATCGGGCAGGTACAGCGGCGTCTGCCACAGCTGCCGTGGGTACGAGCGGCTGTAACTGTCGGCATCCTGCATCAGCATGCCCACCTCGGTGCGCAGCCGCGCCGACGCCTGGTACCGCCCAGGCACCACCTCCATCACGGGTTCGCCCACCTGCGCCGAGAGCTGCCGGACGCTGTGCGGCCCGTAGTGGATCACCTGCCGGATGGCCTGCTGTGCCCACTCGGGCAGCCGATCCAGCACGGCCCTGAACAAGCGTTCCTCGAACAGCACGGCCGAGAACGCCTCGACCAGCTCGTCCTTGCGCGGCGTCGACTTCGACACCGCCTGGAAGCGGTGACCATAGTGCCGGAGCACGGGGGCCGCATGCGCCTTGAAGAAAGGCAAGATGTCGTTCTTGTTGAAGCCGTCGTCCACCATCACGTGGAGCTGATCCAGCCGCAGCGGCAGGCCGCGGGTGCTCGTGGGCGGGCGCACCACGTGCAGTGGGTGGCGCTGGCCGGAGAACGAAGCGATTTTCTGTTCAGGCATGGCGGCCGTCAGGCGAAGATGAAGTCGAGGTCGTCCTCGGAGAGCTGCTTGAGCGCGCTGCTGTCGGCGGCGATGATCTGGTCGAAGAGGGCGCGTTTCTGCTCCTGCAGCAGCAGCATCTTCTCCTCGATGGTGCCGCGCACGATGAGGCGGTAGCTGAACACCGTCTTGTCTTGCCCGATGCGGTGCGTACGGTCGATGGCCTGCTGCTCGGCGGCCTGGTTCCACCACGGGTCGAAGAGGAAGACGGTGTCGGCGGCGGTGAGGTTGAGGCCCAGGCTGCCCGTCTTGAGCGTCATCAGGAAGACGCTGCACTCGGGGTCGTCCTGAAATCGCTCCACGATCTGCTGGCGGTTCTTAGTGCGCCCGGTCATGGTTACGTGCCCCACCCCGGCGGCGGTGAGGTCTTCCAAGAGCCCGTCGAGCGCGGCCAGGTAGTTGGCGAAGACGAGCGCCTTGCGGCCACTCTCGGCCAGCTCGGCCAGCTGCTCCACCAGCATCGCCCGCTTCGGCGAGGCCACGCGGCCTTCGGTCTGGGCCTCGGGGATGCTGGCGATCATGCGCAACTCGGCCAGGGCCTGGAAGATGTAGAACTGTGAGCGCTTCACGCCGTCGGCCAGCACGCGCTCGTGGACGGCGTCGCGGTAGAAGCGGCGCTGCTGCTCGTAGTGGCGCGCCTGCGGCTCGCTCATGTCGATGTAGAGCGTCTGGTCGATGCGCTCGGGCAGGTCCTTGGCCACGTCGCGCTTGAGGCGGCGCAGCACGAACGGGTAGATCTTGCGGCGCAGTTCGTGGGCTACGTCGGCGCGGCCGTCTTTCTGGATGGGCTGTGCGTAGCGGCTGCCGAACTGCTTCACCGAGCCGAACATGGCGGGGTTGAGGAAGCGGAAGAGGGCGTACAGCTCGCCCAGGTGATTCTCGATGGGCGTTCCGCTGAGCGCGAGGCGATGCGGGGCGTGGAGCAGCATCACCGCCTTCGAGGTCTGCGTGGCGATGTTCTTGATGCGCTGCGCCTCGTCGAGCACGGCGTAGCAGAACGGCACCTCGCGCAACGCCTCCACGTCGGCGCGGACGATGTCGTAGGTGGTGAGGACGATTTGCGCCTGGAGGGCGGCGGCGAGGTCGCGGTCGGGGCCGTGGTAGACGGCGTAGCTCAGGTGCGGGGCGAACTTGTCCAGCTCGCGGCCCCAGTTGAAGAGCAGGCTGCGCGGCATGACGACCACCGACGGCGGCAGCGCCTCCTCGGCCTCGGCGTAGACGGCGCTGAGCAGTGCGATGGTTTGCAGCGTCTTGCCCAGCCCCATGTCGTCGGCGAGGCAGCCGCCGAGGGTGTGCGCGTGCAGGTAGCGGAGCCAGCGGTAGCCGTAGACCTGGTAGGGGCGGAGCGTGGCGTCTACGCGCGGCGCGGGCACGTCGCCCTCGTGGATCGTGTTGAACCCGCGAAACACCGACCGCACGGGCGGCAGCGCGGCGGCTACCTTCTCGTCGATCAGCTCCTCCACCAGCGGCAGGTCGAAGAACGAGATGACGGCCTGCTCGTCCTTCTTGCTGAAGAGGCGGTCCAGGCGGTCGAAGTAGCCCGCATCGACCACGGCGCGGGTGCCGTCGCTCAGCTGCAGGTAACCGTCTCGGCGGAACTGCTGGAGCGCGTCGAACAGGTTGAACGTGTCGGTCTCCACCTGCAGCGTGGCGTCGCCCGCGAGGAAGTCGATGCCGTGGTCCAGGCGCAGGCTGAGCTTGGGCGAGGCGGTGCGGACGTTGTACGCCTTGAGCTTCTCGGCGCCGTAAAGGATGAAGTCGCGCAGCAGGTCGGGCAGGTGCTTCTGCAAGAACGTCTGCGCCAAGGCGCGCTCGATCACGAACAGGTCGCCCTCGCGAAAGAAGCCAGCGTCCTCCTTCAGCGTGCGGCGGGCGGCCTTGAGCTGGCGGCTCAAGCGCGCCTCGGCGTCGTCGAGCGGGACGTAGGTGAGCGGGCGGTGGCGGATCGTGCGGGCCTCATCGTCCACCTCCACCACGGTGCTCAGGTCGTACTCGGCGAACCAGCCCGGCGGGTAGCCCGGCGCCGACGAGGACAGCCGCAGGAACAGCGCCTTGCTAGCATCCACCTGCTCGATGAACAGCGTGGGCCGCGCCTCCACGGCCGTGCCCTCGCGCATGCGGTAGTCGCCGTAGCGGATGCCGATGTTTTGCGTGTACGACAGCAGCAGGACGAGCAGACGCGGCAGCGCCGTGCGGTCCAGCGCCGTGCTAAACCCCGGCACCAGCGCCGCCGACGGCCCCACGGGCGCCGTCTCGTACAGCACGCCACGCGACAGCCAGTAGCGCTCGGTCACTGGCTTCGGGCGACGCACCGTGCGGCTCGGATGGTGCAGCGTCACCGTGGCCTTCAGGCGCTCGGGCAACGCTGGCTTCGGCGCAGGCGCTTCGTCCGGTGCGGGCGCTTCCGTTTCGTCCTGGGAAGCGGCGACCTCGACAGCAGCGTCATCGTGCTCCTCGGACGCGGCGGCCTCCTGCTTGACTTCGCTGGGCGGTGCCGAGACATCAGGCTCTACCTCTAGGCGCAGCTCGGCCATACCCTCGGCGAACGTCAGCGGTCGGCCCTTGGCATCGACGAACTGGGCGCAGCGGCGCAGCGGCCACAGCAGCATCTCGTGGTCGGCCATGTAGAGCCGATCCCCCGCCTCGTCGCCCCAGCCGATGGAGAACAGGTTCTCCTCCTCGAACGCGGCCACCAGCTTGAGCACATCGTGCGCGGCGCCGTGGTAGGCGCGCGGGTCGAGGCCCGTCTGCGGCTCGCCGTCCAGGTCGGTGACAGCGAGGTAGGCGCCGCGCCCGTCGAAGCAAAGGCGGAACTGCACCTCGGGCGCACGCGAGACGGCCGTCTGCTGGCCTGTGGAGCGCTTCAGCGTGTCGAAGATGGATGCGGGCATGGTGCTGCGTCGCTAGCCGTGTCTGCCTGACTTACGCGTCGGCGCCGTAGGTCTTGAGGAAGCCGATGATGGTCTGGATGCCGAGGTGGAAGCGGTCCAGGCCGAAGCGCTCGTTGGGCGAGTGCAGCGCGTCGGTGTTGAGGCCGAAGCCGAGCAGGATCGTGTCGAGGCCGAGGATCTGCTTGAAGCTGGCCACGACGGGGATGGAGCCGCCCGCGCGGATGAAGACGGTTTCCCGGCCGAAGGCGGCGGCCATCGCATCGGCGGCGGCGCGCATGGCGGGGCTGTCGCGCTCTACGACGGAGCCGTGGCCGCCGTGCAGATCGGTGAAGGTCAGCGTCATCGTCTCGGGCGTGTTGGCCTCGAAGTAGGCGCGGATCTTCTCGGTGATCTCCTCGGGCGTCTGGTTGGGCACGAGGCGCATCGAGATCTTGGCACTCGCCGCCGACGGCAGCACCGTCTTGGCGCCCGAGCCCGTGTAGCCGCTCCACATGCCGTTCACGTCCAGCGTGGGCCGCGCCGACTTGCCTTCGAGCGCCGTGTAGCCCGCCTCGGTCTTCGTCGCCTTGAGGGCGATGCTGCCCATCCAATCGTCCTTGTCGAACGGCAGCTGGCGGTACGCCTCGCGCTCGTCTTCATCCAGCGGCTGCACGTTGTCGTAGAAGCCGGGGATGGTGACGCGGTGGTCGGCGTCGTGCAGGTTGGCGATGAGCCGCGCCAGCGCGTTGGCCGGGTTCTCCACGGCCCCGCCGTACGCACCCGAGTGCAGGTCGCGGTCGGGTCCCGTGAGCGTCACCTCCACGTAGGCGAGGCCGCGCAGCCCGTAGGTGATCGTCGGCACGCCGTCGGCAAAGAGGGCCGTGTCCGAGACGAGGATAACATCGGCGGCCAGCTTCTCCACGTTCTGCTCGATGAACGCGTCGAGGTTGACCGAGCCGTTCTCCTCCTCGCCCTCGATCAGCAGCTTCACGTTGACGGGCAGTTTACCTTCCGTGCTGAAGTACGCTTCGAGCGCCTTGGCATACATGAACACCTGTCCCTTGTCATCGCACGAGCCGCGCGCGTACAGGTCGCCGTCTTTGATGACGGGCTCGAACGGCGCCGACGTCCACAGGTCGAGCGGGTCGGGCGGCTGCACGTCGTAGTGGCCGTAGATGAGCACCGTCGGCAGGCGCTCGTCCACCATGTGCTCGCCGTAGACGATGGGGTGGCCGGGCGTCTCGCACAGTTCCACGTGCTGCACGCCGACGCGCTGGAGGTGATCGACCATCCACTGCGCGGCGCGGCGCACGTCGCTGGCATGCGCCGGGTCGGTGCTGACAGACGGGATGCGGAGGAGGTCGATGAGTTCGTCGACGAAGCGGTCGGCGTGCTGGTCGGCGTACTGCTGGGGGCTGGCCATGTAATCGGAGATCGTGTCGGATTCGCAAAAGGGTCGCCCTAACGCGTGATCCGATCCGAAGGTTTACGCGTCACCTGCCCATCCTAATACACGCCCGACCCTTCTCCCTGGCACGCCCAATACCCGGATGGGCCAAGGAGCTGGAGAGACGGAGTACGCCGTAACGTTATTGACGTAAAGAGACACGTACTCGCGTGCTTATCCTACAACGCACGGCGGCATCTTCGGCTGTAATTTTACATCGCCTGCCGTGTGTTGTATGTTTGGGGCCCACCTAGTTGAGTCTCACATCGGCTTGCCGATACCTGAAAGCGTGTCTCAGGGCCGTCCTTTTCGGGTTGGTGTGATTCTTGACGCCTCCATCAGTGCCACGCGGCACTTCTTCTCCCGCCTTTTTTCAGTCGCTCGTCATTCATGGCTCGCCATAAGGAATCGTGTTGTTTCTGCCTCTGGGCTGTCGTCCTGGCCGTCGTGGCCGGGGGCGTGTTTGCCCAGACGTCGCTGCAGCAGCCTGACTTTGGCCTCCCTGAAGCGAAGCAGTCCACCACGCCCACATCGAAGCGCAAGAGCCTCATCAAGATGGGCAACACGGTGGGCATCCACATCCCGCTGAACCGGCGCGAAGCCATCTTCTTCGGCGCGGAGCTGTTCCGCTTCACTTCGACCGAAGCGCGCATTGCCGAGGGCTTGCGGCATGAGGCCGACTGGAAGTTCAGGTCGATTCCGCTGAGCGCCGGCTACGAGTACGCCATCACCGACCCGGACGCTCGCCTGGTGGTCGTCGTGGGCGGTGCGTTAAGTTACCACTTCAGCTACGCGGCCCGCCGCATCGGCGAGCGCAACGAAGGCGCCATCATCAAAGGCGTCTACGAGCGCGACATGGGCATGGGCTTCGGCGCCGAGGTGTTTGCCGGGGTTCGCGCCAACATCACGCAACGCCTCTTCCTCAACGGCGGCGTGCGGCTGTGCTCGGTCAACGGCCTCGCCTTCCACTCGAACGACAAAGGCATCGACGCCGTGTTCCACAAGCTCGACTTCGGCGTAGGCGTAGGCGTGCGGCTCTAGCCTTCTCCGTTGCCCCGATCGTTGGGCAAGGTGGGCAAGGCTTTGGTGAGCAGCCCGATGCGCTTGGCCCGGCGCTGCCACTCATCGCGCGCCAGCTCCTGCATGTCCTGCGCCGAGTCGATCTCGTCTACGATCTCCATCCCCAGCAGCGTCTCCACCACGTCCTCCATCGAGACGAGCCCCGCCGTGCCGCCGTACTCGCCCACGACCAACGCGATGTGCTCGCGCTGCTCCAACATCTTCTCGAACAGCTCAGGCAGCGGCAGCGACTCGGGGACGGTGAGGATGTTGCGGCGGAGCGCCTCGAGGGCCAGGTCGAACTGGTCTTGCGCGCCCTTGAGCAACACGTCGTCTTTGAGCACGTAACCCTTGATGTCGTCCACGTTGGTGCCGTAGACGGGGATGCGCGAGAAGCGCAGGTCGGCCGCGTTGTCGAGCAGCGTCTGCACCACCTCGGCTTGCGGGAACGCGTGGATCACCGTGCGCGGCGTCATCACGTCTTTGGCGCGGATGCTGTTGAACGCCAGCAGGCTCGTCACCATCTGCGACTCGCTCTGCTCAATCGTCCCTTCGCGGCGCCCCAACTCGGCCAGCGCCGACAGCTCCTCGCGGCTCACGGCGGCCTCTTTCTCGCCCTTGGCCATCATCTTCGTGATGATCTTGGAGAGCCACACCAGCGGCTTCATCGGCCACATGATGAACACCAGCATCCGCGTGACGCTCGGCGCCAGGCCGCGCCAGTAGAGCGCCCCGAGCGTCTTGGGAATGATCTCGGAGATGATGAGGATGAGCAGCGTCAGGATGGCCGAGATGACGCCCAGCCACTCGTCGCCAAACACCTTGGCCGCCTGCGCCCCTGCTCCTGCCGCGCCGATGGTGTGCGCGATGGTGTTCAGGCTGAGTATGGCCGAGAGCGGCCCGTCGATGTCGGCCTTCAGCTTGTTGATGCGCGCCGCAGCCGGGTGCTTGTCTTGCTCCAGGATGGCCACGTACGACGGCGTGATGCTGAGCAGAACGGCCTCCATGACGGAGCAAAGAAACGACACGCCGAGGGCCAGCGAGACGTAGAAAATGAGCAAGGCCATGAATCGGCGTGAAAAGCGAAGGGTGCTGCGGCAAGATACAATACCCGACGAGGCTCCTTCGGGTCCATGCCTGGTGTGGAGTCACATCCGGGTAGCAATCTAGCCAGGTGGCTGTGGATACGGCGCGCGATCCCGCTGGCGCTTGCTCAACGCCCAGCAGCGTAGCGCGAGGAGTACAGTGATGGGCAGCGCGATCCACGGCAGGTCCTGCGGTACGACGAAGAAGAGCGGGACGACGAGCAGGTGCCAAGCCCCTAGCACACGAAGGTACGTCGCAGTCCAAGCAGGGGGCGAAGCACGGCCCACGAGCCACGCCGTGAACACGTGCAGCGGCAGTAGCCACATGAGGTTCCAGTTCTGCCCCGTGACGCCGTGCAGCGTGCCGAACCACATGAACGCGAAGAACAAGCCGAGCACGCCGATAACAGCGAACAGCGTCACATCCGGCCAGCGGCGCGTCACGGCATAGCCGGGCTGGCGGAGGGCGACGACGGTGAGCCCGATGGGCACGAGCGTCAGCAGTGTGATGAGCAGCGTAGGCCACGGGAAAGCCTGGGGTGGCGCCTCGTAGGCGTCGGTAAACCAGATGAGCGTGTCGGTGGCGGCGACGAGGGGCTGGCGGCTGGCACCGTCTGTGATCGTGGCGCTGGCGAGCGCGTCGCGGAGGTAGAGCGGGAGGAACGTGACTTCTTCCGGCGTCGCCGTGCGGTCGGTGGGCTGGCCGAGGATGAGGTCGAAGCCGAGGTTGAGCCACGAGGCATCGGCCACGTAGAGGTCGAGCAGGTCGCGGAAGCTGAGGCCGGGGTTGTGCGCATCGCCCCACGCGACGGCCTCGCCCAGCGTGCGGTTGAGCGCCAGCGGCAGGCGCGTGGCGCAGTTGTCGAAGATGAAGTCGTAGCGGTAGGTGCGGTTCTCGGGCTGCGCGTTCTGGAACAGGAACGCCACCAGGTCGGCTTCTTGCGCAGGCGTCAGGTTGAGGTGCTGCTCGATCATCGAGCGCCGGAAGTAGCGCTCGTACTCCACCACCGTACGCGACATTCGCTCAACCGACAGCATATAGTCGAGGCGCCCGTAGACAAACTTGGGCACGAACAGCGGGTCCTGAAACGAGAACGTGCCGTAGTTGAAGACCAGGTCTTCGCCGGTGACGCGGTTCTGCACGCGGAAGGCGCTGTGGCCGAAGCGCGAATACACCTGGTCGCCCGGCAGCATCGTCAGCACCGAGACGCGCCACGGATCGTCGGCCGCCGAGCTGTCGGCGGGCTGGGCGTAGGCGTCTGCCAGCATGGCCAGGAGGATAACCGCGAGGATGAGGAGGCGCATGGCATGGGGTGCAATGGACGAGGCGCGTTCTACCTCGGCGCGCCGGGGCGGTTCGTAGCCCCTCATGGTACCGATGCTTGCATCGGCATGGCTCAGCGCGTATTCTGAACTCGAAATACTACCTCAATCGTACTTTTGAGATGCACCCATCCGTTTTGCCGTTGTTATTTCTGATGCTGGTCACGTCGGCGCAGGCCCAAACAGCCTCGGTCCAAGGCCGCGTGGTCAACGCCGAGACGGGCGAGCCCATAGCTGGCGTGGGCGTCGATCTACGGTCGGTGTACAATACCACGCCCCGCGTGTGGCGCACCACACATACCGCTGCCGATGGTTCATTCGCGCTGGACGCCCTGCCCGACGAGCGGCCCCATCGCCTCCGCGCCGTCGTCGCTGGTCCCACGGCCGACTTCATCCTCATCTCGCCCTCCTTCCGCGCCGACACCACGGCGCATTTCACCTTTGCCTTCACCCTCAACGACGCCGCTCAGCCCGAGGCGACGTTCCGCTTCGTGCCCGACCCGTCGGCGCCAGCAGGCACGCTCGGGGGCACGGTTTTCGACGCTACCACAGGCAAGCCTCTTCCCGATGCCACCGTGGCCATCCACTCCACATCGGACGGTGTCCTGAGGCCCGATGGACGCTTCGAGTACGTCCTCCACACCGACTCCACGGGCCGCTATGCACAACGCGTGCCCACAACTGAGGGCGGAGCAGTTATCACCGTGAATCGGCTTGGGTTCAGCCTGCTCTCGCTCAACACGGGGCTCGACGCACAGGGCTACAACAATTTCTACTTGTTGGAGACGGCGACCTGGATTGAGGACCTCTCCTCGCCCATCGGCTACGTTCAACATGCCGCCTCGAACGCGGCGCCCGTACAGGACCGTGCGGCCCTCCAGGCGATGGATATGCGCTCAGGGCTGATGGGCGCTCTGCATCTCAAGCAAGACGCGCCTACGCTGCTGACGGGGCAGATCCTCAGCGGAGCGGTGCCCGCATCGGGCGCCACAGTTGAGCTGATCGGCACACCCCACACCGCCGTCACCGACAGCGATGGGCGCTTTGTCATTGGCGAGCTGCCAGCGGCGCTCTACCGCTTCCGCATCACGCACGGCAGCACCGAGGAGACGACACCGCAGCTGCTGCTCACGCGCGGACCGAACGACTTCAGCTTCACCCTCAATGCTGCCCGCAACTAGCGGACGCTCACAACCGCGTCATCGGCAGCGCTATTCCATGACAGGTGCCGACGACCTCTGCGCCCACTCTCGCCACCTTGCCCGGATTACCATGCGTTTCGTGCTCCTCTTCCTGCTGATCTTCGCATCAACACAGCCCTTGCTTGCCCAGACGGCGTCGGTCGAGGGGCGCGTCATCGATGCTGAGACGGGAGAGCCGATGGCGAACGTGCCCGTCGATCTCCGCTCGGTCTACAACACCACGCCCCGCGTATGGCGCACTACGCATACCGACGCAGCAGGCCGCTTCGTGCTGGAGGACTTGCCCAACGAGACGCCCCATCGCATCCGCGCCGTCGTCGCTGGCCCCACTACCGACTTCACCCTCCTCACACCGCCACTCCGTCCTGACTCAACCAAGACCCTGACCTTCGCCTTCAACCCACCGCCTCCCGCTACGCGGAGTCCCAGGGCAAGCTTCATTATTGACGCGTCGGTGCCGCCCAACGTGGTCACGGGCACCGTGTATGACCATGCCACCAGCCTGCCCATCCCCAATGCCACTGTCGTCATCGGAGAGGCGGATGCTCAATTCCCGAACCATATAGTGACCACGGATGCCGACGGGCATTTCCATCAGAACATCGATAGCACGGTCGCCTCAATACGAGTGGGCGCAACGCGACGTGGCTTCAGAAATATGGCCATGCTTAGAGGGGCAGCGGCTCAGCGCGGGCGCTACGCCTTCTTCCTGCCCGACGAGCAGACGGAGTCGAAGCCTGCAAGGCGTGAAGTTGGGACCATCAGCACAGCGTCAGGCGCCGTGATGGAAGACGCCCTACGCCTACGGCAAAGCGCGCCCAACACGACACTGTCTGGACGGGTCATGCGTGGCGACCTGCCTGCGGCGGGCGCAAAAGTGGCGCTCCTAGGCTCGCGTCATACCGCCGAAGCAGACGCGGACGGGCGCTTCTTGCTCGCCAATGTTGAACCCGCCCTCTACCGCTTCCGCATCACGCACGGCAGCACCGAGGAGACCACGCCGCAGCTGCTGCTCACGCGCGGGCCTAACGACTTCACCTTCACGCTTGACACTGCTGAAAACTGAGCCGCTCGCCTGGCACCCGAGGCCAAAAATCCGTAGCCTGCGTGCTCTGCTCGCCCGATGCACGCTGCTATGGCTTCAACACGGACCTCGATGGGCTACATGGCGCTCGAAGCGCTGCTGGTGGTCCTCGGCGTGACCCTGGCCTGGGGCCTCAACGAGTGGCGAACGCACCAGATCGAGGAGCGGCAAGCACGCGACACCTTGGCGAGCCTCACCGAGGAGCTGTCCGCCAACCGCGCCGCTGTGCTCGCCTCCTACACGTACCACGTGGCGCTGACCGATACGCTGCGCGCGCTCATCGGGCGCGGCGCCCCGTCCTCGCGGCAGACGTTCAGCGAGGGCTTTCTGGCACGAGGCACGCCGCTGCACGCCGCCTGGGATGCCGCCGAAGCGTCGGGACGGCTGAGCTACGTAGCTGACCACTTGGGCGAGGACACGCTGCTGCCGTATGCGCGGGTGTACCAGCAGCAGGCCACCTACAGCGAGCAGAAAGGCGCCGTCAGCGGGCTCATCTACGAGCGGCTGATGGACCTTGGGGTGCTGGGGATGGTGCAAAACTACCGTAACCACACGCAGATCGTGGCCTCCATCGCCTACCTTGAGCGCGAGTTGCTGACCCTCTACAACGCCACGCTGCCCGACAGCACCGCCATTCCCCCGCTCTTTAGCCCGTAACCTCCATGTCATCGACGAAAACGATCTCCGTGAAGGCGCTGCTGATCGAGTCCACCTTTATCGTGATCGGCGTGGCCATCGCGCTGGGTGCCAACGAGGTCCGCGAGCACTTCCGCGACCAGGATCGCGCGGAGCAAACGCTGTCGGTTATTGCCAGCGAGTTGTGCCGCAACTACGGGATTGTGTCAAGTCGGGTCGCCTACTATATCCCCATCCGCGACACCCTACGCGCCGTGGTACGTGCCGCGCCAGACGCTCGATTTGAGGGCGCCAAGTTTCCGCAACACCGTGGTGCAAGACCCCTCCTCTTTACCTCAGCTGGGCTTGATATGGCGCTCTCCTCCACCGTCCTGACCCACATCGACCCCAACTTGGTGGGGGAAATAGCCATAGCCTACGAAATTCAAGCTATGGCAGAGATGCTACAGCAGCGGTTCTTGCAGGCGTCCATCAACGGCAACCTGGACACCGTGTCGGGAAATCTGAGCTATTTTGCCGAGTCCGCCGCTGGAAGCAGTGAAGTGAAGCGGCTTTACGAACAGCTCATCCCGAAACTCCCCAACGTGCCCAGCGACTGCCTCGCCGCCATCTCGCCCCCGTCCCAACCAACGCCATGACGCCAAGCTACCCCCTCCTTGCCCTCCTCTTCCTGCTCTGTCCGGCGCTCGCCTTGGCCCAGTCGGGCGAGGTGAGCTACCCCGATGGGTTTGACGAGCCCTTCCCCCACTTCGCTGAGGCGTTGGGTACCCAATCCTACCCAATCTCCTCCACGGTCGATAGCGCGCAGGTGTTCTTCGACCAGGGGTTCCAGATGATGTACGCGTTCACCAAGGAGGATGCGGCGCGCTCCTTCCGCGAGGCACAGCGGCGAGACCCTGACTGTGCCATCTGCCACTGGGGCGAGGCCTGGGCGTGGGGGCCGTACCTCAACGGCAAGATGCGCGATGCCGAGGCGCCCCGAGCCTACGCCGCTTTGCAGCAAGCCCTCGCCCTGCGCGGCAACGCCTCGGACAAAGAGCGTGCGTTGATCGACGCGATGCAGGTGCGATACGTGGCCGACGGCTACACCCGAGACAACCAGGCGCCCCGCGACACGGCCTACGCCGACGCCCTCCGCGACGTCTACGAGCGCTACCCCGACGACCTCGACATCGGCACGCTCTACGCCGAGTCGCTCTTCCTGCTCGAACCGCGCCGCGGCACCCGCGACGTCAACGACCCCGACATCCAGCAACTGCATGGCGTGCTCGAAGACATCCTGGACCGCGACATCCGCCACACGGGCGCCTGCCACCTCTACATCCATGCCACCGAGTCGTCGCAAGACCCCGGCTTGGCCGAACCGTGCGCCGAGTACATCGGCTCGTCCATCCCCGGCGCCAGCCACATCAACCACATGCCGTCGCACACGTGGAACGAGATCGGCCGCTGGGCCGACGCCGTGCGCGCCAACGTCCAAGCGTGGCACTCCGACCAGAAAGCCGCCATCGGCGAGGGCTTCGCCATCTACCCGTCGCACAACCTCCACATGCTGCTCTTCGCTGCGTCGATGGATGGGCAGGGCGGCGTAGCCTCGCAGGCCGGGCGCGACTACCACAAGCTGACGGGCAACTCCATGTACACCGTGCTCACGCTGGTCCGCTTTGGCCGCTTCGACGAGGTGCTGCAGGTCGAGGACCGCCCGACACGCTCCGTGCCCGCAGGCCTGTGGGACTTCGCCCAGGGCTACGCGCGCCTCAAGACGGGCGAGCCTGAGTTTGCCGAAGCCTACCTGCAGAAAGTGCTCACCGCCGCCGACACCTCGGGCGCCCGCTTCCGCTTCCACCCGGCCAACCTGCTGCTCGGCACGGCGGGCGGCATCCTCGAAGGTGAGATCGCGTGGCAGGCGGGCGACCATGCCGCTGCGGAGACGGCGTTCCGCCGCGCCGTCGCCCTCGAAGACAGCCTGACCTACGACGAGCCCGAGCCGTTGCCCTTCGCGGCTCGCCACTGGCTGGGCGCGCTGCTGCTGGAGCAAGAGCGCTACGCCGAAGCCGAGCAAGTCTACCGCGACGAGCTAGACGACCGCCCCAACAACGGCTGGTCGCTCTTCGGCCTGCACGAAGCGCTCACCGCCCAAGGCCGCCCCGACCCAGAAGTGGAAGCCGCCTTCGACGCCAGTTGGGCCCGCTCCGACACGTGGATCCGCGGCTCGCGCTTCTGACCCACTGTACGCTACGGATCTAGATCGGCGCGGTGGCGGCGCTTCACCAGCAGGCCCCAGCGCTTGTTGTACGGATGCACGACCTCAACAGAAGTCGTGTCATGCACGACGGGACGCCCGCTGTTCACCCACTCGAAGATGGAGCCTTCGAGGTTGTGGACGTTCGTAAACCCCGCCTCGAGCAGCCGATCTACAAACGCGGACGAGCGATAGCCCACCGAGCAGTAGGCGACAATGAGCGTGTCCTTTGGCATGCCTGCCAAAACCTCCGCCGACGCCTTGGGATCAACATGCCGCGCGCCCAAAAGGTGGCTCACGGCGTACTCGTCGGCTTCGCGGATGTCGAGTAGCAACGGCTCGGCGTCGGTCGCGATCAAGGCGGCAAGGGAATCCACCGACATCTGCTGCACGGCAGGAAAGGCATTGCGCACTTGCTTCTTGACGACACCCCACACAAGGCCTTGGCTGTGCGCGGGCATCGGCATGAGGGCGAAGAGCATGAGAAAAAGTGGGAAACGGCGCATCAGCAGGCGAGGTGAGAGCGCATCGACAGGCGGGATGGTGCAACCGGAGTTGGGGCGTTTCGTTCAGAGGCCG
>JBCCMF010000084.1:0-15408 GCA_039026435.1 Bacteroidota bacterium
AACGGGCGAGGCCGTGCTCGGCATCCAGCCCGGCGCGCGCAACAGCGATCGGCTTCCCGCCTACCAGCGCCTCGACGTGAGCCTGCACCACCGGACCCGCGTTGGCACGACGCGGTGGACGACCACGCTCGCCCTCTTCAACGTGCTCAACCGCCGCAACGCGTGGTACCGCCAAGTAGAACTCCTGGACGACCGCGCCGCTGAGCGCACCGTGGCCATGCTTGGCTTCCTACCCTCACTCACCATTCGATTGGATCTCCCATGAGCCATCCGCCTATCCGATCATTAGCTACTCTGGCGCTCCTCAGCACCTTGCTGACCGGATGCGATGCGACGGCGCCGCCAGGGCCTGAGGCGGGCTTGGTGATCGAGGCGTATCTGGTGTGGCCTGGTGATGCGTTCGTCGTGGACGTCAGCCGCCCGGTGCCGCCAGGCGATGTGCCCGAGCCCATCCCCGAGCCTGGCGCACGCGTGGCCATCGGCATTGGCGAGGAAGCACCGCTGCTGATGACGCCTGATGGTCAAGTCCCGGGCCGCTACACGCTGCCCATCGACGCGCTCCCGCTGGAAGATGACACGCCATACCGCCTGTCGGTGGAGTTGGACGATCAGCGCCTGACGGCCGTCACGTATGTGCCCATCCGGCCCACCAATGTGCAGATCACCCCCGATGTGGATACTGCTCCGCTGGTGCTTGATCGCTCCGAGGACGCGTTTGATGACGTACTGACGCTCACATGGGCACTGCCCGAGGGGAATCCCACGCCGCACTTAATTCAGGTGACGCATCCCGACCTTGGCCGCACCTTCAACTCCGCTATCCGTTGGGACGGTGAGGGCACCGTTGAGCGGCAGGCGTTCCCCGAAGACGGCGTGTACGAACTCTGCCTCTACCGCACCACCGACGATCTCGTCGTGTACGACCAAAACCGGCAGGCGCGCCGCTTGTACGTTGCCCCCAGTAACGTGGAGGGCGGCTTCGGGGTGTTCGCCGCACTGCACGGCATCTGCCAACCGCTCACCGTACGCTAGACCGCTATGGACGACGCCGAAGCTCTCATCCTGCGCCACCTTGCGGGCGAGACGACGCCCGAGGAAGACGCCGCGCTGGCTGCCTGGCGCGACGCGGCACCCGAGCACGCCCAGCAGTTCGACGATCTACGCCAGCTATGGGCGAAGACGGCACCTGAGAATACACCGCTCCCTGTGGATCTGGGCGAGGAGTGGACGCGCTTGGAGCGGCGGATGCGCACGCCCGTGTCCCGTCCACGACGCAAGCCGCGTCTCCGATGGGCTGTCGCCGCCTCGGTGGCCGTGCTGATGGGTGTGGGCGTGTGGTGGCAGCTCCGCGAAGCCCCCGTGCAAGTCGCCACGGCCGCGCCCGGCACCACATCGACCGTGACGCTAGATGATGGCTCGACGGTGGTGCTCGCAGGCGGATCCACGTTGCGGTGGACGCCTTGGGCGCCCGAGGCCCGCCGCACTGTAGCGCTGACGGGCGAGGCCTTCTTCGACGTCAACACCGAGGCCCGCGCCTTCGTCGTCGAGACGTCCACGGCCGAGGTGCAGGTGCTCGGGACGGAGTTTTCGGTGCGGACGCAGCCGTCAGGTACGTATGTCTCCGTGCGCGAAGGGCGGGTCCGCCTCCAAGGCACCAGCACCGACCGCTCCTCGCTTGAGCTGGCGGAAGGTGAAGCGGCATCGCTCCAGGTTGGCGCGGGCGTACAGCGTCTCAACGAGGCCCAACAAGCCGCTGCCCTGACGTGGGTGGACGGCGGCCAGAGCTTCGAGCAGCGTCCCCTCGCCGAGGTGGTGCGCGACCTCAGCCGGTACTACGGCCGCCCCGTCCGCCTCGCCCCCACTGCGGACAGCACCCTCTCGGTCACCCTGCGCCTCGCCGATGATCCGCTGGAGCAGGCCGTCGACATTGTGGCGCTCACCGTGGGCTACCAGGTGGTGCGGGATGACGACGGCTTCGTGCTGCGGCCCGAATGACGGATGTCTTGCCTACCGCACTACGACGAGCCGGGTGGCGTACTGCCGTTGCGGCGTTTGGAGGCGCACGAGATATAGCCCGGCGGCAAGGCCAGAGAGGTCCAGCGGCACGGTGTGCGTTCCGGTGCCGCGCATCCCCTCGAAGATGGAACGCACCGGTCGCCCCGTGACGTCGAACACGCCGAGGCGCACGCGCGATGGGCTGGCCAGCGTGAACGGTACCGTCGTTCGGCTGCGGGCGGGGTTGGGGTAGGGCGCCTGCAAGCCGGTGGGCGAGCGCGGCGTGTCGCTGGGCGCGGTGGAGGTGCCTGTCGTGAGGCCGGGCAACACGGGGATGGTGGTATATGAGCGTCCCAGCACCGTCTGGGTGTCGGCCGCCGACAGGCCGAACCAGCCGTTGAGGATGCTGGCGTAGACCTGGCGGTAGTCGAAGGTGTGGCGCAGGTCGCCAAAGGGGTCGAGGTTAGCAAGATCGGGCAAACCGCCCACGATGCCGCCCTGCACGCCGCGGCCAATCAAGAACAGCGGCGCGGCAGCGGCGTGATCGGTGCCGAGGCCGCCGTTTTCGGCGAGGGTACGGCCAAACTCTGAGAAGGTCATCAGCAGGACCCGCTGATCCAGCCCATCGGCCTCCAAGTCGCGCATGAACGCGTCGATGCTTTGCGCGAGCGTGTCCATCAGGTAGGCGTGGTCGTCGGCCTGGTTGACGTGCGTGTCGAAGCCGCCGAGCGACACCATGTAGACGCGGGTCTGCAGGCCGCCGCGGATCAGCCGCGCCACACTGGCCAGCTGGTTGCCCAGCTCCGTGTCTTCTGGGTAGGCGACGCGGTTCTGCCCACCCGACGCGGCTTGCTGCAGTGCTCCCGCATACCGAAATGATCGGTTGGCGACTCCGCGCACAAACGCGACCTCCTGCCCATAGGTAGCCGACGGCACATTCGTTTGATCATACAGCGCGCCGCCCTCCGCCAATCGATCCAACACATCGGCATTGTCGAACGAGACGCCCATGCGGTTGCCATCGCCAATAAACATGGAGCGGCTGCCGCCAATCCGCACGCCCGGCGGCTCCGGCGGCGGGTTCTGCCCGAAGTTGGGGTACGTAGCCTCCAAGGCGCGTCCGGCCCATCCGGTGGAGAGTGATTGGTTCGCGTCGCTGGCCGACACCCAGATGTCGGTGGAGCGGAAGTGCGAGCGGTTCGACTCGTCGTAGCCCACGTTTTGGACTACCGCCACTTGCCCATCCTGAAAGCGGCGATGGAGCGGCCCGAGGCTCGGATGGAAGCCCAGGTCACTGCTCAGCTCAAGCGTCTGGTTGCGCGAGAAGGCCAGCGTCGGGCGGTTGCGCTGATAGATATCGTTCCGAAACGGGACGACGGTGTTGAGCCCGTCGTTGCCGCCTTCCAACTGAATCAGCACCAGAATGCGGTCGCCGTTGGGAATGTGGATGGGGCGCACGCTGTTCGAGGCCATCAGCGTAGTCGCGTGGCTACCGCCCAGGAGCGTCCCACCGAGCCCCGCCAGGCTGAGCGCGCCGAGGAACCGCCGCCGCGTCCAGCGCGCGTGGTCGGCGCTGTGCGCATCGCCTTCTTCCAGGCGGCGGCCGGAGCGGTGTGGATGATGAGACGGATGAGTATGGGTATGCGTGTCGCACATAGCACGGAACGGTCAACGGTGAGACAAAGCGAAGGCAGACGGCGTGGCAAGCCGTCACGTAAGCTGGAATTCGGGCAAGCCGATGAGGTAGAGCACGTAGTCCATCACCAGCCCGAAGAGTTGATCGGGGTCGCGGGTGGCTTCGTACCACGGGGTGCCGCGCAAGAGCTGCTTGGCGAGGTCGCGCACGTAGGCGGGACCTTGCTGCACGGCGGTGGGGATGGGGAAGCGCGAGAGGTTGCCCGCGAAGGGCGCCGAGTTGCCAACGATGCTGGCATCGGCCAAGGGGACGGGCAGCAGGTGCTCGGCTAGGCGTACGGGGAATGCGAAGAACGCATCGCCCTCGCCGCCGCCGAAGCGGTCGAAGAGCGCCAGCGGGTCTACGCTGCTGGGGACGTCGCCCTCTTCGGTCTCGCCGCCTTCGATCAGCACTTCGGTGAGGTACTCCATGAGCTGCCACCGCGTGGGCAGGCTGCTAGCGCCGAGCCAGTTGCGGTAGCCGGGCCATCCCGCCACGTTGGGCGGCTCCAAGAGCCACTGCTCCAAGTCATCTCCCATCGCCCCGACGACCTCGCGTTGCAGCCCCACAGCCGAGGATAGGCCAAGCGCGCGGAAGTAGCCGCTCAGCAGTTCAACCGGGCTCTTGATGCGGGCGCCGTGGAAGCGCGGGTCGAAGAAGTGGGTGCTCGTGAGGAGTGCACGCAGCACGGCGGCGATCTGGAAGTTGTTCTGGAGCATCACGTCGGCGAGAGCCTGCACTACGGCCGCGTCGGGCTGCTCGTAGACGAACTCCTGGTAGAGCTTGCCCGCGATGAAGTAGGCGATCTGCGGCGCCCGCGTCTCGAAGAGGATGCGCACCACGTCGGTGTGGTTGAAGCGGCCCGTGCGCCCGAGGAAGGTTTTCGTGCCGCTATCCCAGGCATCCTCCTCAAAGAAGGCGCGGTATTCGTCGCCCACAATCCACCCTGTGAGCGCGCGGGCCATCTCGGCGATGTCTTGCTCGGTATAGTTCGGCTGGCCCTGCTGGTCGAGCCGCCCCATCGTGAACAGCTCCAGCAGCTCGCGGGCGTAGTTCTCGTTGGGCGCGTCGGCCAAGTTTTCGATGCCGTCCAGGTAGAAGAGCATCGCGGGTTCGGTGCCGATGGCTTCCACGAAGGACGGGAAGTGGCCGATGGCGTGCCGCCGCAAGGTTTGCACGTAGCGATGGGCTACGGGTGCCAGTTCATACTTCTCCCAGCCCGTCACGAAGTGGTTGTGCCAGAACAGCGTCATCCGTGGGCGCAGGCCCTCCGCGATGCACTCGTCCAGCCATGTCCCTTGCACCACGGGGAGCCACTCCTCAAGGTTCTGGTCAAAGAACGCCTCTTCAGCCGCCTCACCCCCATCCTCCGGATACTCGGCATTGACCCAACTCGGATCAGGCGGCAGCGGCGTCGCGGCGGCCTCAGCTAGCAGCGCATCCACCGCCTCGGATGGCGTACGACCGAGGAGCGCATCCACGCGGTCAGGCGTGGGGCCCAGCGTGGCGCGACGCAGCAGGTGCGTAGCCCGTCGTCGGTCCAAGGGCGCGGTATCCTGGGTCAGCGATGAGGTGCGGTACATGGCATCGAAGGCTGGTGAACCAAGCAGTATCACCTAGCCATACGGCTATGTCCGCCGCTACCCTATCGGCCTTGCGCGAGTCGGTGCATCAGCACCGCCGCAGACGCAGCCGTTCGTGTCTGAAGGATCGCGGTCGCCTCGTCAAGGGCGGGGACGTAAGTACCTACGTCCTCCGGGCAGGGTAGCGCTGCGTGTAACGCACCGTTTGGGTGTGTTTGGGTGTTGTCACGAGGTCTGCCGAGACGGAAATGAGACGCCTACGCTGCCAGTCGCGTAGACGGTGCGGTGGCGAGGAGCTGACCGGCCAGCCAGCGGCGGAAGACCTCGGCCTCGGCCTGCTTGTTGCCGAAGCGGGCGCGGTTGTACATGGTCAGCGCCATCATCAGGGCATGGTGCTGCCCCGCCCGGTCGCCCATGCGCTCGAACTGCTGGTGCATCTGGTTGATGAGGCGGATGCTGGCGCGGGCGCGCTCCACGGTGCGAAAGCCAAGGCGGCCGCGAAAGAAGCGGCTGTACGTGTTCATGCTGTGCCCCGTGGACGTGTACAGGTCGTGGTAGCCCGAGAGGTGACCCGCTTGCTGTAGCACCGAGGCTACATAGCTGGGGCGCGCCGCAGTGCGGCTGGCGAGTTCTTCGAGGTCTTCAACACCGTCGGCGAAGAGGCGCAACACCTGGGCTTTTTTGGTGGCGGGAGCGGTCGTAGGCATGGTGACAGGGGGCTTGTTTTCGGAGGACATCAATCACGTGCGTGATCGAACGAAAACGACGACGCAAAGTTCGGTTTTTGATTTGGCGAAATTGACGTTTTTGATGCCAAAAAGACGATTTTTACCTTGTTTGGAGCTATCCGATTGGGTTGTTCGGACGAGCGTTGTACCTTGCCGAAATCACTCGCTTAAAGCACGCTTATGACCCGTCTTCGCTTGGCATTGCTCTCCCTGCTGATAGTGCTGCTAACGGTGCCGTGGTTCTACATCGAACCCGATGATGCGACCGTGCTGGGCTTTCCATCGTGGGGGATGTATGCCGTCGTGACGGCGGCCCTGTACGCCGCGTTCGTGGCCTGGGCGCTGGGGCAGTACTGGACGCTCATGGCCGGCGAAGCGGAGGACGCTGATGGCTGAGGTGCCGCTGCTGGGACCGGGCGGACTGGCGGTGCTCGGCCTCTACCTCGTCGGACTCCTAGTCATCGGATGGCTGGGGCGGCGGGCACAGCAGGAGCAAACGCTGGCGGATTTCTACTTGGCGGGTCGCGGCATCGGGGTGTTTGTGCTCTTCCTGACGCTCTACGCCACGCAGTACAGCGGTAACACGCTCATCGGCTTTGCGGGGCGCACGTACCGGCAAGGCTTCGAGGCGCTCGCGCTGCTCATGCTGATGATGATCGTGATCGGCGCGTTTGCGCTGTTTGCGCCCAAGTTGTACCGCCTCTCGCAGGAGCGTGGCTACCTCACCATCAGCGACTACGTCCACGACCGCTTCGGCTCTACGGCGCTCACCGTGAGCGTCTCGCTGGCGTGTATCGTGGCGCTGGGCAACTACATCCTCACCAACCTCAAGGCCATCGGCTTCATCGTGGAGGTCTCCACGGGCGGCCGCATCGGGTTTGCCGAGGGCGTCATCGTGCTGGCCGTCATCATGGTGATCTACGAGACGCTGGGCGGCCTGCGTAGCGTGGCCTGGACCGACGTGATCCAGGGCATCCTGCTGCTCATCGGCTGCGCGTGCATCTTCGTGGCCATCCAGGTGGAGTACGGCGGCCTGCGCACCCTGGCGCCCGAGCTCCAAGCGCTGCGCCCCGACTTCTGGACACCGCCCGACGCCGACGCCAAGCGCGGCTGGCTCAGCACGATCCTCCTCAGCGCGTTTGCCATCTCGATGTACCCACATGCCATCCAGCGCATCTACGCCGCCCGCTCGGCACGGACGCTGCGGCGCTCGCTCCAGTGGATGGCGTTCATGCCGCTGGTGACCACGTTCTTCATCGTCATCGTGGGCCTGATTGCGGTCGTGCAGTTCCCCGAGCTGTCGCGGGCCGAGAGCGAGGAGGTGACGCTGCTGGTGCTGGGCGACCTCGCCGCGCGTGTCCCCGCGCTCAGCATCGTGCTCGTCGTGTTTCTGTGCGCCGCCATCGCCGCCATCATGTCCACCGTCGATTCCGCGCTGCTGGCCCTCTCGGCGCTGTTCACGCAGGACCTCTACCGCCGCGCGCGTCCCGGCCAGTCGCAGCGGCACCTGACGCGGGTGGGGAAGAGTTTCTCGTGGGTGGCGATGGTGCTGTGCGTCTACCTCGCCCTCACTGTGCCCGAGACGATCTGGCGCATCATCGAGATCAAGCTGGAGCTACTGTGCCAAGTCGCGCCCGCCGTATTCCTCGGCCTCCACATGAAGCGCCTCTCCACACGCGGCGTGCTGGTCGGCTTCCTGCTGGGCACTGGCCTCGCCGTAGGCTTCATGCTGCTAGGCGGCACCTGGCTCCCCAGCCGACCGTGGGGCATCCACGCCGGGCTCTGGGGCCTGATGCTGAACCTGGCCACCATCGCCGCCTTCACCCTCGCCGAGCGGCAGCAGGTATAAACGCCGTAGGGGCGCACGGCCGTGCGCCCCTACGGCGTGGAGGCGCAAACGTAAGGTGCCTATGCACGCATCCTGTAGGGGCACATGGCATGCGCCCAGCTCAGTATCACAAGCGCACGCGAGGCGTCACCGTCGATCTCGTGGTCAGGAGCGCGTGGGAAGCGCGGACGGGCAGCGTTTCACTACGTAGAACCTTCGGTTTAGCTAGAGAGCAACAGCAGTTCGAATCGACGTACCACCAAACATCCGGCTCGCTAGGTGTGGATGGGTGCGTGGGAAAGTCCGCTATGCCCCAAAGAAATTCAGACCTGCGAGATCGACAAGCGTTTTTGGTTCGCCCCCAAGAACTAACACTGCGCGCTTCAAAAATGAACGTCCAGACACACGAAGGCACCAGTACCCAATACGGCATAGCCTTTACAGTTGCGCCGTCCGGTCAAACAGGCGCTCATGCAATGCTAGTGCCCCCTGGTCCGTTACGTCACCGCTGCCCCAAATCGGAACAGCCGTTTTCCGCCTTCCGTTGCAGCCCGCCTTCGCCGCCCCGGCCTCCATCCGCGCCCCTATGACGTTTCTCAACCCCCTGCTGCTCCTTGGCTTGGCCGCCGCCGCGATTCCGCTCATCATCCACCTGTTCAACTTTCGCAAGCCGAAGCGCGTCGAGTTCAGCTCGCTGGCGTTCCTGAAGCAGCTGCAGCAGAGCACGATGCAGCGCGTGCGCGTGAAGCAATGGCTGCTACTGCTCCTGCGCACGCTTGCGCTCGCCTGCCTAGCGATGGCCTTCGCCCGCCCCACCCTGACGGGCAACATGGCCGGAGCCCTCGGCGGCCGTGCCAATGCCTCGGTGGCGGTGGTGGTCGATAACTCGCGGTCGATGCTGCTGCGCGGGAGCCAGGGCGCCTACCTCGACCAGGCCCAGACCGTGGCGCAGGCGCTGGTGGAGCAAGCCGAGCAGGGCGACGAGTTTCTGCTGGTCACCACGGGCGAAGGGCCGCGCCGCCCGCTCTACCAGAACCGCGCGCCGATGCAAGACGCCGTCGCCGATGTCCGGGCGCAGCAAGGCGCGGGTTCGCTGACCAACGCCATCGCCACGGCCGCCGAGCGGCTGTCGGCTGACGGCACCCACCTCGGCAAAGACCTCTACATCCTCACCGACGCGCAAGCCTCCACGCTGTCCGATTCGCTGGCGGTGCCCGTGGCCGACGACATCCGCATGCGCCTCATCCCCATCGGCGACCGCACGTACGCCAACGTGGCCGTCACCGAGGTGCGCGTGACGAGCCGCATCATCGAAGCTGGGCAGCCCGTCCGCGTAGAGGCGACGCTCGTCAACTACGGCACCGAGCCCGTCGAAGACTACGTGGCCAGCGTCTTCCTGGAGGGCGAGCGCGTAGCCCAAGGCACCGCCGACCTGCCGCCCAACCTCCCCACGCGCGTGCCCATGACCGTGACGCCGCAGCAGCGCGGCTGGCTGGCGGGCTCCGTGGTGATCGAAGAGGACGCGTTCGAGGACGACAACGAGCGCTTCTTCACGCTCTACGTACCCGAGCAACGCCCCGTGCTGGTGGTGCGCGGCGACGGGCAGAGCACGCAGTACCTCAACCTCGCGCTGTCGCCGCAGATGGCGCGGGGCGAGGCGGCGTTCGCGCCCGAGGTCATCGCCGAGAGCGGCCTTGCAGCTGCGGGCCTTAACGACTACGCCGTGGTGGCGCTCGTGGGCGTGCGTACGCTGTCGAGCGGCGAGGTGAGCACGTTGGCACGCTACGTCGATGGCGGCGGTGGGCTCCTGTTCTTCCCCGCCGCGGGCGGACAAGCCGACGACTACAACGCGCTCTTCTCCGCGCTGGGCGCCGGACGCTTCTCTGGCTTCAGCGGCGCCATCGGCCAGACCAACGTCGTAGGCAGCTTCGACCAAGCCGACCTCGATCACCCCGTCTTCGATGGCGTCCTCGACCAAGCCACCCAGACGCGTGGCACGCTCGAAAGCCCCGACGTCTTCTTCGCCATGAACTACACCGCCGGGGCAGGCCGCGAGCAGTCGCTCATCCGCCTCTCCAACGACTTCCCGTTTCTGCAAGAGGTGCGGCACGGCGGCGGCGTGGCCTTCCTGATGGCCGTCGCGCCCGACCTCGACTGGAGTGACCTGCCGGTGCGCGGCCTGTTCGTCCCGCTCGTCTACCGCTCGTTCTTCTACCTCTCGGCCAACGGCACCGACGACGAGTCGGCCCTCCGCGTGGGCCAGCCCGGCGAGCTGCGCCTGCCGAGCACGTCGGCCACGGGCCTTGCGCTCATCTCACCTTCCGGCGTGGAGTACACGCCCGAGCAGCGCACGCTCTTCGGCGCCACGCTCCTCCAGACTGACGCCACCCTGCAAGAGGCGGGGATCTACACCGTCCAGGCGGGCGATCAGGTGCTGCGCCGCGTGGCTTTCAACCTCGACAACCGCGAGTCCGACCTGCGCACGCTCGCACCCGATGCCGCCGCCGAGCAACTCAGTGCCGCGCTCGACCACGAGGTGCAAGTGCTCGATGTGGGCGACGGCGATGTAGAGCAGCTGATGACGGCCCTGACGCAGGAGCGGAGCGGCATCGAAATCTGGAACGTGTTTCTGATGCTGGCGTTGCTCTTTTTGGTCGCCGAAATGGTGGTTGCCAAAGCCTGGCGCCCCGAGTCGGTCCCGGCCTAGTCACAGCGCACCCTTCCTCCCTCCTGCGCTGGCTCCTCCGATCCTTCTGACGTCAGCCTGCGTGCTCCACACGGCCTACATCATCCTGCTGTTCACCTTCCTCGGTGTGACCTCGGCGCTGCTGATCGCCACGGTCACCGCGCGGATGCGGATCCGCCGGGCGCAGATGCAATGGCCCACGGGCGTGCTCTTCGGCTTCCCGCTCGGCCCGTCGGCGTTTATGTCGGTAATCGCGCTCTCCTTGGTGTTCATCGCCTTGGAGCGACCGCCCTCCGAAGCGATCGTGCCGCTTGGGTATCTGGTGGGAGGCAGCTTCTGGCTGTTGGCGGTGCGCCTGGGCAAGGCCACGGTCATCACCGAGACGACCATCTACCGCACCATGAACGATCCGAGTTCGAGCCTGGCCTGGATCTGTGTAGTAGACTACGCCGTGCAGGAGATGCCCAAGGAAGATCGCTACGTGTTCTTCTACCGCAACGGCCGCGGCATGCGGCTGCGCTACGAGCTGCGCGTCCCCGCCTCCCGCCGCGCCGCCTTCCGCGAACGGGTTGACGAGCACTTGTCCAATCGGTTCGCTTACGAGCCTGCCTCCTCCTCGGACAAGCAGCGCCAGACGCGGTGAGCGCCTCCGCCGGGCACGTCGCCAGCGTAGATCCATTAGGCATCATGCTGGCTTGCATTGTATTCTGAGTACAGCAGTTAACACGCACGCACCACCAGATCACTTCGCTATTGCACACGCCGAACGCTAAGAAGAAAGAGTCCGCCATTCTCGTCGGGATTGTCATTCCCGGCATCACCCGTTGGGACATCGAAGACTCCCTCGACGAACTGGAGCAGCTGGCCGATACCGCAGGCGCCGTCGCCACCGACCGCGTCTTCCAGACCTTGCCGAGCGTGAACCCCTCGACGTACATCGGGAAGGGGAAGGTGGAGGAGCTGAAGAACCTCGTAGGCCAGCGCAAGACCGACCTCGTCATCTTCGACGATGACCTCTCGACCGTCCAGATCCGCAACCTAGAGCGCAAGCTCGACTGCAAGATCCTGGACCGCTCGGCGCTCATCCTCGACATCTTCGCCACGCGCGCCAAGACGGCCATCGCCAAGAATCAGGTGGAGCTGGCACAGCTCGACTACCTCCGCACGCGCCTGACCCGGCAGTGGACCCACCTTTCGCGCCAGAAAGGCGGCATCGGCTTCAAGGGGCCGGGGGAGACGCAGATCGAGACCGACCGCCGCCTCATCGGCAAGCGCATGGCCGTGCTCAAGAATAAGCTGGAGCGCATCGACCGCCAGAAGACCACGCAGCGCAAGAGCCGCACCGACTTCACGCGCGTCTCGCTGGTGGGCTACACCAACGCGGGCAAGTCCACGCTGATGAACGCGATGGCAGGGGCCGACGTCTTCGCCGAAGATCGCCTCTTCGCCACGCTCGACGCCACCACACGGCTCGTCCGCATCGCGCCGAACAAAGAAGTGCTGCTCTCCGACACGGTCGGGTTCATCCGCAAGCTGCCGCACAAGCTGATCGAGAGCTTCAAGAGCACGCTCGACGAGGTGCGCGAGAGCGATGTGCTACTGCACGTCGTAGACGCCACGCACCCGCGCTTCGAAGACCACATCGCCGTCGTCCGCACCACGCTGCAAGAGCTCGGCGCGCTGGACAAACCGACGCTGATGGTGTTCAACAAAGTGGACGCCCTGGAAGAGCGCGGCCTGCTCGACATGCTCCAGCGCGAGTACGAAGATGTGGCCTTTGTCTCGGCCCTGCGCGGCATCGGGCTCGACACGCTCAAGGAGCGGCTGCTGGGCGTCATTGAGAAGGACTTCGTGGAGCACGTGACGCTGGTGCCCATGCGCGAGTCGAAAACCATCGCGCACATCCACAAGGTGGCCGATGTGTTGGACGAAGACTACCTCTATGCCGAGGACGCCCACGCCACCAATCCGCTGGCTGTAGCGCGGCTGCGTTTCCGTGTGGACCGCCGCCACGCGCGCGATTTGCGGCCTGTGCTGGCAAAGTTTGCCCATCTGCGTCCGCTGACCGACTCCTCCAGCGCGGCGTAAGTTTTCACGTCGTTGTCTCGTCGGAGACGGGAAAATCGCTTGCGGTTGAGCGTATAGTTTTGTAATTCCGGTTGCCTTCGCTTCCATACGGAGTGCGATCACCTCCGGTACGCCGTACCCCTCCTCTTACGGCAGCCTCTGCAAGACCTGCGGTCCGTTCGGCACGGGTGTTGCCCACACCGATTCACCACGTACATCCCATACACGGAACAGGCGCACCCCGCGTCCAACACGGTATTGCTCATGTCGAGTCCCATGACGGTGCTACAGATTATGAGTCCTGAGACGGCTCCGCTGCTCCCCAGCGACACGGTGGAGCATGCGCTGGGCCTGCTGCTGGAATTTCGGCTGCGCCACCTGCCGGTGGTGGATGACGAGGGTCGGCTGATTGGGATGGTCTCTGAGGAGCAACTCCTCGACGCGTCCGGGCCCGATGCTCCGCTGTCGTCGCTCTACCTCGCCCTGCCGATCCACGCTACGCCCGACCTCCACGTCTTCGACGCCACGCGCATGATGATGGCGCACGACCTGACGATGCTCGCCGTGGCCGACGAGGACAATGCCTACCTCGGCCTTATCCGCCGCAGCGACCTCTTCGAGCGGTTCGCCACGATGTTGGCCACGCAAGAGCCCGGCACCATCCTGCTGCTCGAAGTGCCCGAGCGCGACTACTCGCTCTCGCAGCTCGTCTACGCCACCGAGCAGACGGGCGCCCGCATCCTGTCCGTAGCCACTGAGCCGCATTCTACTGAAAACGGCACCATCGGCATCACCCTCAAGCTCAACATCACCGACACCTCACGGGTGCGGCACGTCATGGAGCACTACGGCTACAAGGTCGTGGCGCTGTTCGGCGAGGACGAAGACGACGAAGCGATCAGCATCCGCGTGCAGGAGTTCATGCGGTATCTGGAGGTGTAAACCACCGGAACCACTATGGAAGCCGAGACGCTAAGCCGATACGTCGTACGGAGTCCAGATGTGTTGCGCGGGGAGCCTATCATCGAGGGCACTCGCACGCCTGTACGTGCTATCGTAGAGCTATGGCGCGGTGGCCTATCCGCTGAGACTATCCCTGATCGCTTGCCGCACCTCAGCATGGCGCAGGTCTTCGACGCACTCAGCTACTACAGTGACCATCAGCCGCAGATCAACGCGTACATCGAGCAAAACCGCATTCTCGACGCGATGATAGATCCTATAGTTCGGGATCTATGAGTCGCCTGTTCATCTCGTTTTACTTGGACGAGGATGTGGACGTGCTCGTAGCCACGATGCTACAGCATTATGGATTCACTGCAGTCACTGTACGAGACGTTGAGTCCTACGGATTGGACGATGCCGCACAGCTCGATTACGCAGTCAAACATGACCTTGTGCTCGTGACCCATAACCGTGTCGACTTCGAGCGATTGGCACAGGCATATTTTGAGCAGGAAAAAGACCATGCGGGCCTCATCCTGGCTGTGCGTCGCGCCCCTCGCGAGATCGTGCGACGGCTCTTGACGATTGCCGATCACGTCACTGCTGACGAGATGCAGACCCCAATACGCTACATCTGAGCATGGGACGCTCAACCCGGATTTCTCACCCATTCTTCCCGGGGTCGCGTTGGGCGTTGGTAACCCCGGTGATATATTGGCCGCCTGTATCTGCGATTTTGACAGCTCATCCCTTCAGCACCCAACGCTATGGCGGACACTAGCGATTTCCGAAATGGCTTCACCTTAGAGTGGAACAACGGAATCTGGCAAATCATCGAGTTCATGCACGTGAAGCCGGGCAAAGGCGGTGCGTTCGTGCGGACAAAGCTCAAGAACGTGCAGTCTGGCAAAGTGGTAGATAATACGTTCCGCGCTGGGGAGAAGGTGACCGAAGCCCGCGTGGAGCGGCGGCAGTTCCAATACCTTTACCAAGACGATCTCGGCCTCCACTTCATGAACACCGAGACGTATGAGCAGACGTCGCTGCCCGTCGAGAGCGTGAGCGGGCGCGAGTTTATCAAGGAGGGCAATACCATCACCGTCCTCTTCCACGTCGAGACCGAGCAGCCGCTGGCTACGGAAATCCCGCAGACGGTAGAGCTCGAGATCGCCCAGACGGACCCCGGCCTCAAAGGCGACACGGCCACGGGCGCTACCAAGCCCGCCACGCTGGAGACGGGCGCTCTGGTCAACGTGCCGCTGTTCCTCAATGAGGGCGACGTGATCCGCGTCAACACGACCACAGGCGACTACGTCACCCGCGTCTCCACGGCGTCCTAAGCCGCAGCTTCCTTCAAGCCAAGCCCCCTGGTGTCATGGATCTCAAGACCATCCGCGAACTCCTTCAGATCGTAGCCGATAGCGGCGTAGCCGAGGTGGAGATTGAGGAGAACGACTTCCGCCTCGTCGTGCGCAAGAGCGCGCCCACGGTGGAGGTGCAGGCCCCGCAAGCGCCGCAGCCCTTCCCGATGCCGTACCCGGCGCCGATGTACAACCTGCCGCCCCAGATGCCTGCCGCGCCGTTGCCTCTGGCACCTGCGCCCGTTGCTCCAGCAGCTGCAGCCCCTGCCCCAGCGGCCGAAGCCGCGCTTGCCGCACCCGCTCAAAACCTGACCGAGGTGCGCGCGCCCATCGTCGGCACGTACTACGCCGCACCGTCGCCCGACGCCGACCCGTTCGTGCAGGTAGGCCAGACGGTGAAGAAGGGCGATGTGCTCTGCATCATTGAGGCCATGAAACTGATGAACGAGATCGAGAGCGAGGTGGCGGGTACCATCCGCGAGATCAAGGTCGAGAACGCCCAGCCGGTTGAGTTCGACCAGGTGCTGTTCCTCGTTGAAG
>JBCCMF010000085.1:0-15120 GCA_039026435.1 Bacteroidota bacterium
CCGGCTTTTGGAGACCACGGGCACGCTCTCGAAGCGCGACATGCAGGACCAGGTGCTGGACAGCATGGACCTGGAGCGGGAACGCGTCATCACCATCAAGAGCCACGCCATCCGCATGACGTACACGGCCGAGGACGGCCACGAGTACATCCTCAACCTGATCGATACGCCCGGCCACGTGGATTTTACGTACGAGGTGTCGCGGGCGCTCAAGTCGTGCGAAGGCGCCATCCTCGTGGTGGATGCGGCGCAGGGCATCGAGGCGCAGACCATCTCCAACCTCTACCTCGCGCTCGGCAACGACCTCGAGATCATCCCGGTCCTGAATAAGGTGGACCTGCCGTCGGCGCTGCCGGATGTAGTGGCACAGTCGATCGAAGACCTGCTCGGTGAGCCTGCCGAGGACATCCTGCACATCAGCGGCAAGACGGGCCAGGGCGTACCGGCGCTGCTGGAGAAGATCATCGCGCGCGTCCCGCCGCCCCAAGGCAACCCCGACGCCCCGCTGCAGGCGCTCATCTTCGACTCGGTGTTCGACCAGTACCGGGGCTCGGTGGTCTACGCCCGCGTCTTCGAGGGCACGCTCAACAAGGGCGACAAGATGCTCTTCATGTCAAACCTGTCCGAGTATCAGGCGGATGAGATCGGCATCTTGAAGCTAGGCATGGAGCCCGTCCAGTCGCTGCGCGCGGGCGAAGTGGGCTACGTGATTGGCTCAGTCAAAGACGTGCACGACACGCGCGTGGGCGACACCATCACGACGTCGCGCAACCGCGCCGACGGCCCTATCGCGGGCTTCCGCGAGGTCAAGCCGATGGTGTTCAGCGGCGTCTACCCAACCAACTCGGAGGACTTCGAGGACCTACGCGCCTCGCTAGACCGCCTCCAGCTCAACGACGCCGCGCTCACGTACGAGCCCGAGACGTCGGCGGCGCTGGGCTTTGGGTTTCGCGTGGGCTTCCTGGGGCTGCTTCACATGGAGATCGTGCAGGAGCGCCTCGACCGCGAGTTCGGCCTCGACATCATCACCACGGTGCCCAACGTGAAGTACGAGGTCTACCTCACCGACGGCGAGATGGACATCATCGAGAACCCAAGCCTGATGCCCTCGCCCGGCAACATCGACCGCATCGAAGAGCCGTACGTGCATGCCGAGATCATCACGCCGTCGGAGTACATCGGCAACCTGATGCAGCTGTGCCAGGACCGGCGCGGCATCTACCTCGACACGCAGTACCTCGACACGGAGCGCGTGAACCTGAAGTACGACCTGCCGCTCTCGGAGATCGTGTTCGACTTCTACGATAAGCTGAAGTCGTTCAGCCGCGGCTATGCGTCGTTCGACTACGAGTTCAAGGACTACCAGCCCAGCACGCTCGTCAAGCTGGACGTGCTCATCAACGGCGACCCGGTGGATGCGCTCTCGACGATCGTCCACCGCGACAAGGCGTACGAGATGGGCCGCAAGCTGACCCGCAAGCTGCGGCAGCTCATCCCGCGTCAGCTCTACGAGGTCGCGCTGCAAGCCGCCATCGGCACTCGCGTCATCGCCCGTGAGACCGTGAAGGCGATGCGCAAGGACGTGACGGCCAAGTGCTACGGCGGCGACATCAGCCGGAAGCGCAAGCTGCTGGAGAAGCAGAAGGAAGGCAAGAAGCGCATGAAGCAGGTGGGCCGTGTGGAGGTGCCGCAGGAGGCGTTTCTGGCCGTGCTCTCGATGGAGGACTGATGATGCGCGAGGTGTTTCGAGTTTAGCCGATGCTGATCATACACAGACACCACGCTGCTTCGGACCTCACCCTGTCCCTCTCCTCCCTTGGAGAGGGAACGCACCCCTCACCGTTGCGCTTCGATTCCTCTTGCACAGTCTGCTATGCTGGACGTGCGCGCAGACCAGCCACCACCGTGTCCTGCATCAGCACAGCGGGCTCCCTCTCCTTGCAAGGAGAGGGTTGGGGTGAGGTAGACCGAGCGATGCCATGACCTGCACAATCCGGCTGCTTGGCGTACTTGGCGTTCTCGCCGTCGGCGTCCTCGATGTGGCGGCGCAGTCGCTGGTGGAGGAGTACAGGGCGCGGCGCATGAAGCAGATGATGGCCGCGTACGTGGCCGAAAACCCCGCGCAGCTGCCACCCGCCCCGCTCGACCCGCTATTGCTTTCGCCGGAGGCCATTGCGCTCATCGGCGAAACTCCCGAAGCGGAAGCTGAGCCCTTGGCCGAGACCGTGGTACTCGACACCCTGCCGCCGCCGTTCGTCTCGTCCGTTGAGCTCATCACGCGCGCCACACGCGGGACGTACCGCGCCCTCTTCGATACCACCAAGTGGGCGTACCTGGGCAGCAATGACCTGACGACGCTGGACACGATGTGGACGCATGCGTTGCGTCCGCGCTTCGAGGCCGTGCACGGCCCGCCTACCGTCACCGTGGCCGAGCTGCCGCAGGACCGGCTGACCACCGAGAGCGGGCCGATCCAGTTCGAGTACTGGTTCTTGCTCAACGGCGAGATCCCACTGCTCGTCTTCGACCCCAGTGGCCCATTCGGGCGCGGCGTGGTCGTAGCCACCGACCAGCGCTACCGCGACGACCTGCGGCGCATCCGCGAGGAGGTGCTGCTCCCCGTCGCCGAGTCTACGCTGCGCGCGGTGTCGGTCGATTACTACTTCGATCCCCGGCGCCCCGCGTGGTACCGCACGGGCTTCGACGGGCGGCGGTACTTCACCACGCCTATCCGGCAGCCAGCATTGGAGCAGGGTCGGCCACGGATCGAGTAACCCTATTGGGCGTACACCGCCTGCTTTTCCCTCACTGCATCGCTTCCCAGGATTTTGGCTCGCACGAAAAAACGAGAGCGTACGTCGGCACGGCGCGCGGCGAAGGCCGAGGCTGCACAGAAGACCAAAGGCCCCATCCGCGAGTGGGTGGACGCGCTGGTGTTCGCGTTCGTGGTCATGCTGATCGTCCGCACGCTGTTCTTCGACCTGTTCAAGATCCCGACGCCGTCGATGGAGAAGAATCTGCTGGTGGGCGACTACCTGTTCGTCTCGAAGCTGCACTACGGCACGCGCACGCCCATGACGATTGGCGTGCCGTTCACCCAGATCCACATCCCCGGCCTCAAGCTGCCCTCCACGCGCCTGCCCGGCTTCGACGAGGTGCAGCGCGGCGATGCGCTCGTCTTCAATTTCCCCCCTGACGATAACCCGATCGACCGCAAGGTGCATTACATCAAGCGCGTCGTGGGCCTCCCGGGCGAGACGGTAGCCATACAGGATAAGATCGTGCAGGTGGACGGTGTGCCGCAGCCGCTGATGGACGGGATGCAGCAGGCGTGGACGGTCACCAAGAGCGATGCGCGGGTGCAGCTCCCTCGGGCACGGCTGGAAGACCTCGGCATCGACACGGAGAACATCCTGCAGGTGAGCGGCAGTCCCGAACTGGTGGTCGTGCGTGCGACCGAAGTGGCCATCCGCGAGCTGGAGACGTGGACGTACGTGCAGAACGTAGAGCCGTACATCGAGCCTGCTGGGCTGCGCAATCTCTTTCCCGAGGGCAAATCCTACTCGGTCGATAACTACGGCCCGGTGATGATCCCACAGGAGGGCATGACGACGACGTTCACCGACGACAACTGGACCACGTACGCGCCATTCATCAACCGCTTCGAGGGCAAGACGGCGCGCAAGGCGCGCGACGGGCAGTTCGAGATCGACGGGCAACTCGTCACGAGCTACACGTGGACGCAAGACTACTTCTTTGCGATGGGCGACAACCGCGACAACTCGGAGGACAGCCGCTTCTGGGGCTTCGTGCCGATGAGCCATGTGGTGGGCAAGGCCGTGCTCGTCTACTTCTCGCTCGACCCCGACCGCAAGCTCCCCCGCTTCAGCCGCATCTTCTCGCTCATCGACTAGCGCCGCCGCATGGAACCGGACGCTGCCTCGCCGCCTGCTGCCCCGTCGCCACGGGCAACGCTCTGGGCGTGGGTGCGCGTGGTGGTCTTGGCGTTCCTGGGCGCCCTCGCGCTGCGCGTGTTCGTGCTGGAGGCCTACCGCATCCCGTCGGAGTCGATGGAGACGAGCCTGCTGATCGGCGACTACGTGCTGGTCTCGAAGGTGCACTACGGCTCGCGCGTGCCCGTCACGCTAGGCATCCCGCTCACGGATTGGTACTACGACGGCTTTGAGCTGCCCCTGCTGCGCCTCCCTGGCTTCACCGACCCGCATCGCGGCGATGTGGTGGTGTTCAACTATCCGCCCGCCACAGAGCCGCTCGACCGAAAGCCCCACTACATCAAGCGCGTCATCGGCCTACCGGGCGACACGGTGCACATCAAGGGCAAGGTCGTCCACGTAAACGACACGCCGTACCCCATCCAGCCGTACATGAAGCAGCGCTGGATCGCCTACCCGAAGGACGGGCAGCGCTTCCCGCTCGACAGCCTGCGCGGCAGCGGCGCCGAGACCATCGTGCGCCTGCCCCACAACCGCCGTCCGCGCGCCTTCATCGGCACGCCCGAGGTGGCGGCGCGGGTGGAATCCTGGCCCGCCATCGACAGCGTGGGTCCGTTTGTGGCACCGCCGTCATCGCTGCGGCGCGCCAACCTCTTCCCCGGCGATACCACCCGCTACACCCGCGACGACTACGGCCCGCTCTACGTCCCTGCCCAAGGCGACACGCTGCCGCTCACGTCCGCCACGTGGGGACCGCTGCAAGACATCATCACGAAATACGAAGGCCACACGCTCTTCTGGTCCCGCTCCGATAGCACGTTCTACGTAGACGATGTGCCCACGCAGACGTACGTAGTAGAGCAAGACTACTACTTCACGATGGGCGACAACCGCGACGCCTCGGAAGACAGCCGCTCGTGGGGCTTCGTGCCCAAAGACCACGTGGTGGGCAAAGCCGTCTTCGTCTACTTCTCCTACGACGCCGACGCCAACCGCATGCGCCGCGACCGCTTCTTACGGCGCGTGCCGTAACGTGTCGCTCTATCCCAACTTGATTTACGCGCTACTCGAGAAGGACTACACGGAGGGTAAGATCGCCGAGATCCTCGGTGGCAACGCCCTGCGCGTCTGGCGCGAAGTCGAGCGGGTGTCGGGATCAGCTTGACGGACGGCATAAAGTTCACTTTTGCACTTGAAGCCGCCGGGTCTAATACGGACAGCAGTGAGCTTCACCGAGTCAGTAGAGCGGCAGATAATCCGTTCACCTCGTATGCTCACGAGCGTCAAGTTTTCTGGGCGTAGACTCGAGGTGGTCAACTGGACCAGCCTGGATGCAACAAGGGCATATCGCCTCAGCTGGTGCTGACGCTAACGTACTCGCCATCGTCGAACAACATCTTGACGGTGCTGTCCGGATTACGCCACATCACTGGGGCGGCGCGGCAAGCGCATCTCCGTTTTACACTGTGCTGCCCGCTCGCGAGAACGTTTTAGGATCGCACGAACATCATAATCCAGTTGCGCTGCGTAGGCCTCCCGGGTGGCTCGTACGTCTGCCATGATTTCGTCTTGCTGATCAGCGATAGGTGGGTGGAGATCGTCTGGTTTCACAGTGCTGTTCCTTCCAAAAGGTCTTCAGGGGTACAAAGCGTGGGTGGCATGTAACCCATGCTACGGCACAGTTGCATGATCTGCTCCCGAAGAACGGGATTGGCAATATGCTTGAAATTCCAAGTTAGCAGATACTCGGCTCCCGATGTTGTTGCGATAGCAATGTGAACAGCGTCGGCTGCGGCTTTCTCAGGGAGCGGCGTTTTCTGGAGAAGGGCTTCAGCGAGCGCATCAGCTTCAGCGCGTGGTGTTACCATTGTCAACTCCTGAAGCACTGCGATTCTGGCCGCAGCAGCCGAGAGGTCTCCCAATTCCGCCTCTTCCAGAACGAGCGGTGAGATAAACAGATCGTACTGCGCTCGTCGGCTGGCCCACCATGCGGTGGTGATCTGTTGGCGCGCTGCTGTAATCAGATCACGGCTCGGTCGGGCGGTGAGGTAACTCACTACAGAGGTTTCGATGTAAAGGGATGTTCGCATGCTTAAAAGCTAACAAAAGGCATGCAATCGCGCGAGATTTTTTATACCCTCACTCGTACCGCAGTGCCCTGATGGGATTCGCGCGCGAGGCCCGGATGGCGTGGTAGCTCACGAGCGCAAGCGCGGTAGCCAGCGCACCCAACGCGGCCACGGGGAAGAGCCACCACGGCACGGCGATGCGGTAAGCAAAGTCTTGCAGCCATTGGCTGAGGAAGAAATACGCCAGCGGCCACGCCAGCAGGTTGGCCCACAGCACAGGCTGCGCGAACTGCCGAAGCAGCAAGCCGCTGATCTGCCCCACCGATGCGCCGAGCACCTTGCGCACGCCGATCTCCTTGGTTCGCTGCACGACGGTGTACGAGGTCATAGCGAGTAGCCCAAGGCCTGCCAGGAGAATGGCCGAGAGCGTGAAGTAGCCCACGAGCGTGCTGACGCGCTCTACGCGCTCGTACAACGTCCCGAAGTCGTCGTCGATGAAGAAGAACTCGAAGCTCCGGCCGGGATCCAGGGTCTGCCACACCGCTTCGATGCCGGCCAGCGTCGCCTGCACATCGCCGCCGGCGATCTTGACCGACACGAAGCGATGGTTACGACCTTCAGGCGGCTGGTACCGATGTATGGTACCGCGCACCGCGTTCTCTAGCGACTCGTAGTGGTAATCTGCGATCACGCCGATCACCTCCATGTCGTTGACGGCCTTGCCAATGACTGTAGCTGTAGTCCAGCCCATGTCGCGCATGGCTGTCTCGTTAATGATCATCGCCTCGGCATCTGAGGGGCGGTTTGCGTCGAAGCGGCGCCCTGCAACGAGCGTCATACCGTATGTGTCGAAGTAGTGGTCGTCCACGTAGGTGAACCGCATGCGTACGGGCTCTTCAGAGGTCCAGCCTTCGGGCCAGACAAAGGTGTTAGCGTCGAAGGCACGGCTCGGCACCTCCATCGATGACGCCACGCTGATCACACCCGGCACCTGGCGCACTTCCTGTTGCGTGGTGGCAATCTGGGCCGCGGCGGTCTCAGCATCGGCGAAGTCGCGCTGGCTGGTGGGAATGACGACTACGTTTTCACCGTCGAAGCTGAGGTCGCGAGACTGCATATACTGCACCTGCATCCATACACCGACTGTACCGATGAGCAGCAGGATCGACAACGCAAACTGCGCCACCACGAGCCCTTGCCGCAAGCGCTGCCCCCCTTGGCTTGACCGGACGTTTCCCTTCACGGTGGCTACGGGCTCAAACTGCGCCAGCACGAACGCCGGGTAACCGCCCGCGAGCAGGCCGATGCCCAGCCAGAGGGCGACCAGCCAGCCAAACAGCCACGTGTTGGCTGCACTAAACAGACTGAGGTCGAGGCCAACGACGCTGTTGAACGTGGGTAGGCATGCCCAAGCGATAGCCAACCCTACGGCAAACGCGAGCGTTACGGTGACCAACGACTCGCCCAAGAACTGCTGGATGAGCTGCCTTCGGTGCGCGCCCAGCACCTTCCGCATGCCGACCTCACGCGCCCGCTCCACCGCCCGTGCCGTTGCTAGGTTGATGAAGTTGATGCACGCGATGAGGATGATGCCCAGCGCGATGAGCAGCAGTAGGGTCGTGGTGCGGTTGCTGTCCGTGGAGCGGTTGTAGTAGTCGGCGAGCGGAGTCAGTTTGAGTTTGAGGCGTGCCGGGCTGTTGGGGCCTTCATCGCCGAAGACGGCGCTCAGCATCTCCGGGAAGCGCGCCTCCACAGCTTCTGGTGTCGTCTGGCCTGCCAAGCGCACCCACGTGAAGAGGAAGGAGCCGTTCCAGTCAGCCGGGAGCCGCTCCTCAGCCAGACTAATGCTGTGGGCTGGAATAATGATATCGACGCCAACCGACGAGTTAGACGGCACCTCGGCTAGCATACCCGTGACCTCGTAGGTCTGGTTGAAGTCGTAGGTGAACGTCTGCCCCATTGGGTCGGTATCGCCAAAGAGCTGCTGGGCAATGCCTTTAGAAAGCACTGCGCCGCTGGTCTCACGCAAGACGCGTTGCGGGTCGCCTGCCTGCAGAGCGAACGAGAAGACGTCGAGGAACGTGGAGTCGGCGAAGGTGATGTTTGCTTGGACCTTAGTATCGCCCGCTTGGAGCCAGCGCTCGCGGTGCCACACCCGCGTACCTACCTCAATGCCTGGGATCGTCTGTTGCATCTCGGCCAGCATCGGAGGCCAGGTGTCATCGAGTTCGCGGACGCCCTGGGCCGTATGCCGCTCCTTGTAGATGAGGTACGTGTCCTCGGCATGCGCATGGAAGGCGTCATACGTGCGCTCGTGGTGTGTGTAGAGGAGGATGAGGATGCACGACGCCAGCCCTACGGCTAGCCCGATGATGTTCAGCGCCGCGTAGCCCTTGTGCTTGCGGAGCGTGCGGTAGGCAATCTTGAGGTAGTTGTGCAGCATGGTTAACTCCGTCAGGTGAGCCCGCGCATGCGCTACGTGGCGCGGCAGTTTGTTCAGGTAGACTTTCCTGTATTCCTCGGTGGTGACGCCGTGCCGGCCCATCTCGTGCAGCGCGCGATGAAACGCGGTCTCCTCGTCGATGCCCTCCAAGAGGTAGCCGTGCACCTCGTCGCGGATGTGGTGCTCCAGTTCCTCGATGTCTTCGGCCGTAAAGGTGCGGTGCGTCTCCAGGGTGCGCCGCCACGTAGCGAGGGCCGTTTCCAGGTTGAACATGAGGCCCTCCGTCAGTCGGTCTGGAGGTCCAGGCCCCACAGCCGAGCGAGCATCGCGTGGACATCCAGCCACTGTGCTTTCTCGGAGGCCAGCGCCTGCTCGCCCTTTGTGGTGAGGCGGTAGTACTTGCGGCGCGGTGCAGTCGGCGTCTCGCGCCAGTAGCTCTTGACCAGCTTCCGGTGCTCCAAGTCGTGCAGCAGCGGGTAGAGGGTGCCGTTGCTCCACTTCATCCTGCCATCCGAGAGCTTGCGCACGCGCTGGGTGATCTGGTAGCCGTAGGCGTCGCCGTCGGCCAGGATGGTGAGAATGATGGGCCGCAGCGAGGCCGCCCGGAGTTCACGCGAGAGCTTCATGAGGTAGAATGGAGGGCTGAAAAAGTATGTGTCGAATATCGACCTAGGTCGGATACGACATAGATAGACTGTTGGTTACACCCCTGTTGGATTTAATCGCCGCGTTGCGCATTTGACTGAACAATCATCCGCCTTCTGTATGCTGAAGTCCTACCTCGACGGCCTCGTGGCGCGCTACGAGCAGCCTGCGTTCATCCAAGACGACCCGGTCTCGATTCCGCACGGCTTCTACGATCCGCGCGATCAAGAAGTGATTGGGCTCTATGCGGCGCTGCTAGCATGGGGGCAGCGCCGGACCATCCTCAACAAGATGGCCGAGTTGTGCGAGCGGATGCAGTACCGTCCGTATCGCTTCGTGCGCGAGTTCGACGAGGCCCGTGATGCCGCCAAGCTGGCGGGCTTCAAGCATCGCACCTTTCAGCCTATCGACGCGCTGTGGCTGACGAAGAGCCTGTCGAAAGCGCTGAACGAGCATGGCTCCATCGAGGCGTTCTTCGCGCAGTTCTTGCCTGCCGACCGCGACCTGGCTGCGGCGCTGCAAGGCTTCAGCGAGACGATCGTCGGCCACGTGGCAGAGACGCCGCCGCGCTTGCGCAAGCACCTCGCCCGCCCCGGCACGGGAAGCGCGTGCAAGCGGTTGGTGATGTACCTGCGCTGGATGGTCCGCCTCGGCCCCGTCGATCTGAACTTGTGGACGGCGCTCACGCCTGCCGATCTGGCGCTGCCGCTGGATGTGCACTCTGGCCGGCAAGCGCGCGCGCTCGGGCTGCTCACGCGCAAGCAGGACGACTGGCGCGCTGTAGCCGAACTCACCGAGGCCTGTCGCCGTCTTGATCCCGCCGACCCCGCCCGCTACGACTACGCCCTGTTCGGCATCGGGGCCAACGGCGATCCGCTAGACCCGGCCTTCGTGAAGCAGCCCGCCTAGCGTGCGCTTATCTGCTGCGTTCAGCCGCTCTGTTCAGCCGCCGCGTCTTCCCGACCTGCGGCCACGTAGAGCATAGCGCCCGTTCCGCCAATGCACAGGAGCTGGAACGCGAGTACACCGAAGGCCACACGGCCCTCATTGTAGACGTAACGCGAGACCGCCACATCGCCTTCGTAGGTCACCGTGTACATCATCGGTGGGCGGTAGGCGGGGGCCCAGCGGAGCGTACCCGACGGCTCGATGCGCCACGGGATGTAGAACAGTGCGGCCACAACCAGTGCCGCCACGGTCACAGCGAATACAAGGTTTTGCTTATCCGTCATGGGCGTGTTGAGCAACCGTCGGGCCGTGTTATTCGCCGAGCCCGCCCACAAGTTCAACAGGCACGATCTGCCTGGCCTGTCACGCCGTGCTAACCGCTGCGTAACGTCAATACTCTGTATGAAGTTGGTTGCGTCTCCGTTGCAACAGGGCCTCATCACCGGGGAGAAGCGAGTGGTAACAAACGCACAATCCCCCAAAAGACAGGTCCTTTCACCAACTCCATCTCAACCATGATTACCACACCACTCCGCTCCCGTTGGGTCCTCGCCCTCACCCTACTGCTCTTTGTGGGCTTCACCGTGGGCTGCGACAGTAGCGATGACGAACCTACGCAGAACATCGTTGAACTCGCTGCCGACACGCCGAGCTTGAGCACGCTCGTCGCGGCCGTTAACGCTGCTGGTCTGGGCAACGCGCTCAGCGCCGAAGACCCCATCACCGTGTTCGCCCCCATCGACGCGGCCTTCGCCGAGATCGACGGCACCGTAGACGCCCTACTCGAAGCCGACAACAGCGCGCTTCTCACCAAGGTCTTGCAGTATCATGTAGTAGCGGGACGCTTCGAGGCTGCTGATCTGGAAGGGCGTACGACGCTCACTACGCTCGCTGGTCAGACGCTGCGCATCAACACCGAGGGCGGCGTCACGATCAACAACGCGACGGTCCAGACCGCTAACATCGAAGCCTCGAACGGCATTGTGCACCTCATCGATGGGGTCTTGCTAGAGAGCCTCGACGTGGTGGAACGCGCCATCGTCACGCCCGACCTCAGCACCCTCGTCACCGCAGTGACCGCTGGTCAGTTGGTGGGCACGCTGCAGGATGCCGACAACATCACGCTGTTCGCTCCAACGAATGATGCCTTTGGCCGCGTGGACCCCGCCACGCTGACGTCCCTGCTTGAGCCTGCTAACCGAGGCCAGCTACAGAATATTCTCAGCTTCCATGTTGCCCCGCAGCTCCTCTTCGCGGCGGACCTGATGCCGGGTGCCCAGGTTGGTACGCTTCTCGCCAACAATCCGCTGACGGTAACGCTGAATGACAATGGTGCTTTTGTCAACGACATCCGCATCATCGCCACCGACATCGAAGTGAGCAATGGCGTTGTCCACTTGATCGAGAACGTGCTGTTGCCGCCCAGCTAGACTGCCCCGCATGTCTTGCGCGTACCCAGGCCCTGTCTCCACCGTGAGGCGGGGCCTGGCTGCGTTTGGTAAAAAGCGAAGGCGCCTCGATCTGTTGACCGAGGCGCCTTCTAAAGGTCTGTCGCCGTCCGTAGGGGGTGATTGACGATAGGGTGACTATAATAGGAGGAAATTCTTATTCTGCGAGACAGACCGTATTTGTAACGCCATCTGTTACGAACATAATGAAGCTATCTCATTATTCCAAAAGAGGGCCACAGAGAAAAGCGGTTCCAAAACGGGCGTAATACTATGTTAATGCACTGTAACCGCTTCCAATCTGCGACAGGCGCGATTCACGAGGGCTTGCGCAGGCTGCCGAGCCGCTGCAGGAGGCGTTCTCAGCGCCTGAACATATTGCTGAGAATGAACCACACGTTTTCTTTGCGCTCGCGCAGGCGGCGTGAGTAGTACGGCAGCCACTCGGTACCGTAGGGCACATATACGCGCAGGTTGTATCCCTCTTTTACCAAGTCCACCTGCGTCTCAGGCCGTAGCCCGTAGAGCATCTGAAACTCGAAGCGATCGGTGCTGATGCCGTTGACGGTGACGAACTGCTTGGTGGCTTCGAGGAGGCGGTCGTCGTGCGTGGCGATGCCGGGGTAGCGCGCCTCGGTGATGAGCTTCTGCATATGCTGCGTGAACTGCTCACGGATCGTCGGCATGTCTTGATACGCCAGCGAAGCGGGCTCGGCGTAGGCGCCCTTGCAGATGCGCACGCGGGCGTTGAGTGCGCACATGCGGGCCACGTCGTCGTGGGTGCGATGGAGGTAGGCCTGTAGTACGACGCCCACGTAGTCGGGATACTCGGGGTACACCTGCTCGAAGAGGTCGAGGGTGGACTGGGTGATGTCGGTGCCTTCCATGTCGAGCCGGACGAACGTGTCGGTCTCAGCGGCAACGGCCAGAAGTTGCCGGAGGTTGTCGAGGCAGAACGCGTGGTCGATCTTCTGCCCCATCATGGACAGCTTGATGGAGATCGTGGCGTTGGCGCCTCCGCGCTCGCGCTCCTCGGCCAGCGTGCGCAGCAGGTCGATGTAGGCATCGCGGGCCGCCTCGGCTACGGCCCGTTCCTTCACGTACTCGCCCAGCAGGTCAAGCGTCACCTTCAGCCCTTTCGCGTTGAGATCGCGGGCAACGGGCAGGGCGCCCGGCAAGGTTTCGCTGGCTACGAAGCGGCTCGCTAGAAAGAACGGCAGTTTCATGCGTTGTGGAGGTCAGGCGTGACGAGGGGGCCTCTGAATATAAGCCGCCCGTCAGTTTAGTCAGTGCCCAGCGCCTGTAAAAGATCCGCGAGGAGATCGTCGGTGTGCTCTAGCCCCACGGACACCCGCAGCAGGTTGACGGGCGTAGCTGTGGGTGGCGCCTCAATGGAGGCGCGGTGCTCAATGAGGCTCTCGGTGCCGCCCAGGCTCGTCGCCCTCCGAAACACCTGCACGCGGGCCGCCACGGCCATCGCCTCGGCCTCGCCGCCCTTCACGAGGAACGACAGCATCCCGCCAAAGTCCGCCATCTGTGCGGCCGCCACGGCGTGGCCCGGATGCTCAGCCAGACCAGGATAATTGACGCGCTCCACTGCCGGATGCGCATCGAGGAAAGTGGCCAGCGCCCGAGCGTTGGCGCAGTGAATCCGCATCCGCGCGCCCAGCGACCGGAGGCCGCGCAGCGTCAGCCATGCCGAGAACGGGTCCAGCACGGCGCCGCCCACGCGCTGGATCTGTGACAGCCGCTCCGTCCTTGGATGCTCAGCGTCTCTCACGACCACGCCGCCGCCAATCAGATCCGAGTGCCCCGCCATGTACTTCGTCAGCGAATGCACCACGACGTCGGCGCCGAGCGCGAGGGGTTGCATCAGCAGCGGCGTGGCCCACGTGCTGTCCACGACGAGTTGGGCGCCGTGTGCGTGCGTCACCTCAGCTACAGCCTCCAGATCGGTGATCTTGAGCATCGGGTTGGACGGCGTCTCGGCCCACACCAGCTTGGTCTCGGCCCGGCAGGCAGCGTCGAGTGCCGCTACATCGGTGAGGTCGATGCGGTCGCACGTCAGGCCCCACGCGGTGAACGTCTCGTCGATCAGCTTGCGGACGGCGAAGTAGCCATCGTCGGCCAGGATGACGTGGTCGCCGGGGCGCAGGGTTTGCAGCACGGCCATCGCGCCCGCCATGCCGCTGCTGAACGCGAACGCCGCGGCTCCACCATCGAGGTCGGCCAGCGTGTGCTCTAGGTGCTGACGCGTCGGGTTTTCAGCGCGGCTGTAGACGAAGCCGTGCGGGAACGAGCCGTCGGGGGCGCGCTCGAACGTGGAGGTGAGGTAGGGTGGCAGCACGACGGCGCCTGTGGCCGGGTCGGGCGTGCATCCCGCGTGCGCGAGGCGCGTTTCGAGGTGGTGAGACATGGTGGCATCCGCTAGTCAACGAGATCCGAAGCTACGAGGCCACCTCCTAAGACGAAACGCACCATGCGCAAAGAATCTGTGTGGGTAGCGGGCGCGGACGGCTGCAAAAGCGGCTGGTTCGTCGTGCTCTGGCAACCCGATACCAACGCCGTGCGCTGGCGCGTCGTCGAATCCACCGCCGATCTGTTCAGCCTGGCCGAGCGGCCCGTCATCATCGTCATCGACATGGTGCTGGGGCTGCCCACCGCGGCGGCGCGCGGCGGCCGAGCCTGTGACCGCGCCGCGCGCAAGCTGCTGGGATGGCCGCGCTCCAGCAGCATCTTCTCGCCGCCGTGCCGTGCCGCGCTGGCATGCGACACGTACCCCGAAGCCCTCGCCGTCAACCGCGCTTCATCGGCCGAGCACATCGGCATCAGCAAGGAAGCGTACTACCTCTTTCCGAAGATCCGTGCGCTGGATGCCTGCTGGCCGCAACCGGGGCTATACGAAGGGCATCCCGAACTCAGCTTCTACGCCCTGAACGACGACGCCCCCATGCCCGCCAGCAAGCATAAGCCGGAAGGGCGGGCGCAACGTCAGGCACTGCTCCTGAACGCGGGCTTTGATGCGGTGGAAGAAGCCCTGGCCAACCGCCCGAAAGGCGTCAAGCCCGATGATGTCCTCGATGCGTTCGCCGTGTGCTGGTCAGCGGGGCGTGTGGCAGCGGGCACGGCGATCACGCTTCCCGATACTCCCGCAACCGACGCGCTGGGGCGGCCGATGGCGGTGAGTTTTTAGCGGAGCCTCCACGGATCGTACGGCCTCGACCTCACGTTGACGCGGCTCTTTTGCACCGATGCTCCCATGCTCATGGCTTTGAACCTCGCCGACCTCCGCAAAGAATACACCCATCGCGGCCTGCACGAGGCGGATGCCGCGCCGCATCCGTTTGATCAGTTTGAGCGCTGGTTCACCGAGGCGCAAGACGCCGACTTCGGCGAGGCCAACGCGATGACGCTGGCGACGGCGACGCCGGACGGTCAGCCGGAGGCGCGCATCGTGTTGCTCAAGGGCATCCAGGAGGGCGGGTTTATCTTCTACACCAACTACGCCAGCGCCAAAGGCCAGGCGCTGGATGCCAACCCGAAGGCGGCGCTGCTGTTTTTCTGGGCGCCGCTGGAGCGGCAGGTACGCATCGAGGGGCGCGTGGAGCGAGCGC
>JBCCMF010000086.1:0-14774 GCA_039026435.1 Bacteroidota bacterium
CGGGTGCCGAGATCCAGGCCTCGCTGGCCCGCGTGGTCATTGGCGGACTGACGGCCTCCACGCTCATCACACTGGTGCTCATCCCCGTCGTCTACCTCTCGCTGACGCAGGTGTCCGAGCGCGTGAAGGCCTGGCGCTGGAGCCTCAAGTCCACCGGACTGGCCTCCCCAGAACCAGGGGCGTAGATTCGGCGCTTTAACCCTAGATCGAGTTGCGGGAAGCATAGATGAAGCCGCGCCTCTACCTCGAAACGTCCATTGTCAGCTACCTCACAGCGCGCCCGAGCGCACACCTCGTCACGGCTGCGCGTCAGCAGATGACGGATCACTGGTGGCACCATCGGCAACAGGAGTACGAGGTGTTCATCTCATACCCCCTCTTTGGAAACGGTGTGCACGCGCATCGGTGAGGCCTCACGCCACCGCCCCCTGCCAGGGGGCTGCCCGAAGGGCTGGGGGTGTATTACTGTCCAACCGATACACCCTCCGACCCGCCTGATGGCGGCCCACCTCCCTCCAGGGAGGCGTTGGCTCTGCCCGGCCAATATGCACGACTATTTTGGAGAAGTGGTATGAGATGATCGCGCTCGCCAAGGCATTGCTGGAGCCCGGACCGATTCCCGTCAAGGCAGCTACGGATGCTACGCACATCGCCGTGGCCACAGTGATGGGGGCCGACTATCTGCTGACATGGAACTTCAAGCATCTCGCCAACGCGGCGTTGCGGAAACGCATCAATGCGATTTGTCGTACCGAAGGCTTTGACCCGCCTGTGATCTGTACCCCAGAGGACCTGCTTATGAACGACGCTGATACGGTGTATCGAGACGAGATTATCGAGGAGGTTCGAGCACGGAAGGAGGCGCTTGCGGCGGCACATGACTACGACATCGACCGCCTGTTTGAGACCTTGCGCAAACGGCAAAGCGCGTCGGATAGACCGACTCTTGAACCTCGACCGCGCCGCATCCCCGAGGGCAAAGCAGCATAGCTCAAGAGTGGAGTGGCCTGGCACTGGAACCTAAAGTCCACTGGCCTCGCCGGAGCCGGGGGCGTAGCGTGGACATGGCGTGGCAGCCTCCAGATGTCTGAGGCACGTTACACATCGCAGCAGATGGGCGGGTATAGCTGGAGCCCGGGCTTCACGAGCGTGCCCTGCACCTGCTCAGCTACAACACACGGCCATGCCCCGTCCGTCTCTCCTTACGCTCGCCGCGCTTGGCACTCTTTTGACCGGTTGTGACCTGGTTTCCGTGGTTGATCCTCCGTCGGATGAGCGTTCGGCCGACCCGGTGGCGGTGGCTCGGATCATCTGGACCTTCGATACCGCGTACCGTGGAGGAGCAGTGACGATGGCCGAGGATGTTGCGGTCCATCACCTCGTCTTCGACACGACGGCGTTCTATGGCGACGACGCCTGCCGCGATTTTTATGCAGCCTACACCATGCAGGCCGGACGCATCGTGCCAGCGGATTTTCTGATCCAAACGGGTACCTGCTGTGGCGAGACCCTGGGGGTAGATCACCTGGACCAAGCCTTCACGCTTCGCATAGACCAGCACCTGCTGACGATCACGGCGGGCACGGATGTCTACCGCTACCGGAGCGCGTACCGAGAGCCCGTCTCAGCGCGTAGCTGGGTCGATCAGCCGTGGCGCCTGCATACCTCGGATGATGAGGAGCTGCGGGCCCTGGAAGCCGCCGATGTGCCCTCTCTACGCTTAGGTGCTGACCGCACCTACGCTATCACGTGGAACTGTACCGACGAAGGCACATCGTGCAGTGCGTTCACCGGATTGTGGGGCCTCGGAGAGCAGGGTGCCCTTCAACTGTATGGCCAGGGGGGACGGACCTCTGGCGGCGGCGCGGCGGCGGCAGCTACTGTAGCCAAGCTGCACCAGGCGACGAGGCTCCGTACCGAAGGTCAGGAATTGGTTTTGGTTGACGAGGTCGACGCCATCACCCATCGCTTTCGCCACCCATAGGCACGCGCTGCTAGCCAGCAGGCTGTGGCTCAACAATGGAGAAGCCGTTCTTGAAGCGCTGCGTCGAGGTGAGACGAGCGCGTGGAGGCCTGGCGCTGGCGCCTGAAGTTGACTGAGTTCGCTTTGCCGGAGCCGCGAGCAGAGCCTGCTTCCCTGTTGGCGATCCGATAAGTACGGGGACCCGGTGCGGTGTATGGGTACACCGTATATACAGCCAAGGTTGACCATGAAGCTCTTCCGAGCGCCCAACGCCACCGCAATCTGGCGCATCGACAAGGTGTTTTGTCCCACGCATGTGGGCCAAGCGAAGAAGCTCGCGCCGGACGAACGCTACATCCACCTGCGTGTGTTCTTTTCCATTGAGGAAGACGACCACACCTCCGCGCAGCTGCTGCTCGGTCCCCTGCTTGACGGGTACTACCGCGTGCAGGGGTCACCCAGTATCGAAGACTATGAGCAGTACGTCGCTGGGTTGGTGTTGGACGGCAATCCCGATGAGGTGTTTGAGGGGGTTTTCGCTGAGCCTATGAAGCTGAGGTCCACCTCGCCGATTGAGCATGACGACGTGCATCGATCGCTGTGGGTGCCCGGCGCTCAGTTCATTCAGTACCTTGAGCGCGCCAATGTGTATGTGTTCGATGAGTACCTCTGCCACACGCCCTCCACGCTCGGCATCATCCAGGAGTTGGAGGCGTTCAAGGCAGGTATTCGCTATACCAACGCCGCCGATGCGTGGGCGCTCGCTAAACTCCTGAAGGCGGCCGCCGAGTTCTGGCACTGATTCGTTTTTGAGCTGTCCTGCCGAGCGCCCCCATCGATGAACCTCCACGTTTTCCTGCTCACGCTCTGCTTGTGTATGGGGAATGCATGTACCACACCATCCAGCGAAGTCATGTCGCCTGACGAAGCACAAGCCATCGAAGCCGAGGTGCGGCAGGCCTTTCAGGGATTGGTTGAGGCCGCGCGCTCGTTGGAGGCTGCGCCCTACCTCGCCTATCTAGCCCGCGACGGATTTACAGCACAACTCGACGGCACCGTGTTTGCGTCCTACAACGCCTTCAGCGCGATGTACACGGAGCAGCTTCCCAGCATCGAAGCCATCCTGTCGCTGGAGTTCGACAACGTGCAGGTCTCTGTGCTCAACCGCACGACGGCGGTGCTGGTCAACGCGTTCACCGAAACCATCGTCCTCGCCTCGGGCGACACCCTGGATCTGGCGGGCGGCGGCAGTCAGGTCTGGACGCGTGTGGATGCGGGCTGGAAGCTGATCCACATCTCAGGCAGCACGCGGCCGCAAGAGTAGTGACACGTCGCGCAGTGTGGACTTCTCAGATGCGACGGGCAATCTGGTGTGCCGTATGTTGAGGCGACAACATTGCTCAACGAGAAGGTCCATGCGCCTCTGCGCCACACTACTCAGCCTCCTCTTCCTATGCTCTGCACATGCGCAAGACCCGAGCGCGCCACAGTTTGCCGATGCCCCTGGCGGCGGTACTCTCAATCCCGGCCTCCACACGCACCCCGAGGCGATGGAGCGCTTCCAGGATATGCGCATCGGCCTGAGCATCCACTGGGGGCCGAGCAGTCACGGCGGCAAGGAGATCAGCTGGTCGCGGGGCGAAGAGATTCCGCGCGCCACCTACGACGCCTTCTACCAGCAGTTCAACCCCACCGCCTTCGACGCCGACGCGTGGGTGCAGCTGGCCAAGGACGGCGGCATGCGCTACATCTTGCTCACCGCGAAGCATCACGACGGCTTCAGCCTGTGGCCCTCGGCGGTGACCGAGTACGACATCGCCAGCACGCCGTTTGAGCGCGACATCGTGGGCGAGCTGGCCGAGGCGACGCGGGCGCAGGGCCTCGTCTTTGGCAGCTACTATTCCACCATTGACTGGTACCACCCCGACTATCAGCCGTACGGCCACGGCGGTCCCGGGCCACTCTTCGAGACGGACGACGCCACGCCCGACTTCGAGCCCTACCTCGACTTCATGCGGGCGCAGCTGCGCGAACTCATCGACGGCTACGGCGCTGAGATCATCCAGCTCGACGGCGAGTGGGAGCCGACGTGGAACCACGAGCGCGGCAGCGCCCTGTACCGCTACCTGCGCCAGGTCAACAATGAGGTGATCGTCAACAGCCGCGTGGATGTGGGGCGCCAGAACCGCGACCCCGAGACGGGCCTCTGGGACTGGCGCATCTACGCGGGCGACTTCGAGGAGCGCGAGCGCATGGTGGACTGGGTGCCGCAAGAGCACCACGAAGGCGACGTGTTTGGCCGAGGCGATACGCCCTGGCAAGCCTGGGTCACCATCGACCAAGCGCAGTGGTCGTGGAATGCCACGCCGCGCCTGCTCACCGCCGCCGAGATCCTGCGCGACCTCGTCAAAACCATCGGCGACAACGGCAACTTCCTCATCAACCTGGGGCCGCGCCCGGATGGTTCGTTTGAGCCGGAGCAGGTGGCGCGCATCCGCGAGGTGGGGCAGTGGGTGAAGGCGCACGAGGACGCCATCTATGGCACGCGTGGCGGACCCTTTGCCCGGGAAGACGCATACACGAGCACGGCCAAGGGCGATGTCGTCTTCCTCTATGTCCTTGATCCCACGCTGCGTATCCTCGATCTTGAGGCCGGGACGCAGACGCTGGCCACGGCTGCGCTGTACAACGGCCAAGCCGTAGCGGCGCAGGCCGCGGATGGCCGCATCCAACTCCACATTCCCCTCGATGAGGCAGGCGGCATCCGTGTGCTCCGCCTGGAGATGAAGTGATCAGAACGGCGATAGGCACAAGCTATCGCGTTTCGCATGAGTAAACCCACTCTACCACCACCTGCTGCCCGTCTGCCCGGACGTCCCGTCGCGGCAAGCATGCAGGCTGGCGCGCGCGTGGCTGCCCCGCCCCCTGCCAAACCGATGGGAGCCCGTCCGATGGCGCCTCCTGCGGGCAAGCCCGTAGGCGCTCGGCCCACGGTTCCGCCCCCTTCCAGGCCCGCCAAGAAGAAGCGCGAGCACTGGCGGAAGACGATGTTTCGTATCCACGGCTGGCTCGGGCTCAACGTTGGGTTGCTCCTGTTCGTGATCTGCTTCTCGGGCTCGGTGGCCACCATCTCGAACGAAATCGACTGGCTGCTCAACGCCGACGCCCGCGTGGCTGCCGCCGATGCCCCGTACGATTGGGACGCGATGCACGAGACGCTGCAAAACACCTTCCCCGACGCCCGCGTGAGCGGGCTGTACGTATCGGGGTCGATGGGGACGATGGCCTCGGCGGGCAAGCGCATGGCGGCCCTAGCCTACGTATCGCTGCCGGAAGGCGGCACGCGGAAAGTCTACCTTAACCCGTACACGGGCGAGCTGCAAGCCAACACCAACTTCTTCAACGTGCAGCGTTTTTTTCGGACGTTCCATCGGCGGCTGTTCGATGGCGCTCGTGGCATCTTCATCGTGACGCTGTGGTCGCTCTTCCTCCTCGCGGCCACCATCTCCGGGTTTGTCTTCTACAAGGGCTGGGTCAGGCAGCTGTTCACGTTGCGCCTCTCGAAAGGGCTCCGGCTCCGCTGGTCCGACCTCCACAAAACCCTCAGCGCGTGGGCGCTCCTCTTTTCCTTCCTCATTGCGGTGACGGGCTTCTTTTATCTGGTGGAGGTGATCTTCCAGAGGGCCGACAATTACAGCGCGCTGCTGCCGCCTCCATTGCCCCAGGTGGACGAGGCGGAGCTGCCGGATGCGGGGTCGCACGTGGCGCTGCTCCCGCCCAGCGCCTACATCCAAGCTGCCGAGGCGGCGTATCCAGGGTTGCGCATCCAGGGCCTGCGCATGCCGACCGACCCCGGCCGAGCCGTCTACGTGGATGGGCAGGCGGGCAACATCCTCACGCGGGACCGCGCTGACAAAGTCCACCTCCATCCCGCCACCGCCGACGTGCTCGGCATCCAGAAAACGAGCGACTTAGACGCCACGCCGTTCATCACCGACGCGGTGGACCCGCTGCACTTCGGCTACTTCGGCGGGCTGGCGACCAAGCTGCTGTGGTTCGTGCTCGGCCTGGTGCTGTCGTTCTCGATCCTCTCGGGGACGTACCTGTGGCTGATCCGCACCGAGGGTAAGAAGCGCGGCACCACATCCAAGTGGCTGCGCGGTGCGCCGGTTGCCGCGCTGATCACGCTGGCGTACCTCGCCGTGGTGACGTTTGCCACTGCGGATGGCATCCAGGTCTATGCGCCGTCCAACCGCGTGCCCACGCCCATCGCCGAGCGCACCGTGGGGCCATATGACGTTCGCATCGACTGCGTGTCGCCTTGCGATACGGGCACTGGGGCGCGGATGGCTGTGCGCTTCCTCGGCGAAGCTCTGCCCAACTACGCCGATGCTCAGATCACAGTCTCGGATGGCGAAGTGCACGACCTGCGCGGCAGCAGCATACGCCCCACGGCCACCGTCGAGGCCAGCCAAGGCGAGGCGCTTACGCTCCGTGTGACGATGCACGACGGCGCGGTGCACGAGGCGGCGTTCACACCCGCCATGTTGGCGCCGCTGCCGCCCGCCGCTCGCTGGCCCGATGCCATCCCAGGCGTCTACGTGGTCGTCGTGCTGTTCATCGTGGCCACGGTGGGCTCCATCGTGCTGTGGATGGTGCTGGTGGTGCGCGCACTACGCAAGGCCACGCTGATGACGGCCGTCGCCTGAGCAGGCTAATCGTTGGTCCGCTGCTCGGCAGGGCCAGCGCCAGCGGGCACGTAGTCAGGATCGGTGGTCATGATCCACTTATCGAACTCGAACCCATCCTCACGCATGGAGAAGTTGACGGTGTAGTCGCCGGGCTCGGGGATGTCGATGTAGATCAAGCCGGGCACGCCGCAGTGGACGGCATCGGTGCGCTGCTTGCTGGCCCAGGTCCACTGGTTCTTGCCCTCGCACCACTGCATGCGTTGGCCGCTGGCGGGCCACTCGAAGTTGAGCCCCACATGGATGCCGTTGTCTTCGGTGCCTGTGGAGAAGGCGCGCACCCAGACGTAGTAGCGTCCCGCCGTGTTGAACCGAACCGGGTAGCCCAGGATGGCGATCTTGCCCGGCTCGTTCGAGAAGTTCTCGCCCGTCACCAGGTTGTCATCGTGCGTGCGGCGGGTGTCGGGGAGGATCTCCAGGTAGGCCTCACCGCTTGCCGTCCTCGCGTGGCTGTCGTCGCCGTCGGGCTCTACATCGGTGGGCTCCAGAAACGACGAAACGTACCACTGGCGCGGCGTGGGCAGGAGCTGCCGCTCAAAGTTCTCAGCCTCCACCACCAGCAGGCCGTCGCGCTCCTCGAACAGCACGTCCGAATCGGGTGTGCTCTCTTGCGTAGAGCATGAGACAAGCAGGCAGAGCAGGAGCAGGGCGACAGCACAACGCATACGGCACACAACGACGAGTGGCAATGGCGATAAAGCATACGAAAAGGCGGCGAGAGGTTCAATGCGTGACCGCCTCTGGGCCTGTCGTCACACATATTGCGTGCAGACGTTCCATCGGCTAGGTTCGAGGTGCCCACACCCATCCATCGCGCCTTCACGTATGGACCAGCCCCAGCGCATCAACTACGTCGAGTTTCCCGCCACTGACCTCGACGCAACCAAGCAGTTTTTCGCAGAGGTATTCGAGTGGATATTCACCGACTACGGCCCTGACTACACCTCCTTCGGCCAAGCCAGCGCAGGCATCGACGGTGGCTTCTTCCGGTCCGACCAGATAGCCGTCACAGCGCGGGGCAGCGTGCTCATCGTCCTCTACAGCACATCGCTGGAGGACACGCTGGCAACCATCGAAGCCGCAGGTGGCAGCATCGTTCAGCCGATCTTCTCGTTCCCTGGCGGGCGGCGCTTCCACTTCGCGTGCCCCAGCGGCAACGAGTATGCCGTATGGTCAGAGTGAGTAAAGCGGTCACACGGCCCGCCGCCGAGCACGCTGTGCTTGGCAGCTTGGATTTGTCCTGATGGGTTGTCGTACCTTAGCGCCTCCTGATTGCGTAAACAGTCTGTTACATCTCATGCCTACTACTCGATTCCTGTTGAGCGCCGCATGCTGCTGGCTACTGCTCCTCAGCGCCTGCGACAGGCCCGCCCCCGACGCCCTTGTCGCCGATCTCGTCCTCACCAACGGCAAGATCGTCACCGTAGACTCGCTGCTGCCCGAGGCGCAGGCGATCGCAGTAAAGGGCGATGTCATCCTTGCCTTGGGCACGAGTGACGCCATCGCCGAGTACGTGGGCGCTGGCACGGAGGTCATCGACCTGGGCGGCCAGCTGGCGATCCCCGGGCTGATTGAGGGGCACGCGCACTTCATGGGCATGGGCAAGTCGCGCATGATCCTGGACCTACGGACGGCCAGCACGTGGCAGGACATCGTGGACATGGTGGGGGAGGCCGCCGAGGGGTCGGAGCCGGGCGAGTGGATCGAGGGGCGCGGCTGGCATCAGGAAAAGTGGACCGAGGTGCCCGAAGGGGCCGTGGAGGGCGTGCCTACGCACCACAGCCTCTCCGACGTGTCGCCGGAGAACCCGGTGCTGCTGCGGCATGCCAGCGGCCACGCGTCGTTTGCCAACGCCGAGGCGATGCGGCGCGGGCGCGTGAGCCCAGAGACGCCCAACCCGTCGGGCGGCGAGATCGTGCATGACATGAGCGGCGCGCCCACAGGCATGCTGCGCGAGACGGCGCAAGGCCTCGTGAGCCGCGCCCTCGCCACTGACCGTGCGCAGATGACGAGGGAGGAGCTGACGGAGGAGGCGCGTACGCAAGCCCGCCTGGCCGCCGAGGAGTCGTTGATGAAGGGTATCACGTCGTTCCAGGACGCGGGCTCGTCGTTCAACGACGTGGACTTCTTCAAGCAGCTCGTGGACGATGGCGAGCTGCCGCTCCGCCTCTACGTCATGATCCGCGCCTCCGTGGCCGAGGCGACGGCCAAGCTGCCAGAATACCGCACGGTGAACTACGGCGACGACCGCCTGACGGTCCGCGCGCTCAAGCGCTCGCTCGACGGCGCCCTCGGCCCGCACGGCGCGTGGCTGCTCAAACCCTACGCCGACATGCCCGAGAGCAGCGGCCTCGCCACGGACAACCTCAACGACCTCGCCAACCTCGCCCAGGTCGCCCTGGAGAACGACGTCCAGCTCAACATCCACGCCATCGGCGACCGCGCCAACCGCGAGGTGCTCGACCTCTACGAACGTACCTTCGCCGCCAACACGGATACGACCGACGACCTGCGGTGGCGCGTTGAGCACGCCCAACACCTCCACCCCGACGACATCACCCGCTTCGCTGAGCTCGGTGTGATCCCGGCGATGCAAGGCGTGCACGCCACCTCCGACGGGCCGTGGATCCCCCGCCGCCTGGGCGACCAGCGCGCTAAGGAGGGCGCCTACGTGTGGCAGACCCTGTGGCAGAGCGGAGCCGTCATCGCCAACGGCACGGATGCGCCCGTGGAGGACGTGGACCCCATCGCCAGCTACTACGCCACCGTCAGCCGCAAGCTCGCCGATGGCACGGTGTTCTATCCCGAGGAGCGCCTCACGCGCGAGCAGGCGCTGCAGTCCTACACGCTCAACAACGCCTACGCCGCCTTCGAGGAAGACATCAAAGGCTCCCTCACCCCCGGCAAACTCGCCGACATCACCGTGCTCTCGCAAGACATCCTCACCATCCCCGAGGACGACATCCTCTCCACCGAGGTCGTCTACACCATCGTGGGGGGTGAGGTGATGTATGCCCGCTACGGCGATGGCTAGCCGACTGCTTTGGGCCACGCTGCTTTTGTTGTGCGCAGGCTGTGCGGCCACGTCACGCGTGAGAGATGCCACACAAGCGGACAGGCAAGCCGTCATCGACACCGTGCAAGGGCTGTTCGATGCCTTCGCGGCCAAGGACGAGCAGGCGATGCGCCGCCTCTTTCATCCGGAAGCGCAGGTGATCGACGTCAAGCCCGGCGGGGTCGTCAACGTGCGCGACGGCGGCGTCGATGCCGAGGTGCGCGGTGTCTTAAACGCTAAAGCCGCGCTGGAGGAGCGAATGTACAACCCCCAGGTACACGTCGCTGGCGACCTCGCCACCCTCTGGGCAGCCTACGAATTTCTCACGGATGGGCAACTCAGCCACTGCGGCACCGACACCGTGCAACTGGTGCGCGACGCCGCCGGCTGGCGGATCCTCGTCCTCACCTTCACCATCGAAACCGAAGGCTGCGACCGCTCGCGCCTCCGCCCTTAGCTCTTCCTGACTATGCCCTCCGCCTCTGATGCCAAACCGTTCGTCCCTGCCCGCCACTTCGAGGTGTCGCTGGCGTTTTATCAAGCGCTCGGCTGGACGCTCAACTGGCGCAATGGCGGGTTGGCCGAGCTGGAGCTGGCCGATAGCCGCTTCCTCTTGCAGGACTTCTACGTGAAAGCCTGGGCCGAGAACTGGATGCTCTTCGTGCAGGTGGACGACGCCGACGCTTGGCATGCCCACGCGCAAACAGTCATCGAGACGGGCACATACGGCAGTGCTGGCACGCAGCCGCCCAAAGACGAGGCCTACGGCGCACGGGTCACGTACGTCTCTGACCCGTCGGGCGTGTTGTTGCACTTTGCACAACCCTTGTGACCCAGCCTGCCCAAGGGTCCACGACGTCTTCGTAGGCTGAGTGCAGCTTAATTAACGGAAGCGTAACGCTGCGCTTATCCCCGCCCGCGTACCTTGGCGACAGCGTATCTGTTCAGTGTGCAATGCCTCCACGGCGTTGCGGACGACCTGAACACTCCTTTTCCGTCTGATTCCCCCCGCTACTATCGTGAGCCGAAGCGACACGCCTACACAAGCGCCCAAGGTGCTCCTCGTTGACGACGAAGACGACATCCTGGCCCTGCTTCAGTACAATATGGGCTTGGAGGGCTATACCACGGTGCTCGCCCGCAACGGGGTGGAGGCGCTGGAGAAAGCCGCTGCCGAGCGGCCCAACCTCATCATCCTCGATGTGATGATGCCCAAGATGGACGGCATCGAGGTGTGCCGCCGCCTCCGCGAAGACGCCCACCTGCGCAACACCACCGTCATGATGCTGACGGCCCGCAGCGAAGACCAAGACTACATCGAAGGCCTTGGCGTAGGCGCCGACCTGTACCTGACCAAGCCCATCTCGATGCCTGTGCTTGTCAGCCAAGTCAACGCGCTCTTCCGCATCGCCGACCGCAGCAACGAGGCGCCGGATGTGCTGAGCGTGCACGACCTGCGCATCGACCGGAGCCGGTACCGCGTGACCCGCGCTGAAGATGGCGAGACCGTGCCGTTCCGGCTGCCGCGCAAAGAGTTCGAACTGCTGTACTTCCTCGCCGCGCGCCCCGGCAAGGTGTATAGCCGGCAAGAGCTGCTCGACCAAGTCTGGGGGCAGGAGGTCTACGTGGTGGATCGCACCGTGGACGTCCACGTGCGGAAGATCCGCGAGAAGATCGGGGCGGCCTACATCGAGACGGTGAAGGGGGTGGGCTATCGGTTCAAAGAGTAGCCGCGTGCGCATGCCGCAACCTGAACTCACCATTGGGGTAGAGCACCGCTCTGTTGGTCCTGTGACACCTGCCATGTCGAAGTACCCGTTCCGCAAACGCCTCCGTCGGTTTGGCCTGAACATCGTAGCCCTGCGCATCGGGCTGGGCGCTGGCGCCGTGGCGCTGGCGTGCGGGCTCGCCCTGGCTTGGCAGTGGCCGTCGCTCACGGGTGGCATGGCGGGGCTCGCTGCGCTGTTCGTCACGCTGCTGACGTATGGCATGGCGCACCTCGTGCTGCACCGGCGGATGATGCTGACGCAGTCCACGCTACGGCAGATCCGCAAGCACCGGTTTGACAACCTGGACGCGGCACAGATCGACCCACGCGATGAGCTCGACGCGCTAACGCTGCAAGTCTACCGCACAGGCTTGGTGTTGGAGAAAGAGATCCAGGAACTACGCAAGGTGGAGAACTACCGCCGCGAGTTCCTCGGCAACGTCTCGCACGAACTCAAGACGCCGATCTTCGCCATCCAGGGCTTTGCCGAAACGCTCATCGACGGGGCGCTCCACAATGAGAGCGTCAGCGAGATCTTTGTGCAGAAGATCCTGCGCAACGCCAAGCGCCTGAGCAACCTCTCGCAAGACCTCTCGGCCATCGCCCGCATCGAGATGGGCGAGCTGCAGATGAACTTCGAGCCGTTCAACCTCCTCCGGCTCATCGACGAGGTGCTCGACTCACTTGCGCATACGGCCGAGGCCAAGACGATCAGCCTGCAAGCGCACATCTCAGGCGCGCTCCCCACGGCCTGGGGCGATCGCGAGCGCATCGCGCAGGTGCTGACCAACCTGGTCGACAACGCCATCAAGTACAACGACCCGAGCGGACATGTGGAGGTGGTAGCCCGCTCCATCAGCGACGGCTCGCTCAAGATTTCGGTGGTTGACGACGGCATCGGCATTGCGCCGCAGTACATCGAGCGGCTCACCGAGCGCTTCTACCGCGTGGACACGAGCCGGTCGCGCGTGCAAGGCGGCACGGGCCTGGGCCTCGCCATCGTGAAGCACATCCTGGCCGCGCACGGGCAGAACCTGCTGGTGGAGAGCAATCCGGGGCGTGGCTCTACGTTCGGCTTCGGCCTAAAGTCGGCCGTGACCGAGCGCCCGGCCGAGGCCACCCCGGCGATCCCTGTCTCCGCATCGCCTTCGGTAGCATCGGCATAAAATGAAACGTCCAGCTCCCCCACCAAGGAACTGGACGTTTTCCCACCAGAATAACAAGCGCGCACTACAAGAGATGTGATCTATCGCGCTTGTGGTTCCCAATCTACGGTAAGGGGCGTCTGGCATCAGCCGGGCATAACTACGTTTGTACTGTAGGGGAAATCCTCGCGCCCTACTCGGCCCTGCATGCTGTACCTCATTCCCACGCCCATCGGCAACCTCGAAGACCTGACGTTCCGCGCCGCCCGGCTGCTTGGCGAGGTCGATCTGGTGGCCTGCGAAGACACGCGCACGTCGGGGCGACTGCTCAGCCACTACCAGATCCAGACCCCGCGCACCAGCTACCACGACCACAACAAGGTCAAGAAAACGCCGCACCTGATTGCCCAGATGGAGGCGGGGCAAACCATCGCGCTCATCACTGATGCGGGCTCGCCGGGCATCTCGGATCCCGGCTTCTACCTCGTGCGGGCGTGTGCCGAGGCCGATATCCGCGTGGAGGCGCTGCCGGGCGCGTCGGCACTGATCCCCGCCCTCACCGCCAGCGGGTTGCCGACGGATCGCTTCACGTTCGAGGGCTTCCTGCCGCAGAAGAAGGGCAGGCAAACGCGCATGCGCCTCTTGGCGGAAGAGCCGCGCACGATGGTCTTCTACGAGTCGCCGCATCGGCTGGTGAAGACCTTACGGCAACTGGGCGAAGTCTTTGGCGAGGACCGCCCTGCCGCCGTAGCGCGCGAGCTGACGAAGAAGTTTGAGGAGGTGCAGCGCGGAACGCTGGCTGAGCTGCACACGTACTTCGGCGACCAACCCAAGGTGCGTGGCGAGATCGTGTTGGTCGTAGGCGGCGCCCCCTGAGAGACAGCTCGTAACCGCTCCAACCTCATGCGCATCTTCCTCGGCGTTCTCTTCGCAGCGCTCCTCGTCCCCACCGCTCTCGCCCAGGCGCCCGACAGCACGCGGTCGGAAGCCGAGCAGTTCGTGGCCGACCTCATCGAGACCGACGGCATCCATGTGGTGCATTTCTGGGCCCCGTGGTGCGGCAACTCGCGCCACGAGCTTGAGAACGGCTTCGGCCGCGTGATCGACGACAACGAGGACGTCTCCTTTACCTTCGTGACCGTGCGCAACAACGGCAACAACGGCGAAGGCACGCTGCGCAACTACGACATCGACGAGCGCGTGCCCCGGCTGGCGCACCCCGGCCGCTTCTCTGACGATGGCCGCCCCGTCTTTCTGGGCCACACCGTCTATTGGACGCCGACGACGTGGATCTACCACCGCAACGGCCGCAAGGCGTTCGCGTTGAACTACGGCGAGGTGACACCCGAATTCCTGCAATCGCTCATCGACGCCACCCGATCGGAGTGGCCGCATGACTGAGCCTGCGGGCTAACCCTTGCCCTTCAGGCCGCCGAGGCTGCGTTCCGAGAGCAGGTTGGTGTCGTACGTGCGGACGCGGCCGTTCTTGGCTTCGTGGCGGCGGAGTGCCGTCTGCACGAGGCGATGCGTAAGCTCGGCGAAGGGAATGCCCGTGGGCTCCCAGAGGTAGAACGAGAACGAGCCGGGGATGGTGTTGATCTCGTTGAAGTAGACCTGCCCGGTGCCGTCGTCGATCATGAAGTCGATGCGCGCTACACCCGCGCACTCGAACGTCTGGAAGATGCGCACGCCGAGGTCGCGGATGTAGCCCGTCTGCTCGTCGGAGAGCGGTGCGGGGATGAGTCTGTCCAGCGAGGCCATGCCTCGGTCGCCGCCTTGGCCCTGCTTGAGCCCCCGCGCCTTGCTGCCCGACCCGCCGCGCTGGTACTTGTCGGTGAACGAGAGCACTTCCTCGGTATCCGTGGGGATGGGCTGCTCCAGCACGCTCGCGATGGCCTCTTGCGGATCCCCCAGGACCGAGCAGTTGATCTCGCGCAGGTTCTGCACGGCCTGCTCCACGACCACCTTCTCATCGTACCGGAAGGCGTCTTCGATGGCGTGATCCAACTCCGCCCGGTCGTCCGCCTTGGCGATGCCGATGGACGAGCCGAGCCGTGCAGGCTTGACGATGACCGGGTAGCCCAGCTGCTCCTCC
>JBCCMF010000087.1:0-14508 GCA_039026435.1 Bacteroidota bacterium
CAACCACGTGTCGTACGGAGCGGGGTTGGACATCCGCGTGGCGAGTGTGCGAGTGGGGTTTGACTACGCGTACCTGCCGTTCGACTTCTTGGGTGACACGCAGTTGATGGACTTCCGCGTCTACTTCTAGGCGAATAGACGGCACTACCGAACGGGCGGGCTTCTGGTATACAAGAGCCTGCCCGCTTTGCATTGCAAAACCTCCTAAGAAGGCGTAGACTTCAAAGCGTAAATGAGAATCTGACCGTTGAGGATATGGTGGCGCTGATGCGCGGGCGCATGCTCGCTCTCATTGTACTATGTGGCATGATTGGCATGGGCTGCCAGCGTGCCGAGCGCGACGTGTGGGACGACAGGCTGGCGCCGTTAGCTACCGTGAACGGCGACGTGATCACCGTGGGCACGTTCCTCGATTCCTACATCACCTACCTGGTGCGGTCAGGCGCCAATGATACGCCGCTCAACAGGTACCAGCATCTGGAAAGCCTATTCGATGCCTACCTCTTGAGCCAAGAGGCCGAGCGGCTGGGGTTTGAGCAAGACAGCGCGTACCAAGCGTTTACTGAGCGGTTGACGAAGAAGTACGTGGGCGGGCGGTTCTTCGAGACCGAACTCATCGAAGAACTCGATCCGCTGACCGAGGCTGAAATTCGGAACGGGTTCATGCGCTACAAGACGAAAGTAGCGGTCCGTCACCTCTTCTTCCAGTCGGAGGAGCAGGCGGCGCTGTACCATCAGCGGCTGGAGGCTGGCGAGGATTTCCTGATGCTGGCTAACGAGTTGTACGGCACCCAGCAGTTCGACTCGCTAGCGGGATGGCTTGGGCCGATTAGCTATTTGACGATGGACGACGCCTTCGCCGAAGCCGCGTGGGCCCTCGAGCCGATGGATTACTCCACACCCGTCGCGTCGCGCTACGGCTACCACATCGTTCGCGTGGAAGACCGATTTCGGACGCCCATCATCACCGAGGACGAGTTTCAGGCGAAGCGGTCCGGGGTGAGCAACGAGATGCACCAGCGGAAACGCCGCCTTGAGGGGAATGCGTGGGTGCAGTCGTTCATGGCAGACCTGGAGTACACCACCAACACGCTCGCCATTGCTCAACTCGCCGAGCGGATCCAAACGATGCGTGCTACCGCCCCTGACGCCGCCGCCGCCAGCCCCGTGCTGCGCTACGGCGATGAGGAGCGGCTGGATGGGGAGGCGTTGCGCGAGAGCCTCTCGCCCGAGACACCGCTGGTAGAGTACACGTGGCAAGGAGAACCGGGGGTGTTCACGGCTGGCGACTACTACCGCTGGCTTAACGACCTCAGCCTCGCCGAAGCCTCGAACCGGACGGCGGCCTCGGTAGGGCGGGCGTTGCGCAACGAAATTTTAGCCCAAGAGGGCTTCGAGGCAAGCCTGGACCGCGACCCCAAGGTGCGCGATGTGCTGACGCATCAGCAGCGCTTGTACAAGGCGCAGCTTTTGCGAAGCGCGCTCCGGGGCAGCGAGGCAGAACCGCCGTCCGACGGCATGCTCAGGCAGCGCTTCGAGGATGCAGGCATGAACCGACTCAAGCGATTCGGCGCCACCTACTGGACGTTTCCCGCAGCCGACGTAGACGCCGCTCGCGCCATCCGCGACGACCTACAAGCTGGCACCGTAGAGCCACAAGAAGTTGCGCGCGGGCGGCGTGTGGTGGCCGATGCGATGGAAGAGGATGATCCCTGGCGTCGCAACGTGCAGATGGCCCCGGTGGATATGCCCGTGGTTGCCAAGACGGACGAGGCCTGGTACGTGCTGCTGGTGAATGCCCGCGAGGAAGAACGCGTGGCCTTCGAGGAGAAACGGGACGAACTGGCCGAGCTGATGCAGCCGCTGATGGGGCAGTACCGCATGGTGCAGCAGCTACAGCAGGAAGCTGCCGTAACGCTAGACACAACCGCCTTCAAGGCGCTGATGGATGTGTTAAGCGAGGTGCCCGCCGCGTCCCCATGAAGCGCGTATGCGCCCGCTCCGACGTCAGGCCTGCAGCAGCGTGCGTCCGAACCACTCCCCAAAGCCTCCGTTAGAGGCGCCGTCCTATCCGCAAGCCCGCCCGATTCTCTTGGCACTTCCCATCGTGCATCAGCCGAAGTCGGTCTTAGTGACAGGGGGCGCTGGGTTCATTGGCTCAAACTACCTGCTTCGCGCCGTCCCGCAACACCCTGGCGTCACGTTTGTCAACCTCGACGCCCTCTCGTATGCGGGCAACCTGATGAACCTTACGGCCATCGACGGGGCGCCCAACTATGCGTTTGTGAAGGGCGAGGTGCAGGATGTGGAGCTGCTCCATGCGTTGTTTGAACAGCACCAGTTCACGACCATCGTGCATTTTGCCGCCGAGTCCCACGTGGACCGCTCCATCCGCGACCCGCTGGCGTTCGTGCGGAGCAACACGCTTGGCACGGTCGCGCTGCTCGATGCGGCGCGTGTGGCATGGGATGGCAAGCAGGGTAACGGCGGGCATGGCGATAGACACCGCTTCTATCACATCTCCACGGATGAGGTCTTTGGCAGCCTGGGCGACGACGGCGCGTTCAGCGAGGCTACGCCGTACGACCCGCGCTCGCCCTATTCCGCCTCGAAAGCCGCCAGTGATCACTTCGTGCGTGCTTACCACCACACTTACGGGCTGCCTGTGGTCCTCTCGAACTGCTCCAACAACTACGGCCCGTTCCAATTCCCCGAGAAGCTCATCCCGGTGGTCATCGCCAACGCGCTGCAGCAGAAGCCCGTGCCCATCTACGGGCAGGGCCTGAACGTGCGCGACTGGCTGTACGTGGGCGACCACTGCGCGGCCATCGACACGATCCTGCGCCGGGGCATCACGGGTGAGACGTATGTGATCGGCGGCGACACCGAGCGCACGAACTTGGACCTTGTGCAGACCCTGCTCGATCTCGTGGACGAGGCAACAGGGCACCCTGCGGGCACCTCGCGCCAGCTCATCACGTTTGTAACGGACAGGCCGGGGCACGACTACCGCTACGCAATGGATTTTGCGAAGCTACGCGACACCCTCGGCTGGGAGCCGTCGCACGGGTTGGACGAGGGGCTGCGCGCTACCGTGGCGTGGTACTTGGGCAACCAAGACTGGCTCAACGCCGTGATGGACCAATCCTACCAAACCTACTATCAAGAGCAGTATGGCCGCTGACCGTTTGAAAGGCGTGGTTTTGGCAGGAGGGACGGGCAGCAGGCTGTACCCCCTGACCAAGGTGACGAACAAACACCTGCTTCCCGTAGGCCGCTACCCGATGATCTACCACCCCCTCGCGCGCATGCGCCGCGCCGGGATCGAGGAGGTCGCCGTGGTCACCAGCCCCGGCCACATGGGCGATGTGGTCAACTTGCTGGGCAGCGGCCGCGCCTTCGGGCTGGACCTGACGTACCGCGTCCAAGACGAGCCGGGAGGCATCGCGCAGGCGATGGGGTTGTGCGAGCAGTTCGTGGGGGAGAGCGCCTTCATGGTCATCTTGGGCGACAACATCCTCGCCGAAGACCTGGGCGATGAGGTGATCGCCTACCAAGAACAGCTGCGCCGAGCAGGCGGCGGCGCACGCGTCCTCCTCAAAGAAGTACCTGATCCCGAGCGCTATGGCGTGCCGCGGATGGAGAACGGCCGCATCGCCGAGATCATCGAGAAGCCGAGCGACCCGCCCAGCAATTACTCGGTCACAGGCATCTACTTCTACGACCAGACCGTGTTTGACATCATCCGAGCCCTGGAGCCCAGCCGTCGCGGCGAGTATGAGGTGAGCGACGTGAGCAACGCCTACATCCAGGCCGGACGCATGACCCACGGCGTGCTGAACGCATGGTGGGGCGATGCCGGCACGCTGGAAGGCTGGCACGAAGCCAACGACCTGGCCCGCGACCTGACCTACCCCGAACTCGATGAGGCCAGCGCATGACGTGGACCGAGGGCGAGATCGACGGATGCGTGCTGCAGCCGCTCACGCCATACCACGACGAACGCGGCTGGCTGGCCGAGTTCTTCCGGCACGATGAGTTGTCGGCGGATGCGCATCCCGCGATGGGCTATGTCTCCATGACCAAACCCGGCGTGGCGCGTGGCCCGCACGAACACGTGGGTCAGACCGATCTCTTCGCCTTCTTTCACGGCACCCTGCAGCTGTACCTCTGGGACGCACGCAGCGGCTCGCCAACAGAGGGCGTCCGCGCAACCTACACCGTAGGCGAGGCCCATCCGTCCATGATTCTCGTACCTCCCGGTGTGGTACACGCGTACAAGAACGTCGGCGCTGGAGAGGCGCTGATTGTCAACTGCCCCAACCGGCTCTATGCAGGCGAAGGCAAGGCGCACCCGGTCGACGAGATCCGCCACGAAGACCAGCCGGGCTCTTCCTTTATTCTGGACTGACGCATCATGAAGCTCATCTTGTTTGACATCGACGGCACGATGCTCCGCACCCACGGTATGGGGCACGAGTCGGTGGTACGCGCGCTATCGGACGTCGCTGGGCAGCCCATCACCACGGATGGCGTGTTCTTCTCGGGCAAGACCGATCCTCAGATCATGCGCGAGGTGATGCGCGTCAATGGGCTCGGCCACCGCGTGGATGCGGCGTTCTTGGCCGATGCGCAAGCGGCGTACTCCGAGGCGATGGTGGCCTCCTACGACAATGACCGCGTGGAAGAGCTGGCAGGCGTCCGTCACGTGGTCGAAGCGCTGGCCGCCCGCGACGATGTACAACTCTCGCTGCTCACGGGCAACTACGAGCGCACGGCCTACCTGAAAGTAGCCAGCATCGGCTTGGAGCACCACTTCCCGTTCGGCGCGTTTGGCAGCGATGCCGAGGCGCGGAGCGACCTGCCCGCGATCGGTGTGGCACGCGCCAAAGCGCACACTGGCCGCGACTTCGAGGGGCACGACGTCATCATCATCGGTGACACGGAGCACGACATCACCTGCGGCCGTGCACTGGGCGTCTTCAGCGTGGCCGTGGCCACAGGCAACTACTCGCGCCACGACTTGGCTGCCCATCGTCCGAACCTGCTCTTGGACGATCTCCGCGATCCACAGCCGCTCTTCGATGTGCTCGGCGGTGCGTACACGACATAAAAATTGCACGACATAAAAAAGCGCCCCACACACAATGAGGGGGCGCTAGAGTGGCTCGGCGATGCGTAGAGCCAATGTTACGGGCACAGCCTTAGACGATGGCCGTCAGCTTGCGCATGATGTCGGCTTTGGGCTCGCCCGTCTTCGTGTGGATGAGGTCCACCATGCGACGCAAGTTGCCGCGGGCTTTCTTGAGTTCCTTGTCTTCAAAGTCCGCTTCGCTCCAGAGGTCAAGGATCTGGGTTTTGATCCGCAGCCAGTTCTGGTTCATGCGTGTTGTCGCCATCGAGTTCACCGTAAGGGGTTAGCTGTGAAAAAGTTAACACAAACCCAACATCGGTCTGTAGACAATGTTTCGATTTCAGCCAAACAGATGTGGGGGAGAACCTTACGGTCCACCCTCGCTGCTCTCCAGCTGACGCACCAGCGCACTCACCTGCTGGTGCGTCGCCGACGAGGGCTCGACGATGGTGAGTAGCTTCTGGAATTGCTCCAGCGCTTGCTCCACGCGGCCGATCTGGAGCAGCATCTGGCCCCGGTTGAAGTTGGCCTGCACGTGGTTGGGGTCTTGGTCAAGCACCGTGTTGGTTTCCGTGATGCCGCGCATCGGTGCCGTCGGGTCGTTCAAGGCGGCCCAGCCCAGCGTGGCGCGTGCGTCGTGGTTGTCAGGCTCGACTTGGAGGACGACATCTAGCGCAGCCACGGTGCGTTGGGCCACAGCCGTCTTGACGGCGCTTTGCGGCAAGGCATCCATCCACTCGAACAGCAGCATGCCCGCCCGCTCCCAGTCGCGGGTGTCCTTCGTAGCCTCGGCTATCTCTTCCTGAACGTTGGCTGCCAGGTCGGGGCGCCCAGAGCCAATCAGGAGGTTGACCAGCTCGCGCTTGAGCTGGGTTTGCTCCTCACCTGTCGCCGCGTCAATCTGGTCTTCCAGCGTGGAGACCTGCTCGGCCAAGCCAGGGGTCAAGTCGCCAAAAACAGCCGGCGCGTTGGCCGTGGCGCCCGCGTTGGGTGGGGTAGTACCGACTACGCCGCCGCCTGCATTGCTGCCTGTGACGGTCGGGTTGAAGCTGCCGCTGACGATGGTGATCACATACAACCCGATCACCAACAGGATGCCAGCGCCCACAATAAGCACGATCTGTCTCCCCAGCTCGCCCTGGGTGGCCTCCGACTCGTCCTCAGCGCCTTCGCCATTGTTGCTCACGGGCACCGCTGGAGCAGTGGCGGCAGGGGGCGATGGCGGCCGAGCCACAGGGGGACGCGACGCCGCAACAGGCACCGCGGGTGGGGAAGGAGGGAGCGACGGCGGTTGCGCGGCCGTCAACGATTGCAACGCATCCCCACATTGGCTGCAGAACCGTGCGCCCGGTGGGTTCTTCCACCCGCATGAATTGCAGAACACGGCACGCGGCCCTACCGCCACTGCAGGGGCAGACGGCGGCGCAAGCTCGGGCGGTAAGGAGGTACGGTCAGCCGCCCGTGGGGCGAGAGGCGCCATCGCTGGTGCCTCGGCAGTAATGACCGTACCGCAGAGGTCGCATTGGGTGCTGTCGATAGGTAAGCGCGCGCCGCAGTCAACACAAATCATAAGGCTACACGTGAATCGTGATTGAGTGGTTAAAGGTCAGTCGGCGGCGGGCGGAGGCATCTGATTGAGCCACGCCCGAGCGGGCTGGAACGACGGCACGACGCGGGCGGCAATCGTGATCGGCGCTTGTGTTTTGGGGTGGCGCCCCTCGCGGGCTTTGCGGTGCCTAGGCTTGAACGTACCGAAGTCGCGCAGCTCGACGGGCTGGCCCGCTGCCACCGTCTCACGCACCGTTTGGAAGAAGCCGTCGAGCACGACTTCCGTTTCTACTTTGGTGAGCCCGGTCCCCTCAGAGATGCGGCTAATCAGGTCATTTTTAGTCATCACAGTCGAGCAGCGTAACACGTTAGGCAATTGTAACGCGCTACCGAAATCCGGGATTCACGCGCTGCTTGGCCTCGACGGATGTTCACCAATCCGTTCCCTCCACGCCACAACGCCCCCACCAAGCGCCGCGCCGATGCAGCCTGCTGCGATGTCCCACGGATCAGCTGTGGCATTGGCCATGACCAGTTGAGTGGCCTCGGCCATGACAATCTAGGCGATCCCGAAGGCGAAGGCAGTCCAGGCACTCACCCTTGTGGCTACCGCTTGCCACGTGGCGAACGTGATACCAGCGAAGAGGCTAGGGGCAACGCCGAAGATCCACCAGCTGCGGATGCCCACATCGGTCGCCCAGGTGCGCACAGGGCCGACGCACGCTATCCACAGCACCAGAAAGAACGCGGTGGCGTATCGCAGGAAGCGGTCCTCAGACCAGGCGAAGAGCGTCATGGCTGCCGAGAACGGGTGAAGTACACGCGTGCCTGCTCCAGGTCGCCCAGGATGACATAGGCTCTGGCAGTGTTCGTTAACATCGTGGTATTGGTGGGGGCGAGGCCCTCAACGCGCGTCAGGTACCCGAGCGCTCGCCGTGCGCCCACGGGCTCATTCGGAAAGAGGGCGAGGGCGGCGAGCGCGTTCCAGTAGTAGGGATACTCGGGGAACGACTGGGCTCCGCGCAAAGCTACGCGGTGAGCGGCCTCGGGATAGGCGTCGGTGGTGCTGAGGGCGAAGGCCGTGGCGGTGCGGTGCAGGTCTTCGTTGAACGGTTGCCAGTGCAGCAGGGCCCGGTAGGTGAGCAGGGTCCCCAGCGTGTCGCCCGCGCTCCTGCCGATGTCGAAGGCGCGCTGCAGCACAGGCGGCCCCGTCAGGCCGCGCTGTACGCTCTCCGACGCCAGACGCTCCAGAGGTGCGCCTTGGCTTGCGGCTTGCAAGAGCTGCGTGCGTACGCGCTGCTCCTCGTCTGGCGTGCGCTCTTTGACAAACGGATACGCGGACTTGAGCAACCTCAAGTTTAAGTCGGCCAGCGTGTCGTCAAAGGGCGACAAGAGGGCTTGGGGCGCAGGAGGCCGGAGCGGCTCGCTGCCGAAGAGGGGGCGCATCGCCTCGGCGAAGGCATCGGCCATCAGCGCGTAGCCGGTGGCAGTGGGATGGAGGTGGTCCGTGAACAGATCGTCGCCAGGAAGCCCGCCGGGGCTGGCCGCGCGCAAGACGGCTTCGGTGTCAACGAGCGTTACGGCGCGCTGCTGGGCCAAGGTACGGAGGGTCGTGTTGACGGCCTCGGGTGCGCGGAAGCGGATGTCGTCGTGCTCCTTGGCATCGAGAAAAGCAGCGTAGGCGGCCGCCGTGTCGGCATCGGCAAGGGCTTGCCCTCGCTCGAAGGCCGTCAGCGCGATCTCGACGTTGCCAAGCGGAGGCTGGTCGGCGAGGTTGGAGGCCACCGTGCCCATCAGCACCGGGATGCCTGCCTGGCTGAAGGTGGTGAGCACATCCGCCATGTTACGCTCAAACTGGCCCAAGCCTGCGTGGTACACGTCGCCCTCCAAGGCGATGGTGGCATCCTGTACGGCGCGCGACATCAGCGTGCCCCCGCCGGGCGGGCGTGGCGGGGCCTCGCCCATGATGAGGCCTTGCAGCATCCGGTAGAGCACCACATCCTGCATCCGCAGCGACAGCCGCTTGAGCCACGGCCACCGCTGCACCCCACTGAGTTGGCTACCCACCCCGAGCGCGCCGTAGTATTCGTTGTGCCCCGCATAGATGACAACAGCATCCGGCGCTTGGGCGGCGATGCGCGGCGCCAAGTCCCACAGCGTGTAGCTGTTCACCGCCGTCATCGCCACATTGATGACCTCGATATGCTGTTCGGGATACTGGCTCTGAAGCTGCTCGCCGAGCAAGGTGGGGAAGCCGTCGTAGAAAGCGTAAGGAAAACCTGCCGCCGACGAGCCGCCGAGCACGAACACACGGAACGTACGCGGTGCCTGCTCGGCCGCAAACGGCGTGAACGCGATGCCGGGCCGGAAATCCGTGAAGTAGCGATCCACATATTCCGGATTGAGCATCATGTGGGATGCTTTGCCGGGGATGGGGATAAAGGCTTGGCGCTCGGCCTCATGTACGCCCGCCAGCCGTAGCCCGGCCTCCACTACGATAAGGAGAACGATGGGCAACGCGGCGGCGAGCACGCCAAATATGACTTTTTTCGATGACATCGGCTGTGGAGTCGGACGCGGGGTGGCCAATATCGCACATTTCTGGGGCCGCGTCAGTGGCTCACCGTCATGCCCGAGCGCAGGGCTTCGCCAGCCATCTGCTCGAACGTGACAGGGAACGAGGCGGCATCTTCAGGAACGGCGCGCAAGGTGTTGAAATGCAGGTGCGGCGCTGAGGTGAAGCCTGTCATCCCTGAGATGCCGATAGGCTGACCGGTCTGCACCGAGTCCCCAACCGCGACGAAGCTGCCGCCTTGCACGAGGTGGACGTACTGTGTCATCATACCGTCGGCGTGCGCGAGCGTGACATAGTTGGCGTAGGGGCGGTACCGGCGGCTGTTCCCGCCGCGATCGTGCTGCTCAACGACACGGATGACTACGCCTTCGCGGGCGGCCGTTACCGTATCGCCCACGGCAAGGGCGAAATCGACGGCGTAGCGCGAGAAGTCAGACTGGTGCGAGAAGCGTCCTCCGTACGCCTGCATAACCTTGTAGCTGCGACCCTCTGGAAACGGCCATTGATAGCGCGCCGAGGAGTCCGGTGTGGCGGCGGGGTCGCCGTAGACGCCGCCGAACCGCAACGCCTGCACCAGTGCGGCCGAGTCGCCCAGCGCAAGCGGAAGCGCAAACCATCGCCGGGAGGGCGTGGAGGCCGATAAAACCGCGAGCGTGTCAGGCGCGATAGCCTGCTCGATATCAGCACGCTCCGCGTCGACAAAATGCTGCACAGCGATGGCCGATTGGTTCTCGTGGAAGACGTACAGCGAGTCGGCGTCGGCAGTGACGGTTACGAAGCTGGGCAGTGCCGTGGGCGCTTGCCGCTGGCAGCCGAGGAGAGCCAAGAGAAGAGGCAGGCAAACAAGTCGCATGGCGTGTGCTGGAGAACGTTGGCGGCCGGAGCGGGCGGACGGTAACATGCTGGCAATATCTGTCTAACCCAATGGTAATACGAGGGGTTTTTCTTCGGGGCTTTCGCATTACTCACGATTAACCTCCTCGCTATGCGTCTTGCCGTACTCCTCGTTGTGTTGCTCGGTCTACCGATGGCAGCACAGGCTCAAACGGGATCCCTCACGGGCATCATCTCGGATGCCGAAGACCGCTTGGTGCTACCAGGCGCCAACATTTATATCGAAGCCGCCAACCTGTACACCACGTCGGACCGCAATGGGGTGTATATCCTCAAGGGCGTGCCCGCAGGCCAACACCAACTTCAGGTGTCCTACCTCGGCTATGAGGCCTTCGAGCAGGCCGTGACCGTGCAGGCAGGTGATGTGACCACGCTTGACGTCGTCCTTCAGCCCAGCGTGCTGATTGGTGACGAGGTGGTCGTGCTCGGCGATCGCTTGAAAGGGCAGGCCAAAGCCCTCAACCAGCAGCTTACGGGCACCAACGTCGCCAACATCGTCTCGGCCGATCAGATTGGCCGCTTCCCCGACGGCAACGCAGGCGACGCGCTCAAGCGCATCCCCGGCATCGTGGTGCAGAACGACCAAGGCGAGGCGCGCTTCGGCCTCATCCGCGGCACGGCGCCGCGCTTCAACTCGCTGATGATCAACGGCGAGCGCATGCCGTCCACCGAAGGCGAGCGCCGCGACCTCTCGCTCGACCTTATCCCGGCTGATTTGCTGCAGACCATCGAGGTCAACAAGACGCTCACGCCCGAGATGGACGGCGACGCCATCGGCGGCAGCGTCAACCTGGTCACGCGAGCGGCGCCGTACGGCACGCGCGTCTCGGCTACCATCGGCAGCGGCTACAACTTCCTGTCGGAGGACCCGACGGGCCTGGCCAGCCTCGTCGTGGGCACGCGGGCGATGGATAACAAGCTGGGCATCATCGTCAGCGGCTCGTACTTCAATCACCGCCTCGGCTCCGACAACGTCGAGTTCGAGTGGGACGAGATCGACGGGCAGGACGTGCTGTTGGACCACCAGATCCGCAAGTACGACGTGCAACGCATCCGCTACGGCGGCTCGGCGGCGTTCGACTACCAGTTGGCTCCCGGCTCCGTCGTGACGCTCCAGACCACATACAACCTGCGCGATGACTTCGAGAACCGATTCCGCCTGCGCTTCCGCATGGACAGTGGCGAAGACGACGGTGTGCCCGGCGCCGACGGCGTGGTGCGCGAGGCGCGTGTAGAGCGCCAGATCAAAGGCGGCGGCCCTGGCGTCAACGACGGCAAGCGCTTGGAGCGCTCCATCACGGCTACCACGGCGCTGGGCGGTGAGCACCTGCTGGGCACCCGGCTGCGCGTGGAATGGCGCGGCGCCTGGGCCTACGCCCGCGAGAGCCGCCCCGACGAGTTCTACGCCAACTTCCGCTTCGACGACGTAGACCTGCGCCCCGACATCAGCGACCGCGACGCCGTGGGCGTCGCGTTTGTGACGCCAGAGAACTTCGGCGCCTACGAGCTGCAGGAGTTCGAGGTGGAGCAGCGCTTCAACGAAGAGATCGACTACAACGGTCGGCTGAATTTCGAACTGCCGCTCATCACCGCAGGGCCGCAGCGCAACACGCTCAAGTTCGGCGCCCGCTACAAGAACAAGACGAAGCGCCGCACCAACGACTTCGACGTGTTCGAGACCGCCGAAGACCGCATGCTGACCGACTTCGCCACGGAAGACCAGACCGACGCGGACTACCTCGCGGGGGATTACCCCGTTGGCCTCTTCCCAACGCGCGATGCGCTCGCCAACTTCCAAACCACGTTCAACGTGACGGGCGAAGAGGCACCAGAGGAATACGAGGGGGCCAACTTTGAGGCGACCGAGCAGGTCGTGGCGGGCTTCGTGCAACTGGAGCAGCAACTGACGGAGCGCCTGTCGTTCATCGGTGGGGTGCGGCTGGAAAACACGTCGCTCGATTACGAGGGCAACGAGCTCTTCTTCAACGCCGACGGCGACCTGGAGCGTGTGACGCCACAGTCGGATACCGACGACTACCTGAACGTGCTGCCCAGCCTGAACGTCCGCTTCCAGCCCAACCAGAGCACGGTGCTGCGGGCGGCCGTCACGCAGTCGATTGCGCGCCCGAATTACTACGACCTGGTGCCGTACCGCATCGTGAACACGGAGGACAACGAGCTGGCCGAGGGCAACCCCACGCTGGAGCCCACGCGTTCGCTCAACCTGGACCTCCTGGCCGAGCGCTACTTTGCCTCCGTGGGCATCGTGTCGGCGGGCGTGTTCTACAAGAGCATCGAGGACTTCATCTACGAGTTTTCCGAAGACGACTACGTGGATCCGCTCTCGGGCGATACGTTCGACGAGTACGTGCAGCCGCGCAACGGCAACGGTGCTACGCTCATGGGCGCTGAGGTAGCCATCCAGCGGCAGCTCGACTTCCTGCCGGGTGCGCTCAGCGGCTTGGGCGTGTACTTCAACTACACATTCACTGACTCCGACGTGGAGGCGCTGCCAGATCGCGCAGAGGACGTCCCCGAACTGCCGGGCACGTCGCGCAACAGCTTCAACGCGTCGCTCTCGTACGAGATGGCCGGCTTCTCGGCCCGCGCCTCGGTCAACTACCACGACAGCCACATCGACGAGGTGGGCAGCTCCACGTTCAACGACATCTACTACATGTATGCTACGCACGTGGATGTGAACGCCGCCTACGAATTCCGCCAGGGGCTGCGCGTCTTCTTCGAGGCCAACAACCTCACCAACCAGCCGCTGCGCTACTACCAGGGCGCCCGCAGCCGCCTCATCCAGTCGGAGTTCTACAACACGCGCTTCAACCTCGGCGTGAAGTACGACTTCTAGCGCGCTGCCGTACGATGTGAACGCGTGGAGGGGCAGGCGTCGGGCTGTACGGATGCCTGCCCCTCGCGCACGAACCCTATGCTTCCGCGAGGAGCCCCATGCGACATGTATTACTGTTATTGCAAGCTGTCATCGTAGTCGGCGGGTTGGGCTGCGAGTTAAGCCCAGAGTCGGCCAACGGCTCGGCAGAGCCCGCATCGACCGCCGCATCCGTCACGCCTGTTGTCCTCCACGAGGCGTTTCTGACACCCAGAGACACGCTGGACAACGTCGATTCGCCTGCGGTGTGGCACGGCCCGGATGGCGAGCACTGGCTCCTCGCCACGGCCAAGTACACCGATGTACTCATCGCCTACGATGCCTCGACGGGAGAGCCGCAGGTACGCCTCGGCGGATCGGGCTCTGCGCTGGGGCAGATGGAGCGCCCGAACGGCGTGATGGTGCTGAACGACATGGCCTGGGTGGTGGAGCGCGACAACCGGCGCGTCCAGGTCTTCGCGTTGCCCGCCTTCACCTCGGTGGGCAGCTTTGGTGCTGATGAGCTGCTCAACCCCTACGGCCTCACCGTTTTTGAGACCACGCCCGGATCGTACCACGTGTATGTGACGGACAACTACGAGCAGCCCGACGAGTCCACCCCGCCCGACAGTGAGCTAGGCCGCCGCGTGCGAAAGTACGAGGTGGCGATCACCGATGCTGCGCTCTCGGAAACGCTCGCGAACACCTTCGGCGAGACCGCTGGGGCAGGTGTGTTGCGCGTCGTCGAGTCGATCTATGCCGATGCCCCCAATGATCGCCTCCTCATCGCCGAGGAGAACGAAGGCGAGTCGGCGGTGAAGGTGTACGGGTTGGATGGGGCCTTCACCGGCGATGTCATTCCCAGCACGTTCTTCCCGAGCCAAGCCGAGGGCCTCGCCCTGTACGCGTGCGGTACGGACGCGGGCTACTGGCTCACCACCGACCAAAGCGAAACGGCCAACGCGTTCCACGTCTTCGACCGCATGACGCTCGATCACCTCGGCAGCTTCACCGGCCAAGTCATCCGCAACACCGACGGCATCGCGCTCACCCAAACACCGCTGCCAGGCTTTCCCACGGGCGCGTTCTACGCCGTTCACGACGACGGCAGCGTCGGCGCCTTCGGCTGGACCGCAATCGCCGAGGCACTTAACCTCCGCCAAGACTGTGTGATGCCCTAGGCGGCGATTAGAATGCAATCTGACCAAACGTGAACGTCGTCGCCACGGTGTCGTCTTCGAAGCGGTAGGCCACGCGGAAACCCACTTTGAGCGGGAAGATCAGCTCGAACGCGCCCACGTCGGCGATGAACTCGACGCCTGCGCTTGGCAGCGTGTCGGTCACGCTGGGGATGGTGGCATCGGTCGACTCGATGGTACCTGCGGCGAAGTCGAAGAAGAGGTTGGCGCTCAGCCGGGTGATGCCGAACCAGTTGCGGTAGCCGAGGTCAGGGTAGGCGAGCGGGAGGGCATAGTTGGC
>JBCCMF010000088.1:0-14432 GCA_039026435.1 Bacteroidota bacterium
GCGACAGGGTGCGGCCGTCGGTGGCGGTGAGGCGCACGAGGTAGGTGCCTGGCGCGGTGGCGCTAGCATCCCAGCGCACCGTGTGCGCCCCTGCACCATGCCAGCCTTCAGCGACGGTAGCCACGGCACGCCCAAGCACATCGAAGACCTGGATCTGCACATGCTGCGGCGCGGAGAGGCTGAACGCCAGGGTCGTGCGGTCACGCATGGGGTTGGGATAGGCCGGATGAAGCTCGAACCGCTCCTGCGGCGTAGTGGCTTCACGCCCTGTAGCCACGCCGTCGAGCTGCACCTCCAGCGTGAGCCCATCGCCGCTGAGCGATGCCTCGACGGTTTTGGAGAGGCTGCCGTGCTCCACGGTCACCGCGTAGTCGCCCTGGAAGCCGCGCGTGGCGTATTGGCCGTCGGTGTTGGTGGCGCCCGTCTCGTCGGTCCACCACGTGTCGAAGAGCAGCTGCTGATAGGCCTCGCCAGCAGGCTTGATCGACCAATCGGCCCGGAAGAGCGGCGCATCGCCCAGCCAGTGGTTGTCGTCGTGGAAGCCCCACATGACCACGCCCGTCACGCTGGGGTGGCTGTACATCGCGGTGTAGAAGTCGCGGATGTAACGCCCGGCCAACGTTTCGTCCATCCCCGACATGTCGAACTCGGTCACCTTCAGCTCTAGCCCAAACTCAGCATACTCGTCCAGCTTGCGGAGCAGCGTGAGGGGGTCAGTGGGGTTGCTGCCCATGTGCGCTTGGAAGCCGATGCCGTGGAGCGGCGCCCCGTCGTCGAGCAGGCCCTGGATGATCTCTTTGTAGCGCTGATCGGTGACCTCGTCGCCCGCGCCGTTGGAGAGGATGCTGTACTCGTTGATGAACAGCTTGGCGTCGGCGTCGAGTTCGTTGGTGCGGCTGAACCAGACGGTCCGCTCGTCCTCACCGAGCACGTCCTCCAGCTTGGTCACGTGGGCGGCCTCATTGAGCACGTCATAGTCCGCCACTACGTCGCCCAGTTGGTTCGTCACATCCACGATGCGCCCCTCGATCTCCTGGCGCAAGAAGGCGGGGTCGTTGGAGTTGCGCACGTCCTCGGGCATCGACGACCAGCTTTCGCCGGGCCGCACATCCGACCACAAGATGGGGTGTGCACGCACGCTCATGCCCCGCTCGCGCATCCACTCCAAGCTGCGCACGACCGACGTGTTGTTTTGGACCCAGTTGCGCCAGTAGATGCCGATGACGCCTGAGTTGAACATCTCCTCGAAGGTGTCGCGGTACTGTGCCCAGACCCGCGAGCGCTCGGCCAGGCGGTTGGACTGATCGAACGCCCCAAACGGGAAGGCGTGGCGCTGCATCTCGACAGCAACCCGGGCATCGGGCACGACATCGCCGTTGGCATCGGTGACGCGCACGGTGAGGTCGCCCTTGCGGTGCTGATCGATGCGAGCAGCGGCCTCGGCGCGCCACGGGTGGTTCTCGTCGCTGCCTGTGTAAGCGGGCACGGGCGCCTTGCGGGGCAACTCTTCGGGGGTGTACGTGGTGCCGTAGTTGAGCAGCGCCAGCCCGCCGAGGTCCACATCCTGAGCCACCAAGCCGAGATTGAACTGGAACCGAGCAGCCCCTCTGTTGAACGTCGATTCGTTGCGGAACGGCACGAGCACCAGTTGCCAGTCGCTGCCGAGCCCGTACGTCTGTTGGAGGTGACTGGTGTAGGGCGGGGCGGCCTGCTCCAGCCGCACCTGGATATCGGCCGTGCCGCCATCAAGCGCTTGGCCACGCACCCACATCACCAGCAGCAGCACATCGCCACTGGCGATCGTCGCGCGTGTGGACCAGCGGACGGTGCGCTCCCACGGACGGTCGGGGACGGCCGTGGCTACGTGGAACGAGTCGTAGACGGCAAACAGTTCATCGCTGGTAGTACGCTGCTGGCGGCGGACCGAGGTCAGGCTGCCCCGCCCTACCTTGTCGGTCTCCTTACCGTCTTGCGAGAGCACCCAGGTGCCACCCGTGATGCCATACTCCTGACTGAGCAAGTCGCGGAGTGCGCTGTGATACGCATCTTCTTGCGCCTGCACCGGGCTTATCATCAATAAGCCGCACAGCAAGGCGACTGCACCAGAGAAACGCATCATCACACCAAACGGGCTATGTCCAAACGGGCTATGTCACAGACTATGCCGCAAGGTAGCGCAGGGCAGGGAATAATCTCAAGGCATTCTGCAGGCGTCAGTGTACGGCCCAGTCATCCACAATGCCAACGATGATGGCGTTGGCAGGCACATCCGGCGCATCGAGAAGCTGTGCGACGACCGCTCCTTCCTTGGCCATGAGGACCACGTCGCCCTCGCCAGCGCCGAGGTGGGGATCGATGGCGAGCACATCGCGGGCATCGGTCGCGTCGCCATGCACATCAATAGGCTGGACGATGAGCAGGCGCCCCTTGCGCAATGCGTCGTGCTTGCGGGTGGCCACAACGGTGCCTGTCACTTTACCGAGCATCATACTGCCGTGGGTTTCACACCCTCCGTAATCATTGTGTACAGCGTTACAATATATCTGTCCATCTGACTGAATAGCCTCTTAGGTGTGGGATTTCCTCTTATTTTCGTGCATATCTTGTAAAGTGTGCACTATTTGTTGCTAAGTACTTCCATGCCCGCGGGCTTATCGCTGTATCTTTGCTAACGTCGCCAGCCACACGTTGTGCACCGGACTAGTAAGCCGACGTGCGACATCACCGTCATCAATAAGTTATCTTTTTACTCCATGTACAGCACAAAAGGCATCGAGACCGTCGCCACAATCACGGAATTGCGTTCGAAAACGTCGGAACTGGTCGAGCACGCGAAAGGGATCGAGCACGGCATCCTGATTCAAAAGAACAATGACCCGTACGCCGTATTGATCAGCTACGAGCTCTACATTGAGCTGTTGAAGCTGAAAGACACCAAGGCGAAGGCGAAGAAAAAGTAAGCGCCTGTACGCTTGCCTTCGCTATACTACCCAAGAAAGCGGATGCCCTTACTGCAGGCGTCCGCTTTCTTATTTATACCTTTTTGTAGCTGCTGTCTCGGCTGGGTCCTGGTGATCAGGACGTACTGCATGCTATGCGGCGCGGCGCAGGTGTTGATACTGGAAAGGCAAGGTAATTCGCACCGCGGTTCCCTGGCCAGGCGCACTCTCAAACGTGATCGCGCCGTCATAGAAGGCCACCAGCCGCCGCACGATGGCCAGCCCCAGCCCTTGTCCCTGCTGCTCGTGCGTAGCGCGGTCGAACTGCACAAACGCACCGATCCGCTGGATTTGAACGGCTTCCATGCCCCGGCCTTGGTCGGATAGTTCGATGACATATCCGTTCGGTGTGGATGTCCCGCGCACGGTGACGGCCTCGCCCGCATCAGAGAACTTGAACGCGTTGTCGGCGACGGCGCCCACGATGCGCCGCAAGGCATCGCCGTTGACGGCCAGCGGCGCGGGCTCTACCTCTACCCGGAGGTCGGCGGCGCGGCGGTAGCGCTCGGCCTGCGTGTAGGCCGTGATCTCGATGTCAGGCGCGAAGTCGTCGGCGTCTACGGTGTGGAACTCGCGTTGGCTCTCCGGGTCGTGCTGCAGCAGTTCCAGGCGCGTGTAATACGTGTACTGCTCGATGGTATGGTTCAGGCGGTGGCCCGCCTCGTAGAGATCCGTCAGCATACCCTTGGCCACCTCGGCCTCCATCTCGTCGTAGTCGTCGTGCATGATCTGCGCGATGCCCATGATGGCGGCCAGCGGCGTGCGCAACTCGTGCGGCAGCGCGTTCGAGATGCTGTAGCGCAGCTCGTCGATGCGGCTGCGCACCTCCTCTTCGTTCTCGGCCTGCTTCTGCAGGCGCGTGTCGATGGCGGTCAGCACCTCGTCGGCGGTGAACGGCTTGGTGAGGTAGTCGTCGGCGCCCAGCGTCATGCCCTCGCGCAGGTCGGCCTTCTCGGCCTTAGCGGTCAGGAAGATGAACGGCGTGCTCTTGGTGGCGGCGTTGGCGCGCAGCCCGGCAATCACCTCGTGGCCCGTCATCTCGGGCATCATCACATCGCAGATGACGAGGTCGGGCAGGTGCTCTAGGGCGGTGGCGAGGCCGACGCGGCCGTTGGGCGCGGTGAGCACGTCGTAGCCTTCGGCTTCGAGGAGCCACATCAGGTTCTCGCGGATGTGCTCCTGGTCTTCGATGACAAGAATGGTTTTCATAGCAAGTGGTACGCGGATTAGGGCGCAGTGATGGGCGAGGGAGAGGTGGAAGGCTTGAGTGCAGCGGGGATGCGCAGGGCTTGCGCAGGGAAGCTGACGGTAAACGTGGTGCCTTCGTTGACCACGCTGTCCACGTCGATGCGGCCGCCGTGCATCTCCACGGCGCGCTTGACGATGGAGAGCCCCAGCCCGGTGCCGGGGCGCGCCTCGACGTTGGAGGCGCGGTGGAATGGCTGGAACAGGTGCTTGAAGTCGGCCTCGGGAATTCCGATGCCTTGGTCGCTGACGGCGCAGATGACCTCGTCCAACTCGTGCTCCACGGTGAACGTGACGGTCTGGCCGGGGTCGGAGTACTTGAAGGCGTTGGAGAGCAGGTTGGTGAGCACCAGCCGTACCAGCTTGGGGTCCGCCTCGATGACGATGGGCGCCTCGGGGATGGATACGTTGAACGTGTGCGCGCTGCCCATGCTGAGGTCAAGCTCGGCGGCGACCTTCTCGGCCAGCTCGCGCACGTCCATCTCCACGGGCGCGGCTTTCATCTGCCCGGCGTCTGACTTGCCGAGCACGAGCACGTCTTCGAGCAGCGACGTCATGTGCTTCACGTTCTCCTGGATGCGCCCGAACAGCTTGGCGCGGCGCTCGGCGTTCCAGCGCTCGTTGAAGCGCTCCAACAGGTCGGCGGAGGACTGGATGGCGGCCAGCGGCGTGCGTAGCTCGTGCGATGCCATCGAGACGAAGCGCGTTTTGAGTTCGCCCAGCTCGCGCTCCTTCGAGAGCGCCACGGCCATCGTCTCCATCGCCTGGCGGCGCTTGGTGACGTCGTGCAGGGTACCGCTGAGTCCGGCCACTTCGCCGCCCGCCTTGTTCATGCGCGCGAACACTTCGAGCCACCGCGTGGTGCCCATGCACGTGGCAAACGGCAGCTCCAGTCGGCAGTAGTCGCGGGTGCCCGTGCGGAGCTCGTCGAGGGCGTTGAGCAGCTGCACGCGCTCGGCTTCGGCCACGAAATCGGCGATGGGCTGCCCGAGGCTCTCGTCCACGGCGTAGCCAAGGATCTCGGTCCAGGCGGGGTTGAGGAAGGTCCACTGCCCGCCGGCATCGGTCTGGAAGACGACGTCCTTCACGGTGTCCACGACCGAGCTGTAGCGGTCGCGGCTGTCGCGCAGCGCCTCTTCGGCCTGCTTGCGGTCGGTGATATCGACGGAGATGCCCAGGATGTTGAACTCGCCATTGGCCAGCTCGATGGGCGTCATCACGGTCTCGAACCAGCGCACCTCGCCCTCGGCGGTCGCCATCGACTCCTCGACGGTGATGGCCTGCCTCGACTCTAGCACCTGCCGGTCGAGGTAGAGGGCTTCCTCCGTGCCTGACTTCTGCCCCACGAGCGCGTCGATCGTCACGCCGAAGAGGTCGGCGACGGCTTGGTTGACGAGTTTGAAGCGCCCCTCGGCGTCTTTGACGAAGATGAGGCTGGGGTCGGTGTCGATGACGTTACGGATGAAGGCCTGCTGGGCTTCCACCTCGTGTTCGATGCGCTTGCGGTCGGTGATGTCGAGCGAGAAGGTGAGCACGGGGCTGCGCTCGGGCTGCTCGGGCTCCACCAGCACGCGGCCGGAGAAGAGGTAACGGGGCTCGCCGTCGAGCGTGACCTGCATCTCGCTCACGCGCTGCCCCTCGCCACTGCTGCGGAGGGCGGCCTCTTCGCTGAGCAGCTGCTCGGCGACGGCATCGTCGAAGACGTCGTGCTCGTTGTGACCCAGGAAATCGCCGGTGGCGCGGCCCGTGAACTTAAGCGTCTGCTCGTTGACGAAGGTGACGGCGCCGCTGGCGTCTTTCTCGTAGATATTGATGGGCAAGCTGTTGAGGATGCGGTCCAGCTTGCGCTGCTGGCCGATGAGCGCCTGCTCGGCGTCTTCGCGCGCCAGGTGCCCCGTGACCATGTCGCTCACCACGCGGAGCTGCCGCACATCTTCGGCTTGCCAGTGGCGCGGCCCTTGGGTGTGGTCTAGCCCCACGAAGCCGTACAGGTGGCCGCTCTGCAGGCGGACGGGCACCAGCAGCAGCGCCGTCACACCCAGCGACCCAAAGAACGCCTGCTCGTGCTGCGCGGCCTCGGGCAAGGTGCTCATGTCTTCGATGGTGACGACCTCGCCGCGCTCCAGCACGGGCAGTGCCCACGGGAACTGCCGCGCCTCTAGGGGAGGCAGGCCGTCGAAGAGCGGCTGGGCACCGGGGAAGCACCACTCGTGGGTGCTTTCGAGGCGGTCGCTGTCGAGCCGGAAGATGAAGGCCCGGTCCGAGCGTAGCGTGAGCCCCAGCTGCTCCAGGACGAAGTGGAAGTTGGCTTCTTCCTGCACGAAGTGCTTGGAGATGGAGGCCAGCGACTGCTCCAGCAGGAGGCGTTGCTGCAAGCGCTGCTCGGCCTCCTTCTGCTCGGTCACGTCCTGCGCAATGCCAAGCACGCGCGTGGGCATCCCTGCGCTGTTGAACTCGAGGTCGCCCTTGAGGAAGGCGGTCCACTGGGTGCCGTCGCTGCGCACCATGCGCGCCTCTGACACAAAGGTCTTGCGGCGCTCGATGCAGGAGTGGAGCGTGCCCACCACCATGTCGCGGTCGTCGGGGTGGATCCAGTTGATGAACGCCTTGAAGCTGGGCCGGACGTCGCCGGGTTCGATGCGCTGCAGGCGGTAGAGGTTTTCGGACCACTGCACCAGGTTGGTAGAAATGTCCCAGTCCCAGCTGCCCACGTTGGCGATGCTCTGCGACACGCTCAGGAGGGCCTCGGAGCGCTGCAGCGCATCCTCGGCCTGCTTGCGCTCGGTGATGTCTTCGATGACGAGCACGAAGTAGCGGGTGCCGTCGGCGCTCTGCACCATCGAGAGCGACATGTTGCACCAGATGAGGCGGTCGTGGGCGCCTTGGTAGCGCACCTCGAGCGCGGCGTGATGGGTATCGCCTGCGCTGAGCTGCTCGCGCAGGGCTTGGCAGGCGGCCACGTCGTCGGGATGAATGAGGTCGTCGAAGCGGCGGCCTCGGATTTCGTTTGGCGTGTAGCCCAGCGTGTCGGCGAAGCGGCGGTTAAGGTGCAGCCACTTGCCCGATGTGCTGAGGCGCGCCACGCCCACAGCAGCCTGCTCGAACATGGCGCGGAACCGCTCTTCGTTCTCCTCCAGCACCGCCTGATCTTGCTGGCGGCGCATGGCGTGGGCGATGCTGTTGGCGGCCGACTGCAGGATGTTGCGCTCCGAGTCGGACCAGTAGCGCTCGGCCTCGCAGTCGTCAAAGCCGACGAAGCCCCAGAACTGCCCTTCGATGTAGATGGGCATGAGCAGCACCGAGACGGCGGCCTGCTGCTCCAGCAACGCACGCTCCTCGGCCTGAAACTCGTTGACGTGGCCCGCCACGGGTACCTGCTCGCGGAAGTGCCGCATCCAGCTCGGAATCTGCACCGCTTGGATCATCTGTGGCACGGGCGGCGCCTCGGCATGCTCGTGGTGCTGCCACACATAACGCTGCATAAAGCGCTCGGCCGTCTCTTCGCCGCCTAGTCGCGCCTCGTACAGGTAGACACGGTCGGCGTCAGAGGCTTTGCCGAGGATGGAGAAGGCGCGCTCCAGGGCGGTGTCGAAGGCGCTCTCGGTGAGCAGGGCCTGGCTGATGCGGGCGGCGGCGCGGAGCAAGCGGTCTTGCTGGCGCACGCGGTCCTCGGCCTCCTTCAGCTTGGTCACATCCACACCATAGCCCACCACCGACACCACGCGCTCCTTGGCGTCTTGCACCGGGCTCAACCGCCGCAGAAAGTGCCGCGTGCCTTTGGGCGTGTCGAACGTCTCCTCGTACTCCAGGCTGCGCTTGTTCTCGATCACCTCCACAATCTTGTCCAGCCGGCGCTGGCCCGTCTGGGTGTCGAGGTCGCGGGCCTGGCAGTACTCCACGTCGGTCTTGCCGATCAATTCGGCGCGCACCTCGGGGTTGCCGATGGCCTGCGGGTTGAGAAAACGGTAGCGGCCTTTCGTGTCAAACACGGCCACGGCCGCCGGTACGTTCTGCAAGATCTCCTCGTAGAAGTCGCGCAGCTGCCGCACTTCGTGCTCGGCCTGGCGGCGCTCGGTGATGTCACGCCCCACGCCTTGGAAGCCCAGGACGCGGCCGTGCTCATCGCGCAGCAGGCGGGTCCGCAGCCCGATCCATGCGCTCTCGCCCGTGGCCGGGATGAAGGGGAACTCGTAGTACATGTCTACGATGCCCTGCTTGAACTGGCGGATGTAGCGCTCGGTGGCGGCGCGGCGGAAGTCGGGGCTGATGAAGAAGGTAAAGTGTTTGCCCAGCAGCTCGTCTTCGGTCATCCCGAAGCGGGTGAGGCCTTGCGTGTTGATGTACGACAAGCGCCCTTGGGCATCGGCGCGAAAGATGATGTCGGTGGCGTCTTCTACGAGCTGGCGGTAGCGCGCCTCGGTCTGCTCAAGCGCCTTGGCCACTTCGGCCCGCTCGGTGGTTTCGTGCTCCAGAGTCTCACTGACCGAGGCCAGCTCTTGGTTGCGCGCCTGGATGTGCGCCTGCAACGCCCTGCGCACCGTTTCCAAGCTGGCCTGCTGACGGCCCAGGTAAAACGCCAGATTAACGATCACGGCAGGCACGGCAAGAAGCAGCCAGAACAACGGGTTGGCCATCAGCGCCTGTAGCAACAGCCCGAGCTCAAAGTGGCCTGCTCGCAACCCCTCCGAAAGGATAGCCCCTGCCGGAAACAGCAGCCCGAACGTCGCGCCGAAGCACGTTGCTCGTATCGTAGCGCTGAGGGGGATGCGGGCCATAGCCGAGGATGCGTGGGTCGTCTGCGAAAAGCGGTCCGGCTATGCGGAAGCCGGGCCGTTTCGGTATCGGCACGGCACCGGTTAGCTTAAGCAGGCCAGGTGGGGCGCTTCCCCAATGTCAAGAAGTGTTCCCGTCTCATTCTGATGCCGGGGTATCGCGCCGAGCCCGGGCGGCGGCGGCGTGATGAGTCCCGGGGCGAGACGCGATCCGTTGCCCTGTTGCCGCGTATAGGCCGATTTTCTGCACAAGCCCCTCGCCGCCATGTCTCGCGTACGTGCTCTGATTGAGGGCCTCATCCATGATGTGCTGGAGGCCTTCCCGCCCGGCATCGACTACCCGCGCACCGTCTTCGACCGCGCGCCTATGCCGCCACCGCTGGCCCATTTCCTCAGCCGCACCCTCGACCACTGCAGCCAGATCGAGGTAGAGCGCTTGCGCAGCGCAGCGTCGGAGTGGTTTGATGGCGATGCGACCGACGCCAAGGCGGCCCGAGAGCAGTGGCTGGCCGCGCTGTTGCCGCACGCCCAGGTGCCCGCCAGCGAGTGGGAGCGTATGGTAGAACAGGCCGCCCACAACACGGTCAGCTACCTCGTGCGGCCCGCCACTACGCTCGTCAAGTTTGTCTTCCAGAACGAAGAGGGGCCATTGGCGGCTCCTGTCGTCCGGCGGCGCGTGGGCTACTTCCAGGCCTACAGCTACCTCGCCGACGCGGTACACACCTACTTCAACCAGAAGGCCGTGCTCCACATCGAACAGGAGCGCTTCGCCTCACTGCTGCACCGCGTAGACCGGCACTTGACGGATGACTATACGCCCGAGCGGTGGGCGGCCCTGCTGGGGCCGCTCTACGAGACCGTGGGCACGGCTGAGGGGCTGCCTGTGGGCGTACTCCGGCTGTTTTTCCACGAGAAAGGACGCGCCGACCTCGAAGATCGGCTGTACCACGCCGAGCGGAAGGACAACCGCCTCACCCTGACCCCCGACGTCTTAGTCGAGGTCCTGGCCGCGCCGCCGCGCGTCCCCGAAGAGGAGGCTGAGGTGCTGCCCGAAGTCACGCCCGGCATGGCCGCGCCCACGCTGACCACCCTGGCGCCCGTCGCGCCACCTGCCGCTGCTCCCGACCCTTTGCCACCCAGCCCCGTAGCCGAACTGCCTGCGCCTGAGCTGGAGCCCCCACCTGCTGCTCCCACGCCCGACGACGCGACAACGCCCGACGACGCGACAACGCCCGACGACGCGACAACGCCCGAGCCTGTGGCCCCATCGGCCCCGGTGCATCACGAGCCGCCTGCTGTAGACGATGCCGATGGGCTCGTCCCGCTGTGGAAGCAGTTCCAGGCACGCAACGATGCGGCTCCGCCGCCTGCAGCACCTTCGGAGCTTCCGCCGCCCGATGAGGCCGAGCCCGAGCCGCTGTGGAAACAGTTCCAGCGCACACGCGAAGACGCCGCACACGCATCATCGCCCCTGGCTGTACCTTCCGTGACGCCCGAGCCCGTGCCGACAGCGGCGGCGCCTGCCGTGTCCGGTGTTGAGCAGACGGTTTTGGGAGACGGCGGGGTGGGCCAGCGTGATCAATTCATCAAGCACTTGTTCGACGGCTCCGAGGCCGACTACCTTGCGTTCGTCGAGCACCTGGCCGATGAACCCACATGGGCGGCCACCTCGCAACGCATCGCGCAGGAGGTCTTTCGGCCCCGCCGCATCAACATCTACAGCCCCGTCGCCGTCGCCTTCACCGACGCGGCCGAGGCCCGCTTCCGCACCGCATGACCGACCCGTTCGCCGATCTCCACGCCCGCCGCGACGAAGCCAAGCTGGGGGGCGGCGAAGCCCGCATCGCCCGGCAGCACGACCGTGGCAAACTCACCGCCCGCGAACGCCTCGATGTGCTGCTCGACCCCGGCTCCTTCCACGAGCTGGGCATGTTCGTGCGCCACCAAACGCGCGACTTTGGTCTCGACGCCAACCGCCCCTACGGCGACGGCGTGGTCACGGGCTACGGCACCATCGACGGGCGCCTGGTCTATGTCTTCAGCCAAGACTTCACCGTCTTCGGCGGGTCATTGGGCGAGGCGCACGCGCGCAAGATCGTGAAGGTGATGAACTTCGCGATGGAGAACGGCGCGCCCATCATCGGGCTCAACGACTCGGGCGGCGCACGCATCCAAGAGGGCGTGGTGTCGCTGGGCGGCTACGCAGACATCTTCCTGCTCAACACGATGGCGTCGGGCGTCATCCCGCAGCTCTCGGCCATCATGGGGCCGTGCGCGGGCGGCGCCGTCTACAGCCCCGCCATCACCGACTTCGTGTTCATGGTGCAGGGCACCAGCTATATGTTCGTGACCGGGCCCGATGTGGTGAAGACGGTGACGCAGGAAGAGGTCACGGCCGAGGAGCTGGGCGGGGCCGCCACCCACGCCAGCAAGAGCGGCGTGTGCCACGTGGTGACGCAAAACGACGTCGATTGCCTGCTCCGGCTCAGGGCGCTGCTGAAGTACATCCCGCAGAACTGCGAAGACGCCGTCCCGCTCGCACCTACCAACGACCCGCATGACCGCGCCGACGCGGCGCTGGACACGCTCGTCCCCCAAAACCCGAACAAGCCCTACGACATCCTCGACGTGATACGGCGCGTGGTGGACGACGGCACCTTCTTCGAGATCCACCCCGACTACGCCGCCAACCTGGTGGTCGGCTTCGCGCATCTGGGCGGCCGCAGCGTAGGCATCGTCGCCAACCAGCCCGCCGTGCTCGCGGGTTGCCTCGACCTCGACGCCTCCATTAAGGGCGCGCGCTTCGTCCGCTTTTGCGATGCGTTCAACATCCCATTGGTCGTCTTTGAGGATGTCCCCGGCTTCCTGCCCGGCACCGACCAGGAATGGCACGGCGTCATCCGGCACGGCGCCAAGTTGCTCTACGCCTTCTGCGAAGCCACCGTCCCCAAGATGACCGTCATCACCCGCAAGGCGTACGGTGGTGCGTACGACGTCATGAACTCGAAGCACATCCGCGGCGACCTCAACTTCGCATGGCCCACTGCCGAGATCGCCGTGATGGGGCCCAAGGGGGCCGTCGAGATCATCTACCGCCGCCAAATCGCCGCGGCCGACGACCCACAGGGCACCACTGAGGCCTTCATCGACGCCTACCGCGAGAAATTCGCCAACCCGTATGTAGCGGCCGAATACGGCTACGTCGATGATGTGATCGAGCCGCGCCTGACGCGCCTGACGCTGATCGCCGGGCTGGAGATGCTCAAGAACAAGGTGGTCAACAACCCGCGCAAGAAGCACGGCAACATTCCCTTGTAGCTAGCGCTGCGGATCAAACGGATAGTCGTCGTCGGCCAACATCGTCTTGATCGACGGCCAATTCTCGCTTGTGCGGCTCGCTCGCTGCTCCTCGACCGGAGGGGACGTTGGTTCGCGGTCTTCGCGCGGGACGGCCGCCTGCTGCACGTCGAACCCGCAAAGCTGCTCCACGTCGTACTTCCACAGCGCGGCGCCCTTCACCTTGAGCAACACCCGGCGCCCCGACTGTAGGCGCAACGCCAAGGCGGCGCGGTCTTGCTTTGACCGCCGAACAAGGCTTGCACTCTCAATTTCGTCCAGCGCAATGCGTTCGCTGCGTCCGCCAGCAAGCCCCCACGTCTGGATCAGAAAACCGGTGTGGTCCAACGTGGTGCGGGTAATGATGGTTTGGGGGGTCCGCCAGCGCCAGCGGCGGTGGTGGCGCGGCGGCATAGTCATCGCTGACATAGAGGGTGATTGGATGTGGTGGGGAGATGAAGGTGAGGTTGTGCGCAGCGCAACACCGGAGAGGGTTGACGGAGCGCCCAGCGCACCTCTAATATGGTAATTTTCCGGATGAATGCCTAGGTTTTCCATATCAATAACCTTCTGTTTACTTGAGCATTGCATCTGCATAACGCTGTCGGATCAACATTATCGACACCCATGATCAGTATCGACGCTATTGACCGTGCCGCCGCTTGGCTGCGGGAGCGCGTGGACCATACGCTTCTGGTGCACAGCACGGCCTTGTCCACAACTATACAAGCGCCAATTTGGCTCAAAATGGATCACCTGCAGCGCACGGGGTCGTTTAAAGTGCGCGGGGCGCTATACGCCCTCTCCCGGCTGCCCGATAACCAACTTCAGCAAGGGGTGGTCACGTGTTCGGCAGGCAACCACGGGAAGGGCATGGCCTACGCCGCACAGCAGTTGGACGTGCCCGTGCGCATCTACGTGCCGCAGTCCGTGGATGAGGCCAAGTATGCGGGGATGATTGCGCTGGGAGCCACTGTGATCCGTTCCAGCTTCCCCGGCTACGATGCCACCGAGGCGTGGGCACGCGCAGAGGCCACCCGCCTTGAGCGGCCGTTTGTCAGTGCATTCGACGACTGGGATATCATTGCGGGCAACGGCGGCAGTCTTGGCGTCGAGATCGCTGCTGACATCGAGGACGTGGGCACACTGCTCTTCTCGGTAGGCGGCGGAGGCTACGGGGCTGGGCTCGCGTTCTACCTGAAGAGCCGCTTCCCGGATCTGCACGTGGTGGCCGTCCAGCACGAAGGCTGCCCTGCCTTGGCGCAGTCGCTGGCGCGCGGCGCGGCCGTCACCGCGATGCCTGCGCTCGACACCGTGGCGGGTGGCCTGGAAGGCGGACTAGGCGTGCGTCCCTTCCAGGTGCTCCGCCACGCCGTCGATGCCGTGGCCCACGTCTCCGAAGATGAGATCAAGGCCGCTGTGCGTTGGCTGCTGGCCGAACATCAGACACTCGTGGAGCCTTCCGCTGCGGTCACCGTTGCTGCGCTGCTCCACGGCAAGGTGCAGCTTCCGAACGCCCGCCCAGTCGTGACGGTATTGACGGGCCGCAACGTCAGTTACTCCACCCTCCGCTCTATCGTATGCGCTACTTCGTAAGCCTCCTCCTGCTTCTTTGCCTTGCTCACCAGCCAGCCGTCGCGCAAGAGGAGGCGCTGATGGTGCGGGCGATGTCGTTCAACATCCGGTACAACAACCCCGGCGATGGCATCCACGCGTGGCCCAACCGCGCCGACGATGCCGCCGCCGCGATCGCGTTTTGGGACGCCGACGTAGCGGGCTTGCAAGAGGCCTTGCGCGGTCAGATTAACGATCTGAGCATGCGCCTGCCGGGATACGCATGGCTGGGCGTGGGCCGAGACGACGGCGGCGATACGGGCGAGTTCAGCCCCATCTTCTACAAGCGCGACCGTTTCAATGTGGTGACCCACGGCACATTCTGGCTCTCACCCACGCCCGACGAGGTGGGCAGCCGGGGGTGGGATGCCGCACTGCCACGCATTGCCACGTGGGCACATTTGCAGGACAAGACGACGAGGGCCTCCCTGTTGGTCGTCAACACGCACTTCGACCACGTCGGCGA
>JBCCMF010000089.1:0-14131 GCA_039026435.1 Bacteroidota bacterium
CGCGAAGAGAACCTGGCGATGATCCGCGAGTCCGTCGCGTTCTGCGATGAGCAGCCGCAGGTCCAGGAGGTCTTCTACGACGCCGAGCACTTCTTCGATGGCTACAAAGACGACGCAGGCTATGCCGTAGCTACGCTCGAAGCCGCTGTGGAGGCCGGCGCCTCGGTGGTGGTGCTGTGCGACACGAATGGCGGAACGATGCCGCACGAGGTCGCGGCCATCACCAAGGCGATGGTGGCGCGCTTCGACGTGCCCATCGGGATGCACACACACAACGACGCGGGCTGCGCAGCGGCGAACGCGCTGATGGGCGTGCAGGCGGGCGCGACGCATGTGCAGGGCACGATAAATGGCATCGGCGAGCGGACGGGCAACGCCGACCTATGCTCAGTCATCCCGGCGCTGCAACTCAAGATGGGCTACGACTGCGTGCTGCCGGAGCGGTTGGCCGAACTTGCCGATCTGTCGCACTTCGTCAACGAACTCGCCAACCTGAATCCCATCGACCGCTCGCCATTCGTGGGGCGCAGCGCGTTCGCGCACAAGGGCGGCATCCACGTGAGCGCGGTGATGAAAGAGCCGCGTGCATACGAGCACATCGACCCGGCGCTTATCGGCAACAAGCGGCGCGTGCTCGTGTCCGACCTCTCGGGGCAGAGCAACGTGCGCTACAAGGCGCAAGAGCTCAACCTCGACTTGGGCGAGGGCAACGCGGCCAAGCGCGCCGTGCTGCGCATCAAGGAGATGGAGCACATGGGCTACGAGTTCGAGGGCGCCGAGGCGAGCTTCGAACTGCTGCTGCGCAAGATCCAGGGCGAGGACACCGAATTCTTCAGCTTGGAGCGAGTCCGCGTGCGCAGCGAGAAAAGCCTGAGCCAGTTCGATTGCTCCGAGGCAACCGTCGTTATTCAAGTCAACGGTGAGCGCGTGCTGATGGCTGTCGAAGGCGATGGCCCCGTCGATGCCATGTCGAAAGCACTCCATCAAGCGCTCAGCACATCGTACCCCAGCCTCGACAGCGTGCGCCTCACCGACTACAAAGTCCGCGTGCTCACACCGGAAGATGGCACGGCCGCCTCCGTGCGCGTCCTCATCGAACATGCCGATGGCGAGCGAACGTGGAACACCGTCGGTGCCAGCGAGAACATCTTGGAAGCCAGCTGGCAAGCCCTGGTCGACGGGCTGCGCTTCCACCTCCTCCGCGCTCGCGATGCCGCCACCACCGCATCGGCAGCGATTACACCGGAGACAACACCTCATACGCTCGCTGTCCCCGAGCCTACTGCGTTCTAGCGCGGTGAGCAGGCGCTGCAAGTCTATTGTATCCTGCCAAAGTGACCCCCAAGCACGCCGAGCGTTTCCCGGCGACCCGCGTGCTTCCGCCGCTTTCATCGAGGCCCCCCAATCCCCCCGACGAGCGTGAGCTGCGCCTGTGCTGCGCTGCGACCCCTCCACCAGAACCCCTGCTACATGTATTACGACCGCTCCGCCCACGGCCTGTATGACCCCTCGTTCGAGTCCGATGCCTGCGGCGTCGGCATGATTGCCCACTTCAAGGGGGAGCGAACGCATCAGATCGTGCAAGACGGCTTAACGATTTTGCGTAATCTGGATCATCGCGGCGGCTGTGGCTGCGACGAGGACACGGGCGATGGCGCGGGCATCCTCGTCCACCTCCCCGACGCGTTTCTGCGCGACGCATGCGCAGGCGAGAGCTTCACGCTGCCCGATGCGGGCGCGTATGCCGTGGGCATGGCGTTCTTCCCGATGGAAGACAAGCTGGCGGTGCAAAGCCGATCGTTGGTCGAGTGGGTCGTGCGCGACGAGGGCCAGCAGTTCCTCGGCTGGCGCCGCGTGCCAACGAACAACGACGGCGTGGGCGTCTCGGCGCGGGCGATGGAGCCGTCGGTGTGGCAGTTCTTCATCGCGCCCGGCCAGACACTGATGGATGCGCGGTCATTCGAGCGGAAGCTGTACGTCATCCGCCGCGTGCTCGAGAAAGCGGTGCGCAACACGCCGCTGGAGCGCGACTTCTACGTGTGCAGCCTCTCCACGCAGACCATCGTCTACAAGGGGATGCTCACCACCCATCAGCTGGGCAGCTACTACCCCGACCTCAACGACTCCAGCTTCGCCAGTGGCCTAGCGATGGTCCACTCGCGCTTCAGCACCAACACGTTCCCACTGTGGAAGCTGGCGCATCCGTTTCGCTATATCTGTCACAACGGCGAAATCAACACGCTGCGCGGCAACGTCAACTGGATGCGGGCGCGGGAGGGCAGTTTCAAGTCGGAGCGCTTCGGCACGGACATGCAGAAGGTGGTGCCGATCCTGCAGGAAGGCTCTAGCGATTCCGCCACGCTAGACCAAGCCTTGGAATTGCTGCGCTTCACGGGCCGCTCGCTGCCGCATGCGATGATGATGGTTGTTCCCGAGGCGTGGCAGCATCACACCGAGATGGACGCCCGCAAGAAGGCGTTCTACGAGTACCACGCGTGCATCATGGAGCCGTGGGATGGTCCGGCGACGATCCCATTCACCGACGGTCGCTACATCGGCGCCGTGCTGGATCGCAACGGCCTGCGCCCCTCGCGCTACACCATCACCAAGAGCGGACTGCTGATCCTGGCCTCCGAAACGGGCGTGCTGGACGTCGATCCTGCCGATGTCGTCGAGAAGGGCCGCCTGCGCCCCGGACGCATGCTCCTGGCCGACCTCGCCGAGCAGCGCATCATCAGCGACGACGAGGTGAAGCAGCGCATCAGCCAGCGCAACCCGTACCGCTTCTGGCTCGATCAAAACTTGCAGCCGCTGGACGGACTCCTCGACGGCATCATCCCGTCGCGCATCAAAGGCGATGCACTACTGAAACTGCAGCAGGCGTTCGGCTACACGCTCGAAGACCTCAACATCATCCTGGCGCCGATGGGCGCGAACGGCAAGGAAGCCATCGGGTCGATGGGCGATGACACGCCGCAGGCCGTGCTCTCGCAACAGCGGCGTCTCCTGTACGACTATTTCAAGCAACTCTTCGCCCAAGTCACCAACCCACCGCTCGACGCCATCCGCGAGGAGCTGGTCACGTCGATCCGCACGTACCTCGGCCCCGAGGGCAACCTGTTCCACGAGTCGCCGCGCAACTGTCGCCGCATCAAGCTCAAGCAGCCCATCCTGATGGAGCGCCAGCTGTCGAAGATCACCAACCTCAACACCACCACCTTCCGCACCAAGACGCTGTCGATGCTCTACCCGGTCGCGCAGGGCGACGCGGCGCTGAAATCTGGGCTGGAGCAGCTATGCGACGCGGCCGTGGAGGCGGTCAAGTCGGGGCACAACATGCTCGTCCTGTCGGATCGCGGGGTGAGCGATACGATGGCAGGGATTCCGGCGCTCCTGACCATCGGCGCGGTGCATCAGCACCTGACCAAGCTGCACAAGCGCACGCAGATCGGCATTGTGATCGAGTCGGCGGAGCCGCGTGAGGTACACCACTTTGCGTTGCTGCTCGGCTACGGCGCAGCGGCGATCTGCCCGTACGGCGCGATGGCCACAGTGCGGCAGCTGGTCGACGATCGCGTCATCGCAGGCGCTGACCGCGAGCGGGCGGTGAAGAACTACGTGAAGGCGGTGGGGAAAGGGCTGTTAAAAGTGATGTCGAAGATGGGCATCTCGACGCTCTCCAGCTATCGCGGCGCTCAGATCTTCGAAGCACTCGGGCTGCATCAGGAGGTCGTCGATGTCTACTTCACGGGCACGCCGTCCCGCCTCTCCGGCCTCAAGCTCGCGCATCTCTCCGACGAGGTGGCGATGCGGCACGCACGGGCGTATCCGCCTGTCGAGGTGCCGACGGCGCTTCCGCTGGATGTGGGCGGGCAGTACCAGTGGCGGCGCGGTGGCGAGCACCATCAGTTCGGTCCGCTCAGCGTGGCCAAGCTTCAGCAGGCGGTGCGGCAGAAAGACCACGGCTCGTACGCCACCTACGCCCAGGAAATCAACGACCAGAACCACCGCCTCGGCACCCTGCGCGGCCTGCTCGACTTCAAGAAGACGCGTCAGCCGGTGTCCCTCGACGAGGTGGAGCCGTGGACAGCCATCGCCCGGCGGTTCAAGAGTGGCGCGATGTCGTATGGGTCGATCAGCCAGGAGGCGCACGAGACGCTGGCCCAGGCGATGAACACCATCGGCGGGCGCAGCAACACCGGCGAGGGCGGCGAGCAGCCGGAGCGCTACCCCAGCAGCAACCCGAGGCGCAGCCGTATCAAGCAGGTGGCGTCGGGGCGCTTCGGCGTCACGATTCCCTATTTGGTGAGTGCCGACGAGATCCAGATCAAGATGGCGCAGGGCGCCAAGCCGGGCGAGGGCGGGCAGCTGCCGGGCGAGAAGGTATACCCGTGGATCGCTAGGACGCGGCACTCCACGCCGTACGTCGGCCTCATCTCGCCGCCGCCGCACCACGACATTTATTCGATTGAAGACCTCGCGCAGCTCATCCACGACCTGAAGAACACCAACCCCGAGGCGCGCATCAGCGTGAAGCTGGTGTCGGAAGTAGGCGTGGGCACGGTGGCGGCTGGCGTCACCAAGGCCAAGGCCGACGTCGTGCTCATCTCCGGCAGCGACGGCGGGACGGGCGCGGCGGCCCAGACGTCGATCAAGCACGCCGGGCTGCCGTGGGAGCTGGGCCTGGCCGAGGCGCACCAGACGCTCGTGCGCAACGGCCTCCGCAGCCGCATCGTGGTCGAGGTAGACGGCCAGCTCAAGACGGGACGCGACGTGGCAATTGCGGCGCTACTCGGCGGCGAGGAGTTCGGCTTTGCCACCGCGCCGCTGGTGGCGATGGGCTGCATCATGATGCGCAAGTGCCACCTCAACACCTGCCCGGTGGGCGTAGCGACGCAGGATCCGCACCTGCGCGAGAAGTTCGTCGGCCTGCCCGAGCACGTCGTCAACTACTTCTACTTCGTCGCCAACGAGCTGCGCCAGATCATGGCCGAGCTCGGCTTCCGCACGGTGAATGAGATGGTCGGCCGCGTGGATCTGCTGGAGACCCGTGACGCCTCCGGCTACTGGAAAGCGCAGCACCTCGACCTCTCGCCGATCCTCGAACAGGTCGAAGTACCCGCCTACCTCAACAGCTTCCAAGTTGACATCCAGGACCACGGCCTCGACTGTGCGCTCGACCACGACTTAATCGCCCAAGCCGAGCCAGCGCTGGCGGTAGGCGAGCGCGTGGTCACCCGCACATCCATCTCCAACGTCAACCGGACTGTCGGTACGATGCTGAGCGCGGCCGTCATCAAGCGCTGCGGCGACGCCGGACTGCCCAAAGACACCATCGTCGTGGAGGCTACAGGCTCGGCAGGGCAGAGCTTCGGGGCATTCGGTGCGCCTGGCATCAGCTTCCACATCGAGGGCGATGCCAACGACTACGTGGGCAAGGGGCTGTCGGGGGCGACGATCAGCGTGCGACCACCGGCGGCATCGACGTTCCTCGCCGAGGACAACATCATCATGGGCAACGCCGCGCTGTATGGCGCCACGGCGGGCGAGCTGTACGTGCGCGGCATCGCGGGCGAGCGGTTTGCCGTGCGCAACAGCGGGGCGCGGGCCGTCGTGGAGGGCGTGGGCGACCACGGCTGCGAGTACATGACCGGTGGGCGCGTCGTCGTGCTCGGCGGCACGGGGCGCAACTTCGCCGCGGGCATGAGCGGCGGCATCGCCTATGTCTTCGATCCCTCCGGCGCCTTCGCCGATCAGCGGTGCAACATGGAGATGGTTGAGCTGAGCGGCCTCTCGCCTGAAGATGAGATTGAGGTGCGCGACCTCGTGCAACGCCACTTCGACGCGACAGGCAGTGAAGTGGCGGCGTGGGTGCTGGAAAAGTGGGCTACGCATGCCGCGCACTTCGTGAAGGTCATGCCCACCGAGTACCGCAAAGCGCTGGAGCGGATGGCCGCGAAGAGAGCCCGCGTCCCTGCCGAAGCCGTTCCCATACCCGTCACGGCATAAACCTCCACCACTGTCATCCCGAGCGAAGTCGAGGGATCTCCCCCGTTCAAGGATTGCACGACGACCAAGTGGGAGATCCCTCGGCTTTGGCCTGCCGCCGCCGCTCGGGATGACAAGCGCAAACGAAGACATCAGAACTATATAGACCCAGGTACCCGATGAGCCGAATCCGAGGCTTTATGCAGGCCGACCGCAAACTGCCGGAGAAGCGTCCGGTGGCCGAGCGGCTGCGTGACTACAACGCGATCAACGAGCCCTACGCAGCCGAGTCGCAACGAACGCAAGCCAACCGCTGCATGGACTGCGGCGTCCCGTTTTGCACCTCGGGCTGTCCGCTGGGCAACATGATTCCGGATTGGAACAACCTGGTCGCGCGCGAGGATTGGAAGGCGGCGTACCATCGGCTGCGGGCGACCAACAACTTTCCCGAGTTCACGGGTCGCATCTGCCCAGCGCCGTGCGAGTCGGCGTGTGTGCTTGGGCTCTACAGCGACCCGGTCACCATCGAGCAGATCGAGCAGACGATCATCGAGCAAGCCTTCGACAACGGTTGGGTCCAGCCCATCATCCCGGCTCGACGGACAGGCAAGCGTATAGCCGTCATCGGCTCGGGGCCTGCGGGTCTCGCCTGCGCCGATCAGCTCAACCAGGCGGGCCACACTGTCACTGTGTACGAGCGCGACGACCGGGCGGGCGGGCTGCTGCGCTACGGCATCCCCGATTTCAAGCTGGAGAAGTGGGTCATCGAGCGCCGCCTCAGCATCTTGCGCCGCGAAGGCATCCGATTCGAGCTGGGCGTCGAGGTGGGCGTGGACGTGCCCATCGATCAGCTTGAGCACGAGCACCATGCCGTCGTCATCTGCGTCGGCTCCACCAAGCCGCGCGACCTGCCGATTCCAGGCCGCGAACTGTCGGGCATCCACTTCGCGTGGGACTTCCTCTGGCAACAGAACAAGCGCGTCGCGGGCGATGACCTGCGCGCTGCTGGCATCTCTGAACTCAACGCGACGGGTAAGCACGTCGTCGTGATTGGCAGCGGCGATACGGGGAGCGACTGCGTGGGCACCTCGAATCGGCAAAACGCTGCCTCGGTGACGCAATTTGGCATCGGGCAACGCCCGTTTGACCACCGTACCGAACGCGATCCGTGGCCGTACTACCCGATGACGCTGCGCACGAGCACGTCGCACGAAGAAGGCGGCGACCGCGAGTGGCAGGTGCTGACGAAACGGTTCATCGGCGAGCGCGGCGTGCTCAAGGCGGTCGAGACCATCCGCGTCGTACGGGCCGTCGGTGCCGACGGGCGGATGACAATCACAGAGATCGAAGGCACCGAGCAGCGCTTCCCTGCCGACTTGGTACTATTGGCCATCGGCTACACGGGGCCGGAGTCGAGCCACTTCGTCGGGCAGATGGGCCTGGAGTTAGACCGGCGCGGCAACATCGTCACCGACCCGAATACATATGAAACCAGCCGCCCCAACGTCTTCGCCGCTGGCGATGCGCGGCGCGGGCAGAGCTTGGTCGTGTGGGCCATCTCCGAGGGGCGCGAAGCCGCCCGTGCCATCGACATGCACCTCAGCGGCTTCATCTCGCTCCCCACGAAAGGCGTGGGCGATCTGCCGATGCGGGCGTGATTTTGCCGATTCACGAACGATTGCCTTGTAACAGCGGTGATACGGCGTAGTTTAAGTGGCCTTTACGAGCACCGTAATCTCGATGGATTTACACCCGATAGGCGACTGGACGCACGTATTCGGCCCGGCGTCGCTTTCTAACCTCGGCCCAGGCTTCGACACGCTCGGGCTGTGCGTGTCGGCATTGGGCGATGTCGTTCGCGTGCGGGCTGTAGAGCAGCCCGGCGTTCATGTAACGGCAATCACAGGCGACGGCGGTACGCTGTCAAAGGCGACGGCGCAGAACACCGCCGCGACCGCCGCACTGTATGTGCTGCGTCAGGCCGATGTGCGGCATGGGCTGGAGATGACCATCGGGAAAGGCATCCGGCCTGGATCTGGCATCGGTAGCTCGGCCGCGAGTGCGGTCGCGGGGGCCTGGGCGGCTAATCTCGCACTGGGCTCGCCCTTCACGAAGGCTGACTTGGTCGAGGCGGTGCTGCGCGGCGAGGCCATCGCGTCCGGCAGTCTCCACGGCGACAACGTATTGCCAGCGCTCTTCGGTGGTCTCGTACTTGTCTCTGCTACTGAGCCGACGCGGTATCGCTGCGTGCAATTGCCTCGCGACTTGCACCTCGCCGTGATTCTGCCGCAGGTACAGGTGCTGACCAAAGAAGCGCGCGAGATGCTGCCCGATCAGGTGTCGCTGTGGGACGCCGTCCACAACACGTCCGAGCTGGCGTTCATGCTGGATGCGTTCCACGCGGGCGATTGGGAGACCATCGGCCACGCGATGATGCAAGATCGCCTCGTCGAGCCCGTCCGCGCCGCGCTGGTGCCGTGCTATCCCGATGTGAAGGCCGCAGCACTCGACGCTGGGGCGCTTGGCTGCGCCCTCACGGGCTCAGGGCCTGCGATGTACGCCCTCGCCGAGTCCGCCGCGCACGCCGAGGTGGTCTTGGCCGTCATGCTAGAGGCCAGTCGCCATGCCGGCACGCCCGCCGCCGGGTTGGCGACGACCGTCGATGCCGAAGGCGCCCGCCGCGTCGCGCCCGATTGGCAGCGCATCCGCCTCGTTGACGCCGTCCAATAATTCTTTGTCCGTAGGGGCGCACAGTCGTGCGCCCAACCCGCCGCCGATGCCGCACCCTACGTACCACAGCACCCGCTCCGCCGCCGAAGCCCTGCCGTTTGCAGAAGCACTGATTCGGGGCCTCGCACCCGATGGCGGCCTCTACATCCCAAACATTATTCCCGGCTTGAGCGCAACCGGGTGGGCAACAGCCGACGACTTCACCACGCTTGCTCAACGCGTACTTCGCGCCTGGCTCTCCGACGAAGTGCCTGCCGATGTACTCGATCCACTTGTAGAAGATGCATTAAACTTCCAGGTGCCGCTCGTGTCCCTATCCGAGAAGTGGGAGGGGATCCATGTGCTCGAACTCTTCCACGGCCCCACATTGTCGTTCAAGGACTTCGGCGCCCGCATGATGGCGCGCTGGATGGGCCACTTCCTGCACCAGCGCGGCGAGCAGCGGACCATCCTCGTCGCCACCTCCGGCGATACGGGCAGCGCGGTCGCCGACGGCTTTGCAGGCATCGACGGCATCGACGTGGTGCTGTTGTATCCCAAAGGCAAGGTGAGCCCAACGCAGGAGCGCCAGCTTATCGTCGAGCGACCCAACGTGCGCACGTTCGCGGTGGACGGTGTGTTCGACGACTGCCAGCGCATGGTGAAAGCCGCCTTCGTCGATCCCGACCTCGCCGATGCGGGTCTCTCGTCGGCCAACTCCATCAACATCGGGCGGCTGCTGCCGCAGATGCTGTACTACATCTGGTCGATTAATATGCTCGGCCCAGCCACGATCTGTGTGCCCAGCGGCAACCTCGGCAACCTCACGGGGGGGCTCTTTGCGCAAACGGGGGGCGTGCCCATCCGGCAGTTCGTAGCCGCACACAACGCCAACGACTTCTTCCCTGACTACCTCGCCGCTGATCCCGATGCCGCCTTCGCGCCCACCGTCGCCACGGTGTCAAACGCGATGGACGTGGGCGCGCCCAGCAACTTCGAGCGCCTCGACACGCTCTTCGGGCCTGAACAATTGCGCGAGCGCATCCTCGGCCATGCCGTGGCGGATGACAAGACGTTGACTACCATGCAGTCTTTGGCTGAAGAGACAGGCTACGTGGCATGCCCGCACACCGCAGTCGGGCTCGCCGCCGTCCAGCGGTTGCGAGGAGCTGGAGCCATCGAGGCGCCCATCGTCGTCCTGGCCACGGCGCACCCGGCGAAGTTTCCCGAGGTGGTGGAGCAAGCCACAGGCGCGCGCCCGGCCGTGCCGCCTGCGCTGGCCGAACTCGCCACGCGGCCCACGCGTGTCACGACCATCGCACCCACGCTGGACGCGCTCAAAGGCGTTCTCGTCTAGCCTTTCCTTGATCTCACGCTTATGCTTATCGACGCCAACGCGGTCCCGACGTTCGACATACCGGAGACACTGGAGTTGACCTTCGAGGGTTTCGGCGAGGAGTCGTTCGCCATCCTCGACCGCTTGAAAGCGGAGCCACACATCGGCCAGTACCGGACGGAGAAAGACGGCATCAAGCAGCGCCTCACGCAACCGTTCAAACGTTACCGCGACGACCTCGTGGTGAACGGCGTCCTGCCGAATCGGCTGAACTGGGAGACCGAGCGCAACGTGTTCAGTCGGCTGCTCAAGAACGATTTCGGCGCGGGCGGCTGCCATCATCACTTGTGGATGGCGATGTACCGCCCGGGGCGTAAGCGGCTCAGAGATTACCAGCTCTCGCACAGTCTCAGCCCCGACGGGCTCAGCTTCGGCTTCTACGTGGGCGACTACGCCACCGATCTGATCCGCCGCACTCGCAACACGATCATCGAGCAGCCCGAGGCCATGCTGGCGCTGATCAACGGCATCCTCGCACAGATCGAATGGAAGCTCGCCATCGGCACCAAGAAGGCGCGTCATGAGGCGACGGGACGGCTCGAAGCGTGGCCCGAGGACATCGAACAGATGCAGTGGTTGTGGGTACGGACGCTGCTGCCACGCGCCGAGGTGCTCCGCCTGCGCGGCGAGCTCGTAGGCTGGGGGCTGGCGCAGACGCAGCATGTGTGGCCGTGGTATCATCGTTTGTTATGACCGAACCCGCTTTCTGGACGCGCGAGGGCCGCATCGCCCGCGTGTCGATGAACCGTCCCGACCAGCGCAACGCGCTCAGCGCGGCGATGGTGACTGCGTTGCAGCGCTGCTTCGACGAGATTGAGGCCGACGCATCCGTGCGTGTGGTCGTTCTGCAAGGGGAGGGCAAGGCGTTCTGCGCCGGCGCCGACCTCAAGGCGCTGCAAGGCCTCCAGACTGCATCGTCTGAGGCCAACCTGCGCGACTCGGGCCAACTGGCCGCGCTGTTTGCTCGGATCAGTGCATGCACTAAGCCCGTTATTGCAAAAATCCACTATGCCGCCATCGGCGGAGGGGCGGGGCTCGTAGCGGCTGTCGATATCGCCGTGTGTAGCACCACCACGCGGTTTGCGTTCGCCGAGGTGCGCCTCGGCTTCGTGCCCGCCATCATTATGCCGTACGTGCTGCGCAAGATCGGGCAGACGCATGCGCGCCACGTGCTCCTGCGTGGCCATCGATTCGACGGGGCCGAGGCGGCGCGGATCGGCTTGGTCCTCGACGCGGTGCCCGAGCCCGACCTCGATGCTCACGTCATGGCTATCGCCACTGATATCGCCGACAATGCCAGCCCAACGGCGCTCGCACTAACCAAACGCCTGCTCGCTGACCTGCCGTCGATGGGGCAGCAGGAGGCGCAACACGTGGCTGTGCAAGCCAACGCCTTCTCGCGCACCACCGCCGACTTCAAGGCGGGCATCGCGTCGTTCCTCGGCAAGACCGCGCCGCCGTGGCGCCGCAACGACGATGGCTGAACCTGATCCATTCGCGCTAGCCGGGTGGCCCGTCCCGCTCGCGTCGGAGCGGTGGCCCAAAGCCGATCAACCCATCGTGACCGCTGCATGGCAGTGGCTGTTCGCACTTAAGCAAGCTGCTCAGATCAAACGCTTCGACGAGCAGGCCGCCAACGTGTTGGCGGGTGTCATCGGTCGCGAAGCGTCCACTACCGGGCTTGGCCTCACCGTGGACACGCCATATCGCCAACTCCTTGTCGACAAGCGCGTGCCCAACGCCGAACTCGTCGCACAAGCCAGTGTGGCGTGGCGGTGGCACGGCGTGCAGCGCTTCCAGACAACCAGGGACCTCAGCGCGTTTGCGGATGCATGGAGTGGCAGCCAAGCGCGCATCTTAGCCGCCATCGCGGGCGTCAACACGCGTTGGACGCAGACGGTGCTGCGCGAGTGGGGACGGGCGTACTTCTTCACCAGCCGCCTGCTCACGCTCGACGACGACCTGGCGCACGACCGCTGCTTCTTCGCGCTCGATGAGATGGAACGCCAAGGCGTGAGCGTCACCCTGCTCCGCCGCGACCGCGACCACCCCGACGTCAACAAGCTGCTCTGGAAAGCGGTCATCCGTGCGCAAGATGCCTATGCACAAGCGCTACCCCTGGTGCACGACGTGGAGGGCGGCCTGCAACGTGCGCTCAAAGAAAGCTGGCTAGGCGGCCTCGAAGCCTTGCGATTGATCCAGAAGCACAACTATCGTGTAGCAGACGGTATGCTGCCGCTGCCCGCGGCCGTCCGCGCCCAGGTATGGTATCAGGCGCGATTCGCCAAGACCACATTCAAACGTCGCTAACACACGCCAATCGCATGCTCGCTCGCCTCCTCTTTGTCGTTCTGTTGTTCATCGGTGCCACAACCATGCCTGCCGCTGCCCAGCAGGTGCTCTCCGATGATCTCTCGATCCGAGAAGCGCTGACGTTGCCCAGTGACGGCGGCCAGCGCCCTGTTCGTCTGGTGACGAATCCCGTGACCAACACGCTTTTTGTGTTGATGACGACCGGGCAGATCTACGAGATCACGCCGATGCGTGGCGGGCGCTGGTTTGATCTCGAACTGCAGTACACCGAAGATGATCACGACATCGAGCGGCCCGCTGGGCTCGTTTTCGATGCCGACGGCACACTGTACCTCTTGGGCAATAACGACGGCGAGGACAACACCACCGTCGGCGTGCTGAAGCGGGCGATACTCACGGGGGCCGACGATGTGGAGCGGACATGGACTACCGCTATGACGACGGAGGTCTATCGGCTGAGCCGGACGTGGTTCGACCACCGCATGAACGGGCTTACGATTAGCCCGGACGGCAGCACGCTGTACATGAACTCGGGCTCGCGCACGGACCACGGCGAGATGTACGGCGGTATCCGCGAGGAAGGCCTGACGGCGGTGATCCTGCGTATCCCCTCGGATGCGACCGAACTGGTCTTGCCGAACGACCGCGACGCACTGCGCACGGCGGGCTATCTCTACGCCGAGGGTACGCGGAATCACTACGACCTCGCCTTCGCGCCGAACGGCGACTTGCTGGGCACTGAGAACGCCGGCGACCGCGACGACAACGAGGAGCTGAACTGGCTGCGCGAGGGGCGCCACTACGGCTTCCCGTGGCAGATCGGCGACAGCCAGACGCCCCAGCAGGCCGTTCCGTACAACCCCGCCAACGATCCCTTCGTCCAGCCCGACCGCAATACCAACAACGTCTCCGACATCGGCTGGTACTTCAGCGAGGACCCAACCTTTCCCGCGCCGCCTGCAGGCGTCACGTTCACCGGGCCCATCCGCAACATCGGCCCCGATGGCGACAAGTACCGCACCCCCTCTGGCGCACTCCGCGATGCCAGCGACGAAGGCACCTCCGTCGGCACCTTCACAGGCCACCGCTCGCCGCTAGGCCTGACGTTCGACGCCGACTCGATCTTCGCCGAGCCGTATCGGGGTCACGCCTTCATGTTCAGCTGGACCGACGGCGACGGCGACCTGCTCGGCCGCCTCGGTGGCGACGGGCAGGATCTGCTGATGTTGGACCTCGACAAACAGTCGGGCAGCTACACGCTTTCGGCTACGCAACTCGCCGTGGGCTTCCAAAACCCCATCGACGCCGCCATGCTCGATGGCAAGCTGTATGTAGTCGAGTATGGCAGCCGCCGGGGCGTGTTTGAGATCCAGTTTCCGCTCGGCAGCGCGACCAGCATCGACGATGAGACGCCGCTGCCCGCCCGGGCCACGCTGGAGGCCAACTACCCAAACCCGTTCGCCGCGAATACCACCATTCGCTACAGCCTACCCGAGCCGACGTCCGTGCACCTTGTCGTCTACGACGGTTTGGGGCGCGAAGTACGGACGATCCTCAACACTACACAAGCAGCCGGGCACTGGGCGGTGCCGTTCGATGGCAGCGGGTTGGAGAATGGGCTGTACCATCTGCGGCTGATCACGCCGCAAGGGCTGTCGACGCGAACGATGCATCTGGTCCGGTGACGCTCTGTCAGTCGGGGCGGGCAGATTTTGATAATCTTGC
>JBCCMF010000090.1:0-14106 GCA_039026435.1 Bacteroidota bacterium
CGCCGCGTGCGCACGCTCGTCGATGGTATGCAGGACGCGGGCGTCTACGACGTTGTGTTCGAGGCCGATGACCTGCCCACAGGAATGTATTTCTACCGTTTAGAAGCGGCTGGGTATGTCTCCATCACTCGACGCATGACGCTGCAGCGGTGACCTCTGCGTGGGTTGGCTCGGCGCCCAGGTCGCGTACACCCACTCCAGCGGGACGGGCGCCTACTTGGGCGGCGTGCAGGCGAAGACGACGTCGGCGTCGTAGAGGCGTTGGCACAAGGCCGGGCAGAGTGGGCGGAGGACACGCAGCCGGGCGTCGGCGTCGCGGTGGCGAGCGAGCGTTTCGGTGAGGTCGCCGAAGACATAGGCGGGGTCGCAGAGGTTGTCGAGGCGCTTCTGCGAACGGGGGTGCGTCACGCAGAGCGCGTGCGTGCGCTCGTGTACCAGCGTGCCCGCCAAGGCAAACACGTCGCGGTCCAGTTGTAGCATGTTCAACTGCGTAGTGGGCTCGCACGGCGACGTGAGGGCCGCGATGGGCGCATGCTTCTTCCACGCCTGCAGATCGTCTGCATCGACCACGCCGTTGGTTTGGATCTGCTCCAAGAGCCAACGGGTCGGCTGGGTGCGGGCGCGGCGCGGCATCCGTCCAATGCGCTGGCGGCCCCACGCGATCTCCCCGGCCTCGGCCATCAGCAGCACGATGGCGCCGTAGAGCGAGTCGGCAACGGTTACGTTGCTAAGCTGGATCGCGTCCTCGATGAGCACCTCCTGCGACGCCGTGAACCGCGCGCATCCAGCCAGCGGAACGAGCATCAAGAGGAGGACGGCGCGCAGAGGCATAGCGGCAGCGATGACGCAAGGGGTGAGGCCGCGCTTACGTGGCATCGGCGGAGCTGAGTTCCACACACGACGCGGTAGATTGCCACCGCTGGCCGATGTAGATTGGGCCGCCTCGTGGTGTAACGCATGCTCAACGCCGTACACTCAAGACCTGCTCCCAATCGCTTGCTGAACGCCCTCGCATGGCTGCTGCCTCCAACGTCCTCGTCGTGGAAGACGACCGCGAACTCGCCGCGCTGCTCGACCTCCACCTCACCGACGCCCACTACCGCGCCGAGCTCATCCACGACGGCACGGCGGGCCTCCACGCCGCCTGCTCAGGCCGCTACGACCTGCTGATCCTCGACATCATGCTGCCCGGCAGCGACGGCTTCGACATCTGCCGCGCCGTCCGTGCCAAGGGCCTCGACGTGCCCATCCTGATGCTCACCTCGCGCTCGGAGGAGTTCGACAAGGTGCTCGGCCTCGAACTGGGCGCCGACGACTACGTCACCAAGCCGTTCAGCATCCGCGAGCTGCTCGCCCGCGTCAAGGCACTGCTCCGCCGTACGGCCACCGATGGGGGAAACGCGGCAGATCAGATGGTCACGATCACGTTCGGCGACCTGACGATTGACCGCGAGAAGCGGCGGGTCACGCTCGGCGAGAAAGACATCGAGCTGACGGCCAAAGAGTGGGACCTGCTGCTGCTGTTCGCGCAACATCCCGGGCGAGTCTACACACGGCAGGAGCTGCTCGACGCCGTGTGGGGCTACCACTACGACGGCTACAGCCACACCGTCAATTCGCATATCAACCGGCTGCGCGGCAAGATCGAGCGCGACCCGGCGGCGCCGCACTTCATCCGCACCAAACGGGGCATGGGCTACCACTTCGTCGACGCCGACTAACGGTGCGTCAGGCGGTGGCGGCATCGGCTTTCTTGCCGAACATCCGCATCCCGATGCTCAGCACCGCGAAGCCGAGTAGGAACGACACCCACCACGGGAAGCCGAAGCCCGTAGGCAACGTGCCCAACACGAGTGCTACGCCGCCCACCAAGAGCGCATACGGCAGCTGCGTGCGCACGTGCTCGATGTGATCACAGCCCGAGGCCATCGATGACAGGATAGTGGTGTCTGAGATGGGCGTGCAGTGATCGCCCCAGACGGCGCCCGCCAGGATGCACGAGACGGCCGAGTAGAGGATGTAGTAGTGCTCGGGGTCGGTCATGGCGTTGTCTTCCAACACGGCCCACGTGAGCGGGATGACAAGTGGCATGAGGATGCCCATCGTGCCCCAGCTGGATCCGGTGGAAAACGCGGTGACAGCCGCCAGCAGGAAGATGAGGAACGGTAAGAAGCCCGGCGCGATCGCACCGCCGAGCACATCCACGAGGAAGTCGGCGGTGTGGAGCACTTCAGTGATGGACGACAGCGCCCACGCCAGCACGAGGATAATCATGGCGAAGAGCATCGACCGCAGGCCGGCGTACCATGCCTCAACGGTTTCCTCGAGCGAGAGGATGCGCTGCCCGATGGAGAGCACCGCCGCCGTCAGCACGCCCGCCAGCGAGGCCCACATCAACGCCTTGTAGCTGTCCGCGTCGCCGATGATGTCCTGCACAGTCTCGCCCTCGCCTGTCACAAACAGCCCCACGATGACGCCGATGACGAGCACGGCGATGGGCAGGATAGCGTTGAATGCACGCTGCGGCGTGTCCGTCTTGGACTCCAGCTCTTCGCTCTCGGCGGCGGTGTCCACCTTGGCGCCGGGGCCCAGGACCTGCCCAGTGGTGCGCGCCCGCACCTCGGCCTCGTACATCGGCCCAAAGTCGCGGCCCGAGTTAGCCACGACCAGCACGAAGAAGATGGCGAGCACGGGGTAAAAGCTGTACGGCAGTGAGTTGAGGAAGACCGAATACGCCGCCACGTCAAACCCGTCGATCTGCTCCACGGCCGTCCCGATGAGCCCCACCTGAAAGCCGATCCACGTGGTCACAAGCGCGAGCGTAGCCACGGGCGCCGCCGTGGAATCGACGAGGTACGCCAGCTTCTCGCGCGAGATGCGCAGCCGGTCGGTCACGGGCCGCATCGTGTTGCCCACCACCAGCGTGTTGGCGTAGTCGTCGAAGAAGACGACCAAGCCCAGCAGGGCCGTAGAGAGCTGCCCCTTCTTGGCCGAGCTGGCCCATCCGGCAATCTTGCTGACCACGCCCTGCATGCCGCCGTTCTTGGAGATGATGCCCACCAGCCCGCCGATCATGAACGTGAAGAGGATGATGGCAGCGTGGTCGGCGTCGGCGAGGGCGCCGAGGATGTAGACCTGGAACGCGTCGAACAGGCCCACGACGAAGCCCGTGCCGGAGAGCCCGAGCGCGGCCCACGCGCCCAGCCACAGCCCTAAGAACAGCGACGGAATCACGCGCTTGGTGACGAGCGCAATGACAATGACCAGCAGCGGAGGCAGGATCGAGAACCATTTCGGGATGGCCGTCGGCGTGGTCTCGGCGATGGTGGCACCGTTCTGCTGCAGCGTGATCGTCCCGCCCCCGGAGAGGGTCACCCGGACGGTGGCCTCGCCGTCTTGGAGGGTGACGGGGTAGGCGCGTTGCTCGGCCCGCAGTTGGAGCCCCGTGGCGCCCTCGGCGCGGACAGTCACGTCGAACGGGATGCCGTTCAGCACGACCTGCGGCGCCTCCAGCACTTGCGCGTGGCTCTCCGATACGAGACCGCTGAAGCCGAAGAACAGGACGAGCACGAGCAGCCGAACGAGGCGAACCATAGCGGGATGACGCGGATGGTGGGCAGAACAAGGCCCCGAATATAACGGGTGGCCTGTCTGAAATACAGCTAACCCGTGCGATGCGTAAAAAAGCTGCGGTTTTACCGCGGGTCGCGCAACGAAGTAAGGACGTATAGCGCTCGCCCTGTGCTAGGGGCTGTGACTTGTGGCGGCGGCGTTGTATCATGGTAGGGACTTGCCCACCACTCCTGAGCCACCCCATGCACAGCCTACCTCGCCCATCCACTGTCGCCGTCGCGCAGAGCTGAGGGATGGCTGCAGCACACGACGAGATCCAGGCCTTCTTCGACGGCTGGAAGATCTACCAAACCGTCATCGCCGAGGACTACATGAACCACCGCGCCATCCACGCGGCGGTGCGCGAGTTGCTGGCGGCCCGGTCTGCGCCCTTCACCGTCCTTGACCTCGGCTGCGGCGACGCCTCGCAAGTCGCCCTCAGCTTGCAGGGGCTGCCCGTGCGGCGCTACACGGGCGTCGATCTATCGCCGCACGCGCTGGCGCTGGCCCGCCAAAACGTGGAAGCCGTGGGTGTTGCGGATGTGGACGTCATCCACAACGATCTGCTGCGCTTCATTCAACACACTGCGCTTGGCGGCGTCGATGTCATCCACTCGGGCTTCGCGCTGCACCACCTCCAGCGCGGCGAGAAAGCCCAGGCGCTTGCGGCCATCGCAACGCTGCTCCAACCCGATGGGCAGCTCATCCTCTACGACATCGTGCACCGCCCCGACGAGACGCGAGAGACCTACCTCGACCGTTATCTGGCGACCATCGATGCAGAGTGGGATGCCCTATCGCGGGCGGAGCGCGCCAAGGCACGCGCGCACATCACCACGTACGACTTCCCCGAGACCGAGGCGACGCTACTCGACCAAGCCGCTGAGGCAGGACTAACGCACCACGTCTTCTACCGTGACGCGGTGCACATCGGGGTGGTCTTCGCGCGGCGCCGCTAGCGTCTGGTGCCCGGTCTTCACGAGGTTGCCGAGCATGATGGTCGCTTGGCGCACGCGGTGTTTGGGCAGGGCTTCGGCTAAATATGCCGCTAGCATACCCGCCTGGAAGTCGAAGCGGTCGCGGAGCGGCGAGGCAGACTCGGGGAGAGGACGGTTCGGCATGGCGCGGTCGGGCTGAGGCGAAGTACGCGGTGCAGTCCCGCGAAAAGCAGTCCAATCGGTGGCAGAGGCGTGTGGCATGGCGTAACCCATGTTTTTTGATGTGTGCGGTGCCAAAGAGGCGACAAGCTAGGGCGTGTTTTTCCGTACCTTTCGGACGGGATGCCCCCTGTTCTCTTTCTTGAGCGTTTCGCTTGCCTCCGCCGCGTATACACGCCATCTTGCGCGCTCCCCTTATCGCCCACCCCATTCGCACCACCACGTACATGCCCATCCATCGTGGCACGCAGTCCCTCGGCTCCGTTCTCGGCGAGCTCATCGACAAGATGGGCATCCAGAAAAAGATGGACACCGCCACGATCATCGAGACCTGGGCGATACTGGCAGGGCCGCAGGTGAACCGCCACACCGAGTCGGTTTGGTTCAAGCACGGGCGGCTCTACGTCAAGATCCGGTCGGCGTCGTGGCGGCAGCATCTGCATATGGAGCGCACGCGCTGGTGCCAGGCGCTCAACCGCGAGCTGGGCCGTGACTTGGTGCACGAGTTGGTGTTCAAGTAGGGCGAATCGGGCGCCCCTGTATGCGAGTGGTGTCGTTTTTGTACTTTGCCTGGAGCCCAAGGGCCATTCATCCGTTGGGCCGCTCGCATTACTTCTCTTGCTGCCTTTTACCGCCTCTGCTATGCGCCGCTGTCTCCTCCTCTTCGCATGCCTGTCGTTTTTTAACGCCGATGCCCTCGCTCAATCGTCTACAACAGGCCTGACGCTCTCCAGCGAAGCCGAGTACCGAACCGCGAGCACTCCGTCGTCGCAGGTGAGCAGCACACGGCTGACGGAGATTCCCTGCGACAACGGTATGGCGGCCACCTTTCCGTGCGAGAACGTGGAGTTGGTGTCGTTCTTGCCAAGAGCAGATATGGGCGCCGCCTTCACGGCAATCAACGACATGTGGGGCTGGACCGACTCCGAAACGGGCCGCAACTACGCTCTCGTAGGGCGGCGCAATGGCACCTCGTTCGTCGATGTGAGCGACCCGGCCAACCCCGTCTACCTCGGCGACCTGCCCAAGCCTGCCGCTGCTCAATCTACCACTTGGCGAGACATCAAAGTCTACAACGATCATGCATTCATCGTCGCTGACCAAACGCCGAGGCATGGTATGCAGATCTTTGATCTTACCAGGCTACGAGGCTTGACCAGCGATGCAGGTATCTTCACTGAGGATGCCAACTACACGGGCATTGAAGACGCCCACAACATCGCCATCAACGAGAGCACCGGGTTTGCCTACCTCGTCGGGTCGAACACCTGCGGCGGCGGGCTGCACATCGTCAATATTCAGGACCCGATGAACCCGACGTTCGAGGCGTGCTTCGCCCACCCCAACACGGGGCGACGCGGCACAGGCTACACGCACGACACGCAGTGTGTCCTCTACGATGGGCCCGACGCCGACTACAGCGGTCGCGAAATCTGCGTCAACTCCAACGAGACCGCCGTTAGCATCGCCGATGTCACAGACAAGAGCGACATCATTGCCGTATCCACAGGCACGTACCCCGATGCGCGTTACATCCACCAAGGATGGCTTACCCCTGACCTCCGCTACTTCATCCAAAACGATGAGCTAGACGAGCTCAACCGCGTGGTTGGCCAGACGCGGACCCTCATCTGGGACCTCGAAGACCTCGACAGCCCCGAACTCCTCACTGAGTACATGGCCTCTGTCCCGGCAATCGATCACAATATCTACATCGTCGGGGACAGAGCCTACTTGGCCAACTACACCAGCGGCCTCCGCATCCTCGACATCAGCGACATCGAGAACCCCGTGGAGGTGGGTTTCTTCGACACCTATCCCGATGATGACCGTGCTGTGTTCAGTGGAGCGTGGACCTCGTACCCGTTCTTCAGCAATGGGGTCATCGCTATCAGCAGCCAGGGCGAAGGGCTGTTCATGGTGCGCCCCTCGGGCGATGCCGCCTTGCGTGTAGGTACTGACGACGAGGCTGACGTACCCGCGGCCTTCGCGCTAGATGCGGCATACCCCAACCCGTTCAACCCCGAGACCACCGTGCAGGTCACCATGCGCGAGACGGCGTGGATCACGGTGGCAGCCTACGACCTCTCAGGTCGTGAAGTGGCACGCCTCTTTGACGGCGTACTTTCGGTGGGTACCTTCCCGCTGACCTTCTATGCGGATGACCTCCCGAGTGGCACCTACTTGATTCGTGCTGCCAGCAACGCATCGGCGCAGACGCAAAAGGTGACCTTGCTGAAATAAGGGGCGGCTGTCGTCCTTATGTTGGGGCTGCTTCACCTGCCGCTTTGCTACGCATGCCCGTCCTCTGCAACTACTACGTCACGTACCGCTGCAACGCCAAGTGCGGCTTCTGCGACATCTGGGAGCAGCCCTCCCCGATGATCGCGTTGGAAGACGCCGAGCGTAACCTGGACGACCTGAAGCGCCTCGGCGTGCGCGTGATCGACTTCACTGGTGGCGAGCCCCTGCTGCACAAGCAGCTGCCCGAGCTGCTGCAGATGGCCAAGGCCCGCGGCTTCCTGACGACGGTGACCTCCAACGGACTGCTCTACCCGAAGAAGGCCAAGGCGCTGGCAGGCAACATAGACCTGCTGCACTTCTCCATCGACTCGTCGGTGCCGGAGGAGCACAACGCGTCGCGCGGGGTGAACTGCTTCGGCAAGCTGATGGAGTCCATCGAGGTCGCCGTATCGCTCGGCGAGCGGCCCGACCTGCTGTTCACGGTTACGAACGAGAGTGTACACCGCCTCGACGAGATCTACGAGACCATCTCGTACCCGAACAAGCTGATGCTCATCATCAACCCGCTGTTCGAGTACAACACCTTGGGCGATCAGCTGGCCATCGAGGTGATGGCGAAGATGGAGGCGTTTGCGCGCAAGCCGTACACGTACCTCAACCCCGCCTTCCTGTCCCTGCGCCGGGCGGGCGGCAACGACCCAGAGAAGCCCGTCTGCAAGGCCGTCTCCACGTGCGTGGTCATCTCGCCGTTCAACGAGCTGGTGCTGCCGTGTTACCACTACGGCCTAGACCGCCTGCCGATCGACGGGCAGCTGTACGACCTCTGGCAGTCCGACACGGTGAAGCGGCATCAAGAGCAGGAGGGGCGGCACAGCGTGTGCAAGAGCTGCACCATCAACTGCTACTTCGAGCCCAGCTTTGCCACCACGCCCACGTCGAAGTATTTCTGGCAGAGCCTGCCCTCGAAGGTGCATTACAGCTGGACCAAGTTCGTCGTGCAGCGTCTGCGCGCCCGCCTAGGCGACCGCAAGGCCATCCTGCCCGAGTATGAGACGCTCGTGCCCAAGAGGCGCCCGGCACGCCCGAAGCCGCCTGTGCCCAAGGGCGGTGAGGCGCCGTCAGACATGATTGCATTACCCGTCCTCGACGCCAAGCGGCGGTCAGGGTCGCCACCTCGCGCCGGGGCCAAACCGCCCATGCCCAAGGGCGACGGCTCGGCGGCAGGCGTCATTTCGCTGCCCGTCTTGGATGCCAAGCGCCGGCCGGGGCCGCCACCGCGAGCCGCCGCGAAGCTACCCCCAGGCATCAGCCCGCCGCCAAGCCTCGCCGCCACCCGGCCGCCTTCAGATCCCAAGCCTCGTGCAACGTCTCCCTCGGGTCGTCCGTAGGAGTCTGGCAATGGCCACAGCCTGTGCAGGTACCCTCGCTGTTTACCCTCATCGAGCAAGCAGACCATGAACGCGATCAGTATCCACCTCCCCGCCCTCAAGCCGCAGGACACCGTTGAGGTGGAGGTGACGGTTAACGGCACGAAGCACTTCACCAACTACCGCGTGGAGACGTTTGACTGGACCTCCGGCGGCCGCGATCTGGACGGGCGCATCGAGCGTCTTCGCGAGATGATCGATGCCTATGAGGCCGGTTGGGAGCTGGTGCAGATCGGTATCCCCGACCGCAACGTGGTGCCTGTCATGTTCATGCAGCGCCTGTAGTGGAATGGCTGCCTCGTACGATGCCGCGCATTGGATTGGGGCGCTAGGCCTGCAGCCACACCCCGAGGGCGGTCACTTCGCAGAGACATACCGTGCTGCCGAGTCCATTCCGGCCGCCGCCTTGCCTGAGCGTTACAGAGGCGTGCGCTCCTTCTGCACGCAGATCTACTTCTTGCTTGAGCATGCGTCGTTCTCCGCGTTTCACCGTCTCACCTCTGATGAAGCCTGGCATTTCTACCACGGTAGCCCGGTTGACCTCCACCTGATTCATCCAGACGGCCGGAGCGAACAGCGAAGGCTCGGCGAGGGCGCCTTCCAAACCGTTGTGCCTGCCGGGGCGTGGTTTGGCGCTACCGTGCATCAGCCCGGTAGCTACACGTTGGTGGGCTGTACTGTGGCTCCCGGCTTTGACTTCGCTGACTTTGAGCTGGCTGACCGCGCGACGCTCCAGGCCCGCTTCCCGCAGCATGCCGCACTGATCGCACGGCTGACGCGATGATCCTCACCTGATATTCAACCAGATCTGCCGTTCAGAGGGCAACGAGGGTTGGTTGGTTTGTGTTCACCACCGTATATTAGCCGTCCTGATCTAGACTTACTATACCTCAACCGATAAAGCACATGCCGCAGCATAAATCCGCCGAGAAGCGCGTTCGTCAGACGGCCCGCCGCCGTGAGCAAAACCGGCTGCAGCGCACCCGGATGCGCACCCTTGTCAAGAAGCTCAAGCAGACCGAAGACAAAGCCGCGGCCTCCGCTCTCCTGCAAGACGTCAAAGCCGTGTTGGATCGCCTGGCAACCAAAGGCCTGATCCACAAGAACAAGGCAGCTAACTACAAGAGCAAGCTCGAAAAGCACGTCAACGCGCTCTGATCGCGATCTTTGCTGGCTCGTTTTGAACGCCTGTCCCTCCACTTTGGGACAGGCGTTTTCTTGTATCGATTAGATTTCTTTGAAATACGAGGTGTATCACAATGGAAGGCCAATGTTTATCCGGGTTTCGGTTGTGTTAATTGGGCCAATTTGGTAACGTGCAGGCTCAAATCGCCCGCTTTTGCGATCCCGTCCGCTATCTTGCCTCGCCTGTGTACGCGTTGAACATCCCGTATTCCCCACGCGTTGCGGACTCGAGTTGCACATACCCCCTCCGAGCATTCTGCCGTGGACGTCGACATCGTACCGCCCGCCCAGGTATGGCAGAATATCCAAGTCTGACCCCGAACAAACTGTACATACAAATCCCTCCCAAAACTAGCTACAAAGAGGTTTAACCCTATGAGTAAACGTTTCACCTTGGCATCGCTGTTTGTTTCGGCGCTTGCCTTGCTGCTCTTTGTGGGCAACGTGGACGCCCAGGAATACCGTGGTGATACCAACGTCTATCTGAAGGCCCGTGTGGGTGTGAACTCCTACATTGGCGACCGTCTGACCGACGTCAACGATGAGCGCAATATCGGCGACGTGGTCAACTACCTAGGTCCCGCGGGCGGCTTGGAAATCGGGGTGCACTTGTCGCCGCAGTTCCAGCTTGGCCTGTTCCATCTCTCTGGTCGGTATGAGCGCAGTAACGAGTCGGTGCCGATTGACGCCGCAGCGCCGTATACCGACAATCGCGCCAACGTATTCAACGACCCGAACGACTCGAACGACGGGGAGTGGAAGCACTCCCTTGGCCTGGTCGGTCGGTACTACTTTAACGACAACCAGTTTGCGCCATACGTCCAAGGCTTCCTCGGCTACACGTTCGGTCGCTTCTTCACGGCGCAGGATGTCTCTACGACCAACGGCGGGCTGATGGGCCTAGTGGGCATCGGCTTTGACTACGCGCTGAACGACAATGTAGGTCTCTTCCTCGAGCTTGACGCAGCTCCGGTCTTCAACAGCGAGACGATGGACGGCGTGGATGCCGACCAAGGCCTCGAGACGAATGTTTACGTGCTGGGCGGGCTGCGCTTCCAACTGAGCAGCAAGTGTAAAGCCGTCATGATCTCATCGGTGAGCGCAACGACCTCGTCGATCACAGCGGGCGAGACGGTGACCTTCACTGCCGTGACGAACGACATGGATGCCACCGACCCCACCACCTATGCCTGGGACTTCGGCGATGGCACCACGGGCATGGGCACCACGGTGACGCATACCTACACCCAAGCAGGCACCTTCACGCCTAGCTTCTCGGCCACGAATTGCGGCGGCACCGTCACTGAAACGGTGGCACCAGCCATCACGGTCGCCGAGCGTCCGTTCATCGAGCTGATCTCGATCGCGGCCAACCCGATGAATCCCGAGATGGGCCAGACGGTCAGCTTCACGTCTAACTTCCGCGGCACGCAGCCCGTGACCTGCCTCTGGGAGTTTGGCGACGGCTCCACCTCGACGGATTGCAACCCATCCCATACCTACGCGCAGCCGGGTACCTACACCGCCAAGCTGACGATCACGAACGAAGCAGGATCGCGCTCGCGCGAGCTGACGATCACCGTGAGCCCGCCGCCCGTAGAGTGCATCGTGGACCTGAACTCGGTCTTCTTCGCGCGCAACAGCAGCGTGCTGGAGCCAGACGCCCTCGGTCGCCTGCGCGAGAACGTGCAGCTGATCAACGTCAACCCGAACCAGACGGTGCGCATCGAAGGTATGGCCTCCGCTGGTGAGCGTCGTCCGCAGCAGCTCTCGGAAGACCGCGCACGCGCCGTCGAGCAGTTCTACATCGACAACGGCATCGTACCGACGCGTCTGATGACGGTCGGCATGGGCCGCGTGGGCATGGGCAGCAAGAAGGAAGGCACGGCGCAGTTCCGCCGCGTTGACTCCATCCCGATGGATTGCCCGACGAACTAGAGCAGCTTACGAGGCTCCTTGATGCCTTGTCTAGAGTGTACGAGCGGGCTGTCTCCGAGGTGAGGCAGCCCGCTCCTCGTTTTGGAGCAGGCCTCAGCGCACCCCACCAGCCTAGCAGTGTTCACCAGGTCTTACCGCTTCATGGCAGCCTACACGATTGACCCACACGCCGAGTATGAGCAGATCGGTTCGATCTACGCGGAGCTACAAGCGCTGATCGATGCGTCTGCGGAGGTGTTGCCGCTACGCGCGCTGGAGGTATCGACGTGGTCGGTGGGGCAGCACGTAGAGCACACGCTGATGGCGAGCGGCATGATGCTGAAAGCCCCGCGCGCGCTTCACCTTGGCCGCGGCCAAAACGAAACGGGTCCAAACCGCGTGGGCGTGATGGTCATGCGGACGGAGCGGATACGACGAGGCCGAGCGGAAGCCCCCGAGAACACACAGCCCTCAGCGAGGCCCGGCCAGGAGGCCTTGCAGAAGGCGTGGGCGCGCAGCAAGCGGTCGCACAACGCGCTTGCCACGGTGGTCGGCGCGCTAAACGCTGCCGAGGGGCGGCTGGCCCATCCCTACCTCGGCTGGTTGAGCGCACCAGAGTGGCTGCGGATCGTGCGCGTACACGCCGAGCATCACCTGCGCATCATCGGCGACATCAGGGGCGCCGCTGTATGAGCACCGAGCACCACCTGTCCATCCGGCGGCAGGCGCGCTACCGCGTGCTGGGCACACCGGGGCCGCACATCCGCGAAGTCTGGTTTGTCTTGCACGGCTACGGCATGCTGGCAGAGTATTTCATCCGCCACTTTCGCGCGCAGGACAACGGAACACGGCTCATTGTAGCGCCCGAGGCTTTCAACCGTTTCTACCTGAAGCTCGGCGGACGGGTAGGCGCTACCTGGATGACCCGGGAGGACCGCGAGCGCGACATCGCCGATCAACGCGCTTACCTCGACGCGCTCTACCATCACGTCGTACAACCGCTGGGCCATGTGTATGTGGTGGCGCTGGGGTTCTCGCAAGGCGCTACGGCGGCGTGCCGCTGGGCCATGCTTGGGCAGGCTCGGTTGGATCGGCTAGTGTGCTGGGCGGGTACCCTACCGCATGACCTGGACCTCGCCCCCCACGCTGATGCGCTCAACCGCCTGGGGCTGCTCTACGTGCTGGGCGACCGCGACGCGTACCTCACAGCCGAGCGCTTGGCTGCTGCCGAGCAGCGACTGACCGATGCGCAGATCAACTACACGCTGCTGCCCTATGCGGGGACGCACCGCCTTGTGCCGTCGGTGCTGTGCAAGGTTGCAGCACTTATCCAGTCGGGCTGAGACCGGGGTAGCAGCCACCCGTGTGGTTCAACTTTTCTCCCGATGCTGCGTAGTCGCTCCCCGACCTGCTAATTTTTTAACGACACGCATGAAAAAGCTACTGGCTTTCCTCGTCCTCGTAGGCCTGCTGCTCTTCACCAACCCCTCCATGAGCGACTTCACGACGTTTGTAGAGGACAAACTATCCGATGAGATCATCGGCGAGGTAGGCGACAGCGCGGGCGGGCGTCTTCTGGCAGGGCTCGGATCTGGGCTGGTTGGAATGATAGCCGACGGCGCCACGGAGCGCAGTAACTTCCTGGTGGCCAGCACCTACACCATAGACATCGACGGCTCGGATGAGCCCGGTAACCAATGGCGGTTCTTGGGCATCGGAGGGCAGTTCATCGAGCTGGAAAGCCCGGACGACACGCCGTAGCTAGCAGCCGCAAACAGGCCAGGAAGGTACAAGAAAAGCCCGCTACGGGGCTTCGCTTGTGGGCACGGGCATCGTATCTTGCGGGCCTGCCCCGAACACACTGCTCTAACCTTGCACGTAATGACCGAACTGCAGCAGCAAGACCCCGCCGTTTTTAATGCGATGCACCACGAGGTCGAGCGCCAGAACGATGGGCTGGAGCTCATCGCCTCCGAGAACTTTGTCTCCACGGCCGTCATGCAGGCGATGGGCTCGCCGCTGACGAACAAGTACGCGGAAGGACTGCCGGGAAAACGCTACTACGGCGGCTGCCAGTACGTGGATGTGGTGGAGGACCTCGCCCGCGAGCGTGCCAAGGAGCTGTTCGGCTGCGATTGGGTAAACGTGCAGCCCCACTCAGGCGCCTCGGCTAACGCCGCGCTCTACCTGGCCATGATGCAGCCCGGCGACACGCTGCTCGGCCTCGACCTAGCGCACGGCGGCCACCTGACGCACGGCAGCCCGGTCAACTTCTCGGGCATCCTGTACAACGCCGTGTTCTACGGCGTCGAGAAGGACGGCCCGATGGCAGGACGCATCGACATGGACAAGGTGCGCGACCAAGCGCTGAAGGTGCGGCCGAAGATGCTCTCGATAGGCGCCAGCGCCTACACGCGCGACTTCGACTACGCCGCCTTCCGCAGCATCGCCGATGAGGTGGGCGCGCTGCTGTGGATGGACATGGCCCACACGGCCGGGCTGATTGCGGCAGGCGTGCTGAACGACCCGATGCCGCATACGCATGCGGTCACCACGACCACGCA
>JBCCMF010000091.1:0-14011 GCA_039026435.1 Bacteroidota bacterium
AACTTGCTGTCGGCGGTCAGGGCGGCGGCCATGAGCCGGAAGGTGGTCAGGCTCTCGGGCAGGCGGAAGGTGACGCGGGCGCGGCCTCGGCTGTCGGTGCGGATGGCGGGGTCCCAGTGGGCCAGCGGTCGGAAGTCGGCCCGGGGGCCGTCATTGTACTCACCGCCGCCGCCGCCGAGGTCTTCCTCTTTCTGCCCGAAGTTGCGCTGCCGCACGAGGTTAGCGCGCGTCTCGGTGGTGCGGACGTGCAGTTGTCGAGGGCCGTAGAAGGCATCAAACGGGTCAGGCAACCGATAGCCAATCAGGTTCAGCACGCCCGCATCGGCTGCGCTGAAGGCTACCTCAGCAGGCACGCCCCTGCCCTCGGCATCGGTGACGCGCAAATCGACGGTCACCTCCTCGCCGGGTCTGTAGGTCTCCGCGTCGGGCTCCACGGTCACGCTCAGACGGCGCACGCCTGCATCCACATTCAGGTTAACGTAGCCCAGCTTGAAGCTCGGCGCGCCGGGGTCGCCCACCTCCGAAGGCTGGGCCGAGCGCCCGTGAACGAGCATCACGCTCACGAATGCGTTGGGCAGGTGGGCCTCCGTCAGGGGTACCTCGATCTGCGGCGCGCTTCCCGTGAGCGTGACCACGCGGCTCGACAGAATACCCTCGCGCTCCACGGTGATCAGCGCTGTGGCCTCCTCGTAAGGCGACTGTACCATGATCTTGGCAGTCTCGCCCGGTTGGTAGGTCGTACGGTCGGCCACGAGATCGATGCGGTCATCGTCGCGCCGCTCCCACGCCACATAGCCGCCGCCCGTAGCATAGAGGTAGGCTTCTGAGCGGATGGCGTTGCCGCGCACGTCATATCCGGTGGCGCGCACGAGGTAGCTGCCGCCCTGGGCAATGGGCAGCGTGAGCCGTGTCGCCTGTCCACGTTGCGTGCTGATCTGCTGCTCGGCTACGATGTCTTCCTTGTACCGGCTTCGCCAGCGGAGGCGTCCATCGGTGCCTACCTCGCGTACGCTGTTCCACTGCCGCCGCACCAGCTCCACCGTGATGCCCTCGGCTGCCATGCTCCGGCCCTGTGGCGTCACCGTGATGAGATCCACTGGGAGGTCTTTGCTATCGGTAAGGTCGAGAAACGTAGTGCTCGGGCGCAAGCCTGTATAGAACAGGCCCGGGTGAAGCGGCTTGTTAGTGCGCCCAGAAATTTGCTGCTCTGACGGGTCGGTGATGGTGCCTTCCCATACGAGTTCGCTTGGGGCGCCCGAGGAGGATCCTTCAATCTGGAGGCGCACGGCGTACTGCCCGTCGGCGTCGAGCACGGTATCGCCTTGCGCGATCGTGCGATAGCCGCTCCGGCTTTGGATAGGCGAGAAGCGGTAGCCGTCGAAGCCCGGTGGGGCATAGCTGCTGGGGCGTTGCGAGAGCGTGTAGCTCACGGGCTGTCCTTGCATCGCGGCCCCGAATAGATAGCGGCCTTCGAGGCGTCCCTCGAAAAAGTCGCCTGACGCGTAGGCGGGCTGGTTGCTGGAGGCCGTGGCGCTGAACGTGGCGCGGCGGAACGCGTCGATGCGGAAGCTGCCCTGGGCGATGTCACCGCGCTCGTAGGTGTAGTCGCGGCTGGCAGCCAGGGTATCGCTGGCGAAGGCGACGCGGACGAGGTAGCGGCCTTGGTCCGTCTGGCTCGGCGAGCGCCAGTCGAAAGCGACCGTGCCGAAGTCGCTGGGGAGCATACGCTGGTCCAGCACCACCTGATCGCGCGGGCTGTGGATGAACACGCGCACGCTGTCGCGGATCGGCTGCCAATCGGCGTCGGTACGCTGGCGCAGGATGGCTTTCAGGTGGACGGTCTCGCCCTCGCGGTAGAGGCCCATATCCGTGAAGACGCTGCCAGCCAGCGTGCGGGCCTGCGGCTGCCACGCGTAATCGACGTTGAAGCGGTACGGCTCTAGGCCGTTGCCATACAGATTGCTGGTGAAGGCTAGGTCCTCGCCTCGCTCCACGAAGACAAACTGCGTGGGCGGGGTCCAGGGGTCTGGCGTCTCCATCTCCAGCGCCGCCCAGCCCGGCGTCTGTGCACGCCCCTCGGCATCGGTGGTGCCACGCCACAGCACGTTGTTCTCGGCATCGCGGATGTGAACGGCGGCATCGGCCACGGGCTGCGCCGTCGCGAGCTCGGTGACGAAGATCAGGTTTTGATGGGGGCTGAACTTGGCCGCGATGCCCATGTGGGTGACCTGCACTAGCGCCCGGTAATCCCAGTCGCTGTCGGTGCCACGCGGCGCGGCGCGCACTACGGCGATGCCCGTCCCGTTGTTGAGGACGGGGCTGAGCTCCAGCGGATGCACGACGCGCTCGTTGCGCGGCACATCTAGCCCCACCGCCTGGCGCATGGCGATAGGCTCGGGCTTGCTGCCGTCTTCGTACGGGTAGTAGTGCTGCGTGTCGTACACCGAGGCCAGCGGTACGATCTGTTCTGGGCTGAGCGCTTGCAGGCCGAGGTTGACGGCCTCGATGTTGGTGACGTGCATGGGGAGGACGGTGCCTTCAGCGGCCTCGACTACCATGAGGCCCGTTGGAATGCGGAAGCTGGGCGCATAGGCACGCGTGCGGAAGCTGCGGGAGGTGGGCGCGATGTCTTGTCCGAAGATGTCGGTCATGCCACTCAGGCTGAGTGTGTAGCGCGTCTCAGCAGCCCACGGCATGCGGATGGTGTGCTCAGTGCTCTCTACGGCGTCGCGCACTTCCCAGCCTGCGGGTGCTTCCACATCGGGCGCAATCGTCAGGCCCTTGCGTACCTGTTCGAAGGTCACGGGCGTGCTGAACCGGAGCATCAAGCTCTGCGCAGGGTTGACCTGCTCAAGCGCGTCATCGCCCCAGTTATACGGCTGGCTCAACTCGTCGAGGCGGAAGTTGGCGTGCGTGGTGAAGGAAAGGCTGGTGGTTTCGCCTGCCGTGAGGGGACCGTCGAGACCAGGGAGCGTGTCGGCGAGTTCGAGCACATAGTCCGTTCCTTTGGCCAAAGCCTCTGCAGGGGTGACCACCACAGCGCTGTCGCCTGCCTGTGTCACCTCGATGGCTAGCCCCCGCGTGCCCTCGGCGCCACGCAGCGCGAGGTGATCGGCCAGAGCGCTCGCGGCTATCCGCTGGTTGAACCACAGCCGCAGCGGCTGGCCGGGCTGCACATAGCGGGCGTACTGCTGTGGCGTTGAACGGGCCAGTGCTGGACGCGGCATCTCGAAACGCCAGCGGTAGGGCTCATCCAGGGTCTCTCCCTCGACAGACGCCATGCCCCCACGCAGCGTTGCGGTATAGGCCGTTGCGGGAGCCAGGGGCACGCTGGGCGTGAAGACGAGCGTCTGGGTGCCACGCCAGGACAGCATGCCGTCCACCGCGGGCGAGAGCACAAGCAGTGAGGGATCGTCGGCGAGTTCCGTGCCCAACGGTACCATCGGCTGGCTGAAGGTGACGCTCACGTGCACCTCTTCAGGCCGCTCCCGAAGGGCACGCGCAGGCGTAGCACTCAACAACCGCAGCGGGCCGTCAAGCACAGGTACAAAGTCGGACGTGGCTGTGCCCTGCTCGTCCAAGGCAATCAGCTCACTCGAAAACGGTGCATCGGGGTCCGGGTCTGCACCGCACCCTGCCAAGATCAGGAGCATCATGCAGAGCCACGGTATCCAGCAGCATGCCGAGCCGCGTAGGGGCGGGTTCGCGCCCGTAGCGGTGCTCGTCTGCTGTGCAGCCACGCCGCGTGAAGCGTGCTCAAGGGCTGGTGGCATTTTTTCGTAACAAGTCGCTTCAACCATCACAAGGAGGCACTGAGGAGAAGAATATGGTGCTGCGATCAGGACCGTACATTGGCAGCATTTGAAGGGAAATAACACGTCCTGCGGGGTCGAAGTCAACTACATGTGCAGCTGTGCCCGTGCGACTTCCACTTTATTCGGCGTAGCTCTGCGAAAACCGAATATCTGCACGTACTCTGCTCTGGAGATACTCCACGCAGGGTCTCTCACGTACATACCCGCTCACCCCCTTCCACTGCTATTGTCATGGCCCTTGTAAGAACGTCATGGTTCCGTCTCGCCCTAGTCGGCATTGGCCTGGGCAGCGTGGCGATTGTACTGCTTTTGGGGCAGCGCTCCACGTCAGAAGCCTTCTCGGGGATGCCCCCTGAGCATCGGGTCTACTGGGAATGGGTGACGCAGATCAGTGCCAACCCCTTGTTGGCCATCGAGGTAGGGAGCGATTTGGTAGAGGAATACCCCAACTTCGGACCCTTCTATGTCCGGTTGGCTGAAGTCTGCATCCAGGAATCTGTGCAAGCGTCTTGCCGTGGTGCTCTCGAGGGTGCTGTACCCGGTACACCCACAGCGCAGCATCACCGTACCGCCAGCCTGCTTCTGCTGCAAGGTGCCACGGCTGACACCGAAGCATGGCTCGACTTGGCTGGGGCAGCCCAGCTCACGCCTTCGCTTGCACGCCTCATCACCGACCAGCTACGCCGCCGCGACCGCAGTGCACCTCTTGCCGACTTGCAAGCGACTTGGGAAGCAGCCGCTGCCGCCGACACGGCTTACGTGGCCGCCCACTTTGGCGCAGGCTACGCCGCCACGTTGCGCAACAACTACGAGCACGCCGAGCCACTGCTTCGCCGAGCCACTCGCCTGGATCCCGACGATGCCGAGGCCTACAGGGAGCTGGGCCGCATCTACTACCGCCTGGGCCGCACAGCTGACTTTGATACCGCCGTACGTACCGCCATCGATGCGGCCGAGCGCACCCACCGCCTTGACGTGGTGGCGCTCATGCAAGGCAACCTCGGCTGGACGCTTCATCAGCGCGATGGCAAGACGACCGCCGCGCGCGAGTTGATCCAGGCATCGCTGACCACGAGCAGTCTGCTGAACGATGGGGCCACGCAGGGCATGAACTGGTGGCGCCTCGCTAACCTCTCGCTGGCCGAGCATGAGTACGACGAGGCGCTGGCCTTGCTTGACTCGGCCGAAGTCTACCACCGCCAGGCCAGCCCCACGCGCATCGCCCGGGTGACCGCCTCGCGCGGCTTCACCAACCAAGCCATGCTCCGCCTCTCCGATGCTGAGCGCCTGCTCGAAAAGGCAGTGGACCAGTCGAAGGAATTCAACGATTACGCCTCACAGCTGCAAGCCCTGAGTGCCCTGGCGCAGTTGCGATACCGCATGGGCCGCTACGAATCCGCCCGCACCATCGCGCTCGAAGCCCTCGACCTCGCCCGCCGCGCTCGCCAGACCGATGCCCAGATCGGTATGCGCATCATCCTGGCAGAACTGGAGCGCTTCTGGGGCAATTTTGACCAAGCCCGTTCTCAACTTGAGGCAGCCATTGCACAAGCCCGTGAGACAGGTAACATTGCTCGCATCCGAGAAGCCCAGCGCTTCATGGGACTTGTCGCACTCAACATGCAGGATCTAAACACTGCCAAGGAACTGCTAGACACTGCATCTGCAGACTCCTCAACGGTATCTGCATCGGACTACCTCCAGGCGGGACGACTCTACTACCACTTTGGTAACTTCGCTCAGGCACTCTACCAGTATGAGGAGGCCCAAAAACGCCTCACGGACGACGTAAAGACGCGGATTGACCTAGCCGTCTATCAAGGCTGGGCGCTGATAAAAGTCAATCGGAATCAAGACGCGATTGACCTTCTTGAATCAGCCCTCCCACAGGCCCATTCGTACGCCGCTGGTCAGGTTCAGCTGGTTGCTACAACAGCGGAAGCCTACAGTGAGCTTGGACACTACACAATGGCGCTGCAGCGTTTCGAGCAAGCCGAGCAGCTTGAGCTCAACCTGCGCTGGCCAGCATTGCAATGGCGCATTCTACTCGGTAAAGCCACCACGCAATGGCGCGTTGGCGAGTTGGAGCTAGCTGAGGCCTCCTTCCGTAAGTCCATCAGCATTGTCGAGACTCTCCGTGACAACCTGAGCAGCCTGGAGCGCTCGTTCTTTGTGCAGAATAAAGGTCGAGCGTACGAATACTTCAGCATGTTTCTCGATGAGCAGGGTCGCCACGAGGAGGCCTTCCACTTTGCGGAACGCGGTCGTAGCCGCAGCTTGGTTGACCTGCTCTACACAACACAGTACGAGCGGCAGCTCAACGAGAATACGCCACAGGACCGGATCGTGGAATGGAATCGTCGGATGCAGGCCTTAAACGCTGCACTTCAGCCGTCCGATGTGATAGAGGATGCTGGAGCCTCGGGTGCACTCCGAGGGACGCGAGCTTCTTACCTGCGCCGTGAATACCAACGTGCTGACTCGATCTACAAGGACGCGGAGATCGCGCTGGCATCCGTCAACAAACTTTACACCTTCAACCCCATCTCTGCCGACAGCCTGCAGCGCGTGCTCAGGCCGGGAGAAGCTATGGTGATGTATAACCTGCGCGAAGTGGAGGATGCCGAGGAGACGGTAGCCTATGTCGTGCAGCCTCAGCAGGTCACCGCAGTACCCCTAGAAGTGAACCAGGACGTCTTGCACCAATCAGTCCGGTTCTTCCGCGACCGATTGAGCGACGGCAATCAAGGCCCCGGCACGCGCTGGGAAGCGATCTCGGAACGCCTCCACAGCGAGCTTATCGCCCCACTTCGTGCTCACCTGAGCAGCGAGGTGGAGCACCTCCACCTTGTACCCGAGGGCGTACTGCACTACCTGCCCTTCGCTGCTCTTCGCTCTGCTGAAGGCCGCTTCTTGGTAGAAGACTACACCCTGTCGGTGGTGCCGTCGGCCACGGTGCTGCAACTTGCCCGTGAGCGCAACCCGCAGCGGTGGCGCTCCATGCTGCTCCTCGCCGACCCCAACGACGAGCTGGCCGGCGCCCGTAGCGAGGTGCGCTCCATTGTAGCGCAGTCGCCCAACCGCCGCCACGAGCTGACTGACGAGCTGGCTACCCAAGCGCAGTTTGAGGATGTGGCCATGAACTACGACATCATCCACATGGCCACGCATGGCGCCTTCGTGCCCCGTGCCCCCTGGCTCTCGCACCTCGAACTCTACGGCGACGAGGTCCTCAGCGTCTCTGACATCGGCAACCTTCGGCTCGATGCCTATCTCCTCACCCTCAGCGCCTGCGAGACCGCTCTCAGCGGCGGCGCCATATCCGATATCCCCAACGGCGACGAGTGGGTGGGCATGAACCAAGCCTTTCTGGCCGCAGGCACGCCTACCGTCATGGCCAGCCTTTGGGCAATCGACGACGCCGTCAGCAGCCCGTTCATGGTCGGTTTCTACGACAACCTCGGCCCCGGCGGCAAGGCCCAAGCGCTAGCCACGATGCAACGGCGGTTCATCCGCGATGCATCGACGCGCCATCCCTTCTACTGGTCGGCGTTTACGTTGATTGGCGACCCGTTGTAAGCCCCCGCTACACCCACGACCCTGCGGAAGCGTCCCTGATCTTCTGCCTCCACAACCCCCTTGATCCATGCTTTCTCGCTCACACCCCCGCCTTCGGACCCTCGCGGCCCTTGTGCTGGCTTCGGTGCTGCTGCTACCCGCACCCCAGGCAGAGGCACAGGTGTCCGTCCAACAAGTCACAGGCCAGCTGGTCATCACCAGCGCCTCGGGAAAGACGCAGCGCTTGATGCGCGGCGCCCAAAAGAACGGCAATGGTTGGATCATGTTTGACGAAGGCGGCTTCGCCTACACGCCTGGTGCTTTCGCAGGTACCGACGGCGGCGGCGATGGCAGCGGACCGGATGTCATCATCATCGAAGGCTATCAGGGCACTGACGGCGGCGGCGATGGCAGTGGACCGGATGTCATCATTATCGATGGCTATCAGGGCACTGACGGCGGCGGCGATGGCAGTGGACCGGATGTCATCATCATTGATGGCTACCAGGACGTGCTTTCCATCCTGAGCGGGCATGGCGCTGTCATCTACCATGACGATGTGCTGGACGTCGATGTGTTCACGTTCCCCGATATCGACGAGCCGCTGCTGCACTTCTTCACGCTCATCACGACGCTCACCCACAACGACCGACCGCTCGTTGACTACCTCCGGCTGATCGAGATTCCCAGCCTCGGTGTCTTCGACATCCCGAACTATGCTCCCATCGCACCTCCGGCACCGATGGCGTTTCCGAACGACGCGCTGTACCCCCTCGACTGGAGTATGGCAGCCACAGGCCTTGACAAAGCACAATGGTACCCTGCTAACGCTCGGAAGAGAGCCAAGGTCAGTCTCATCGACAGTGGGGTGGCCAAGAGCGAGCGGGGCCACAACGGCCTTGATGGCACCAAGAAGCAGCACATCAGCGTGGCGCCCACATCGAATCAGCCTACCGACCACGCGCTTGGGCTGATGTCGCTGCTGGCAGATCGTGGCAACGAAGCGGAAGGCATCGTTGGGCTGCTCGGCAACTGGGGCACCACGGGCTGCTTCGACCGCACGGCCCTCACCGACCAGAAGAACCACAAGGTGTTCTCGCTCAACGTGGGTGACATCGCTCCAGTATCGTTCTATGTGGCCCAGGCTATCGTGAAGAGCATCGAGAAGAACGTTGATGTGATCAACCTGAGCATGCGTCTGGCCTACTCGCCGCTGGTGGAGGAAGCCATCGAGAAAGCGTTGGACGCAGGCATCGTGGTGGTGGCTGCCGCGGGCAACTATCCCGAGTCGGCGGCAGTGAAGCCCACCACGTTCCCGGCCAGCGTTGATGGCGTCATTGCTGTGGGGTCGTCGCAAGCCGATGGCACCCTGGCTCCACACTCGGCGACCGGGTTCAGCGTGATGGCACCCGGCGTTGACATCGTGGTGGGCGGGTATAACGGCGTCTGGCGCTATGTAAACGGCACCTCGTTCGCTGCGGCCTACGTGACCGCCGCCGCATCGCTTGTCTACAGCGTCAACCCCAACCTCAGCCCTGCCGAAGTCAAGGCGCTGCTGGAGTCAACGAGCAGAAACGGCCATCTCGATGCCGTAGCCGCGCTCAACGCAGCAACAAGCCAAGCCGTAGATCCATCGCTGCTCCTGGCTCCGTACGAGTGTTTGCCAGACGATGGCGCGATTCGCATCAACACGGGTGGCGAGGCCACGACCTCTGGTTGGGGTGCCGATGACATGCACACCGGCAACAGCCGCAACTACACGACCTCAGCGCCCGATGCCATCTCAAGGACCACCGCCAGCGAAGCCGTCTACCGCAGCGAGCGCTATGGCAAGACGTTCAGCTACGAGATTCCCGTGCAGTCGGGCATGACGTATGACGTAAAGCTGCACTTTGCGGAGATCTACTGGAAGCAGAGCAACAAGCGCGTCTTCAGCGTGGATGTAGAAGATCAGGGCGGCCTCACGGACTACGACATCTTTGATGAGGTAGGTGGCATGACCGCTGTCGTTGAGCGCTTTGACGATGTGGCGGTGTGGGATGATGCGTTGACGCTCTCGTTCACGACGAGGAAAGACAACGCCAAGATCGCGGCCATCGAGGTAATCCCGACAGGCGAGGCGGCACCAGACAATATGGCAGGGCAGGCCGAAGTCACCTACCTCAACGGCGGCCCCTCCGACGTCACCGTGGGCGATGCCACATGGTTATCCGACGCTTTCCTGACCGGATCAAGCCGGACGTACAACAAGAGCAACCAAGCCATCGCGGGCACCGATGCGCCCGTCATCTACCAGAGCGAGCGCTACGGAGACACGTTTGGCTACGCCGTGCCTGTGGACGATGGGAGCTACACCGTCCGTATTCACCTCGCTGAGATCTACTTCGCCGATGAGAACAAGCGCGTCTTCAGCATCGATGTGGAAGATGGAGCAGCGTCGTGGAGTGACATCGACCTCGTGCGCGACCACGGCGCTTACACGGCCGTCATCAAGGAAGCGATCGTGGCGGTTACTGACGGGACGCTCGATATCGCGTTCACCACCGCCAAGAACAACGCGAAGGTAGCGGGCATCGAGATCATTCCTGTGGACGAGAGCGCGGGCAAGTTCAGCGATGATGTTGCGGAGACGCCGGAGGGCTTCGTGTTGGAGCAGAACTATCCCAACCCGTTCAACCCCTCTACGCAGATCCGCTTCACGCTCGGCGAAGCGCAACAAGTCTCACTCAAGGTATACGACATGCTGGGGCGCGAAGTCGCCACGCTGGTGGAAGGTCGCCTCGGGGCGGGTACGCACGCCGTGACTTGGGATGCCGCTGCCATGACGAGTGGCACCTACCTCTACCGGCTCGTAGGCCCGCAGCGCGCGCAGGTGCAGCGCATGACGCTGCTGAAGTAGACGCATCCACTCGCTCAAGCCAAATAGGAGCCCGGCGATACCCGCATCGTCGGGCTCCCGCATGTAGTATGGGCCGGACGCGATCCACGTCTTCCCGCTCGTGGGCACCAATCGAGGCGGTTTCAGTGCCCGTGACGGACGGCGTGCTGCCGTTGCACGACCTTGACGTAGCGGCCACCACGACCGATGGTACGACGATGATGTTTATGGCGTGCCGTTGGGATACGCCCGTGGAAGGAGGCTACCACCGCCACGGCGGCAGCGTGCACGACGTGCTGCGCGACTTCTCGAACCGTTCGAGGGTGGGAGCGTAGACCGCGCCCTTGCCGAATTCTCTTGTCGAGTTTGTTACTGTTGTCTACCTTCGAGGAAGGCGTTCCGCAGGTGCCAAAAGCGCTGCCGGGCGGGCGTCGCCCTCTGGATATACACCCCGTGTACCCCATCGCCAAACGCCGCTAGCGCATGAGCTCGCTCGGATTCAACACAGGCTACATCGACGACCTGTACAAGCAGTATCTCGAAGACCCCAACAGCATCAGCGAGAGCTGGCGCGAGTTCTTCGCCGACTACCGGCCCACGGCGGGCTTCGTGGCCGCCGCTGAGGCACGAGGCGGCGTAGTGGCGCAGCCCGTGGCCACGCCAACGCCTGTCGAGGCCAAGGGGCCCTCGGGAGACGGTGCGCCCGTGATCAAGCCCGCTTCGGCACCCGCTGCCGATGAGGGCGAGGCCGACGTCAAGAAGCTGCGCGGCGCATCGGCCCGGATCGTGGAGAACATGGAGGCCAGCATCGGCGTGCCGACGGCGACCTCCGTGCGGACGTTCCCCGTCAAGCTGATGGAGGAAAACCGCAAGCTGATCAACGACTACCAGCGGTACGTGGGGGGCAACAAGGTGTCGTTCACGCACATCATCGCATGGGCCGTGGTCAAGGGGCTCATCGCGCAGCCGTCGATGTACTCCACCTTCCGCCGCGACGGCGACACGCTGCAGCACGTGCAGCCGCACAGCATCAACTTGGGCTTGGCCATCGACGTAGAGAAGCGCGGCAAGCGGACGCTGATGGTGCCCAATGTGAAGGGCGCTGGCAAGATGAACTTCGCGCAGTTCCTCGGCATCTACAACGACATCGTGCGCCGCGCCCGCAACGGGAAGCTCGAACTGAGCGACTTCAAGGGCACAACGGCGTCGATCACCAACCCCGGCATGATCGGGACGGTACTGAGCGTGCCACGCCTGATGGAAGGACAAGGCGTGATCGTGGGCGTGGGCGCCATCGCCTACCCGCCCGAGTACAGCGCGCTCACGCCGCTGATGGCCAGCCGCCTCGGCATCTCGAAGGTGATGACGCTGACCTCGACGTACGATCACCGCGTGATCCAGGGTGCCGAAAGTGGCGCCTTTCTGAAGTTCGCGGCCGAGCTACTGACGGGCGGCGACTTCTATCAGGAGATCTTTGCCGCCCTCGGCATCCCGTACCAGCCGTTCACCATGATGGCCGATACGACGTCGGGGATGGGCGCGAGCATACGAGAAGACTTGGAGCCCATCCGCAAGCAGGCGGCGGTGCTGCAGCTCATTCGCGCCTACCGCGTGCGCGGCCACCTCTACGCCGACGTCAACCCGCTCGGCTATGAGTGGTCGTACCACCCCGACCTCGACCCCTCCACCTACGGCCTTACGCTGTGGGACCTAGACCGCGAGTTCATTACGGGCGACCTCGGGGGCGACGATGTGCTACCGCTCCGCGAGATCCTCGCCATCCTGCGCGAGACGTACACGCGCAAGGTCGGGATCGAGTATATGCACCTCTCCAGCACCGTCGAGAAGCGGTGGCTGCAGGAGCGCCTGGAGCCTGTACGCGCGGCCGAGGCGGTGGACCCCGCCGCCAAGAAGCGCATGGTGGCGGAGCTGAACGCGGCCGAGGCCTTCGAGCAGTTCCTGCACAAGAAGTACATCGGCCACAAGCGGTTCTCGCTGGAAGGCTCGGAGACGATGATCCCGATCCTCGACGCCATCCTCTCGGACGCTGCCGATCAGGAGGTGCAGGAGGCCGTGATCGGGATGGCCCACCGTGGGCGCTTGAACGTGCTGGCCAACATTATGAACAAGCCCTACGAGGCCATCTTCTCAGAGTTCGAGGGCAACATCGACCCCGGCACGACGCAGGGGTCGGGCGATGTGAAGTACCACCTCGGCGCGATGGGGACGCACACCTCACCTTCGGGCGCAACGATCAAGCTGGAGCTGGCCTCTAACCCCAGCCACCTGGAGGCGGTGAACCCTGTCGTGGAAGGCATGGTGCGCGCCAAGCAAGGGCTCATGCGCGCGGCCGACGTAGGGGCGCCCAAGGGCGACTACCTGGACGCCGTGGTGCCCATCCTCATCCACGGCGATGCGGCGTTTGCCGGGCAGGGCGTCGTGGCCGAGACGCTCAACCTCAGCCAGTTGCGCGGCTACAAGGTGGGCGGCACGGTCCACCTCGTGGTCAACAACCAGATCGGCTTCACCACCACGCCGTCGGATGCGCGCAGCACGCTCTACGCCACCGACCTGGCGCGCATGATTCAGGCGCCCATCTTCCACGTCAACGGCGACGACCCCGAGGCGTGTGTGCGCGTCGCGCGACTGGCCTTCGACTACCGTCAGGTCTTCAACAAAGACGTGGTCATCGACATGCTGTGCTACCGCGTGCACGGCCACAACGAGGGCGACGAGCCCACATACACGCAGCCGCAGCTCTACGCAAAGATCGCGGCGAAACGGTCGGTGCGGAAGATCTACACCGAACTGCTCCTGCGCCGCGGCGACCTCACGCCGGAAGAAGCCGAGCAGATCCTGGATGACTACCACGCCCGCCTGCAAGAAGCGTTCGAGCGGACGAAGGAGATGAAGCCAGAGGAGCCCACTGTGGCGGCGGTCATCGGCGAATCGCCCGTATCGATCCAACGCGACGACGTGGACACAGCCGCCAGCCGCGCCGACCTGGAAGCCGTTGTCGAGGCGCTGGTCAGGATACCGGAGGACTTCAACATCCACCGCAAGCTGGAGCGGCAGTTCAAGAAGCGCGACACGCTGTACCACCAGGAGCAGAAGATCGACTGGGGCTTTGCCGAGGCGCTCGCCTTCGGTACGCTGCTGGCCGAGGGGACGCTCATCCGCATCAGCGGGCAAGACTCGCGGCGCGGCACGTTCAGCCATCGCCATGCCGTGCTGTACGACCAGGAGAACGGCGCCGAGTACATCCCGCTCAACAACGTGCGTGAGGGGCAGGCGACGCTGCTCATCTACGACAGCTTGCTCTCGGAATACGCGGCCTGCGGCTTCGAATACGGCTACTCCGTGGCCAACCCCGAGGCGCTGGTGCTGTGGGAGGCGCAGTTCGGCGACTTCGCCAATGGTGCGCAGATCGTGTTCGACCAGTTTCTCTCGGCCGCCGAGGAGAAGTGGGGGCAGACGAGCAGCTTGGTCCTGTTACTTCCGCACGGCTACGAGGGCCAAGGCCCCGAGCACTCGTCGGCACGGCTTGAGCGCTTCCTGCAGCTTTGCGCAGAGGACAACATGATTGTGGCCAACATCACGAGCCCAGCCAACTACTTCCACGCGCTGCGGCGCCAGGTGAGGCGCCACGTGAAGAAGCCGCTGGTGGTCATGGCGCCCAAGAGCCTCCTGCGCCACCCGATGGCCATCTCCACGCCCGAGGCGTTCTACGAGGGCGGCTTCCAGAAGCTCATCCCCGCCA
>JBCCMF010000092.1:0-13953 GCA_039026435.1 Bacteroidota bacterium
GAAGTCCCGCAGCGCGTCCTGCCCCTTGTGGATGAGCGTGTAGTGGTAAAACGTCGTCTGGCTGATGGGGCGGTCGAAGACACGCAGGCTTGGGCCAGGCAAGGGCAGGCACGACGACGCGAAGGCCTGCACCTGTACCTCCAAGCCGATGGGCGGCGTATCCGACCATTCCTTCTGGTTGCCCGCATCGTTCATCACCCACCAGATCGACTGCTCGCCGTAGAGGCGTGGCCGATCGCCGCCAGCGAGGTTGTAGTTGCCCGCGATGCCGTCGCCGTCGATGACGGGTGCGCCGAGGTGGTGCGGCCAGTCGCGTAGGTCATCGGTGAGCGTGCCGTCGGTGTCGTAGGCGCGGATGTCCTCGGCATAGACCGCATACATGCGGTCGTAGTCAGTGCAGTCGTCGGGCGGATTGCCGTTGGCATCGAGGGGGCCGGGCCAGTATTCCCAGGGGCCGTATGCCGTGCCTGTGAAGCGGTAGCCGCCGTCGTCGAGCAGGCCGCCCACCCACATGCTCATGGCGAAGATGGAGTTGGCTTGGCCGTTCTTGGGCACGGTGTAGGTGTTGCCGCTGCCTTGCCAGAAGAGGCCGCCGCGGTTGTACATGCGGGCCCGCACGTCGCCCACGTCGAGGTCGGCCGAGGCGTTGCCGGGTGCACAGGTGCCCACCGCCTGCGCCGCAGCGCTGTGCGGGGCAAGCGCAACAGAGAGCACACAGGCTAGAGGGAGTAGCCGTAGAAGCATAGCGGGCGAGGGACCACGTGGAGCTGTTGCCTACAGCATCGCCGATCCCGCAATCGGCTTCAAGGCCTTTCGTGATGCACCAGCGGATGCAGCGCGAATGCCTAACCAATAGGGTGAATAACTACCCTTCCACGGCAGGCTGCTGCGGGTGCTCCTCGCGCTCTACCGCGCCATCCATCAGGTGGACGATGCGCTTGCCGTACGTGGCGAACTTCTCGGAGTGCGTCACCTGCACGATCGTTACGCCATCCTGCTCGTTGAGCTCGCGGAAGACGGTCATGATCTCCTCGCCCTGCGCCGAGTGCAGGTTGCCCGTCGGCTCGTCGGCCAGGATGAGCTTGGGCGTGATGATGAGCGCCCGGGCCACGGCCACCAGCTGCTGCTGCCCGCCGGAGAGCTGGCTGGGGAAGAGGTCTTTCTTGGCCACGATGTTGAAGCGGTCCAGCATGTCGGCCACCATGCTCTTGCGCTCGCCGCCTCGGATTTTCTTGTAGAGCAGCGGCGTCTCCAGGTTCTCGTAGACCGTCAGCTCGTCGATGAGGTGGTAGGCCTGAAACACGAAACCGATATTCTGGCGGTGCAGATCGGTGCGCTTGCGCTCGCTCAGCTTGTGCACGGGCTGGTCGTAGAAGAAGTACTCGCCCGTTGAGGCGCTGTCGAGCATGCCCATGATGTGCAGCAGCGTCGACTTGCCCGAGCCCGACGGCCCCATGATCGACGTGAACTCGCCCTCCTGGATGTCGAGGTTGACGTTGCGCAGCACGAACGTGCGCGTGAGGCCGTTCATGTACGACTTGGAGAGCTTGCGGAGCTGAATCATGGCGTGTTGAGATCGAGAGGCAGTATGTGACGTCCGAAGGTACAGCCGACGAGATCCATCTGCACAATGTTTCGAGGCGGCCGACCGCTGCAAACGCAACAAGCGCCGCAACCCGAAGGCTACGGCGCTTGCTACGATGGAGGGCGTGCTGCCAGGATTAGGCGTGGTAGAACGTCTCCTTGATGATCTGCCCATCCTGCCAGTGCTGGACGGCGACCTGCGTGTAGGTCATGTCGCCCCAGTCTTTGTGCGTGTAGTCGAAGAACCACTCGACCATCGCCACGCCCGTCTCTTCGTTCACGGCGATGTTCTTGATCTCGGCGCCCCGGAAGGCCGTCAGGCCACCGACGAACGCTTCTTCGTAGGCGCGGTTGGTCGCTTTGCCTTCGCGCGGATCGACGCCGTTGTCGCTCATCACGACGTTCTCGGCGTAGAATTTATCGAACGCGTCCAGGATCTGACCCTGCAGGATCATGCCGTTCAGCTCATCGACGAGGGTGCGGACGCTGTTTTCGGTAAGTGTGCTCATGGTTGGTCTCAGTTGAGGTTAGGATAGGTACAGAGAAAACGAGGAGGGCGGGGTGTGCGTTACTGCTTGGCCGCTTGCACATCAAGGGTGATGGTCACGGTCTCGGCCACCAGCAGGCCGCCCGCTTCGAGGGCTTGGTTCCAGGTCAGGCCGAAGTCCTTGCGGTTGATCTCCGCCTCGGCCTCAAAGCCGACCTTGGTGTTGCCCCACGGATCGGTAGCCGTGCCAAGGAACTCCACGTCCATCGTCACGGGCTGCGTCACGCCGTGCATGGTCAGGTTGCCCATCAGCTGGAACTCCGAGTCCTCGGCGCCAGAGACGCCCGTGCTCTCGAAGGTGATGGTGGGGTAGGTCTCTACCTCGAAGAAGTCGGCGCTACGCAGGTGCTCGTCGCGCTGGTCGTTGCCCGTGAAGATGCTGCTGGCGTCGATGGTGGCCGTCACTTGCATGCTGCTCAGCGCCGCGCTGCCAAAGGTGACGGTGCTCTCGGCCTGCGTGAAGCGGCCCTTCACCGTCGAGATACCGAGGTGGCGCACCTTGAACTCGACCTGTGAGTGCGAGAGGTCCATCGCATACGTGCCGGGCTGCACATCCGTGCTCGCAGGCGACTGGATGGGGGCTGGGCGGAAGGCCATCAGCAAGAAGAAGCCTGCGAAGGCCATAGAGAAGGCACTGAAGAAGCGGCGTGTTGTGGTCATCGGTCTGTTGGTTTGGGTTAAGGAGGAAATGACACTGTGTCGTCACACTTTGTGTTTAAACACGTTTATAATCAAAAAAACGATTCACGGACTGTATAAGGTTTCACAGATGCGGCTCAGCGTTCTGAGGTCGTCTTCCGAGATGCGCTCGGCGATGTGTTCTTGGTTGACGTGCACATCGTCGTACATCGCATCGAGAAGCTGACGGCCTTCGTCGGTGATGACGTGCATCTTCATGCGGCGGTCGTGCTCGGCAGGGCGACGCTCCACCAAGTCCATTCGCACCAGCCGGTCCACCAGCCGCGTCACATCGGGCACGCGGTCCAGCATGCGGTCGATGATGTCGCAGCGGGCGTAGCCCTCGGCGGGTGCACCGCGTAGGATGCGCAGCACGTTGTACTGGGTCATCGTGATGCCGTGCTGCTGGCACATGTGCTCCATCTGCTGCCGCAGGTAGCTCGACGCCACGAACAGGTTCAGCATCGCCTCATGCGCCGCACTTTCGAACGGTTTGGTCTGCTGGAGTCGCTGGAGGAGGACGTCGCCCATTGGAGGAGCCGAGTGAGCTGGTGACGATCAAATGATACGACGACTATACGTGTGTTCAAACACATATCTTACCTGCCGCCGCTCAATTTTCGGGTTCGTTACGGTTTGATCGACTCGAGGCGCACTGATGGCGTCATTCCGCTACAGTTATTCCACAGCAGGCAAGCCCGCCAGCAGGAAGAGTACGGCCATCCGCACGGCCACGCCGTTGGTGACTTGGTTGAGGATCACCGCCCGCTCGTGGTCCACCACCTCGCTCGCCAGCTCTACGCCGCGATTCACGGGGCCGGGATGCATGATGTGGAGGTCGGGGTGCTGCGCCATGTGCGACAGCTTGATGCCGAACTGCTCGTGGTACTCGCGCAGGCTGGGAAACAGCCCGCCGCTCTGCCGCTCCAGTTGGATGCGGAGCGCGATGGCCACGTCGCAGTCCTCCAGCGCCTCGTCCAAACGATGCACCACGCGCACGCCGAGGTGGCGCAGGTTGTAGGGGACCAGCGTGGGCGGCGCGCAGATGGTGACGTTGGCGCCCACGGCGCGCAGGCCGAAGATGTCGGAGCGGGCTACGCGGCTGTGCGTGATGTCGCCGATGATGGCTACGTTGAGGCCGTCGAACGACGGGTGCAGGTCCGAGATAGTGAGCAGATCGAGCAGGCCCTGCGTCGGGTGCTCGTGGGCGCCGTCGCCCGCGTTGATGACCACGCTGTCGATGCACTGTGTGAGGAAGTGCGGCGCCCCAGGCGACTTGTGGCGGATCACCGCCATGTCGATCCGCATCGCCTGGATGTTCTGCGCCGTGTCCTTCAGCGTCTCGCCCTTCGACACCGACGAGCCCGACGCCGAGAAGTTGACGACATCGGCCGAGAGGCGCTTTTCGGCCAGCTCGAACGAGAGGCGGGTGCGCGTGGAGTTCTCGAAGAAGAGGTTGCAGACCGTGAGGCCGCGCAGCGTGGGCACGCGCTTGATGGGGCGGTTGAGCACCTCGCGGAAGCGCCGCGCCGTCTCCAGGATCAGCTGGATCTCTTCGGCGCTGTACGTGGCGAGCCCCAATAGATGCCGATGGTTGAGGGCGGTCAAGGGGGGAGCGGGACTCGGTTCAGCCATGACGGGTCGGGGGGAGGCGGGGCGGTTAGGGGGTGGGTCGGCTGCGGTGGCGGGCCTTGGGGGTTTCGACGAGCCAGACGCCTTCGCGGTCGTCGGTCTCGTGAAGGCGGACGCGCACCTCCTCGCCTTCCATCGTCGGTACGCCACGGCCCACGATGTCGGCACGGATGGGCAGCTCGCGCAGGCCACGATCGACGACGACCAGCACGCGCACCGAGGCGGGACGGCCCAGGTCCATGAGCGCATCCAGAGCGGAGCGGATGGTGCGGCCCGTGTAGAGCACATCATCCACCAGCGCCACGTGGCGGCCCGTCACATCGAACGGCACGTTGGTCTCGCGCACGATGGGCTGCTTCAGCTTGAGGCGGAAGTCGTCGCGGTACATGGTGGCATCGAGCACGCCCACGGGCACCTTCACGCCGTCGGCGGCCTCGATGCGGTCGCGCAGCCGCCGCGCCAGCGGCACGCCGCGCGTCTGCATCCCGATGAGCGCAAATGTGTCGGCCACGGAGCCGTCGAAGTCGAGGTCCTCCACCACCTGACGGGCCATGCGGTCCAGGGTGCGCCCCAGATCGCGCTCCGTCATCAGTTGCGCTTTGACGATGTCCTGCGGATCCATGCCGCCAAGGTACGGCACGCCCCGCATTGGTACGGACGCGCCGCGTGTTAAAATGAAAGGAAGGTGCGACTGCGTAACGCGCGCGCATCCGGCGGGCACCCAGCGCGTTGTATGCGTGCTGTTTAATCCATCTGCAAGGTGCCCCGATGCCTCGTCTCCTCGTGTTTTCTGCCGCCCTAATCGTGTTTGCCGCCTGCCAACCCGCCCCGCCCCAGAAGACGACGCCACCCGCGCAGACCGTCGCCCTTCAAGGCCCGCAAGCCGACCCCTTCGGCGACTACTGGTACCAAGGCCTGGCCGAGATCACGAGCTACGACCTGCAGCAGGGCCGCTACGGCGAGCTGCACCCGGGCGAGGCCGCCCTCATCTTCGTCACCGAGCCGTTCGCCAAGACCGCGCAGGTCAAGGCCGACAATCCGAACGCTGCCGACGCCACCACGGTGATGAAGCTCAACTTCACCAAGACGTTCACTACGGGCGTCTATCCGTACTCGATGATGTTCTCCACCTTCACGCCCGTGGAGCGGCAGCAGTACCCGCGCGCGCTCAAGGTGACGGCGACCGCGCAGGAGTGGTGCGGCCACACGTTCACGCAGCTCAACTACCGCGACGGCGGCTACGAGGGCAACCTCTACTCGTACTTCGAGTCGGAAAGCGACCAAGACTTAGCCATCGGCGATGCGCAGCTGGAGGACGAGCTGTGGACGACCATCCGCCTCAACCCCGCCGACCTGCCCACCGGCAGCCTCAACGTGGTGCCGGGCACGCTGGCCCAGCGCATCTCGCACGGCGATGTGAAGCCGTACCCCGCCGAAGCTACCCTGGCGCCACACCCCGACACCGACAGCCTCCAGGTCTACACGCTCACCTACCCTGGCCTCAACCGCACGCTCGCCATCCACTTCAGCGCCGACTTCCCCCACACCATCGAAGGCTGGACCGACACGCACCGCGGCCTCACCTCCACGGCCACGCGCAAAGGCCGTATGATGCTCGACTACTGGAGCCGCAACGGCACCGCTGACCTGCCCCTGCGCAACGAGTTGGGCTTGCGCTAGTCGGTGGAACAGGGTGGCACGCCCGCCGAGCTACAAAGCGTCCTAAACATACCCCAGCCATGACCGAAACGCTGCAGAAGGTTCTGACGCGCCTCGAAGATCTGCCTGCTGATACGCAGGAGCGCATGGCTCAGCGCACCCGGGCAGCCAACAAATTGTACCCGTTCTGAAAGATGATTATGCACTTCATTGGTGTCATCCCGAGCAGAGGCCGCAGGCCGGAGCCGAGGGATCTCCCACTTTGAGGCTATGCAATTCTTGAACGGGGGAGATCCCTCGGCTTCGCTCGGGATGACAAGGTTAGACGGTGTGCTGCACTGTGAAAGTCCAGAACGGGTAAGTCTTGCGTTAGTCCGCGTGCTCTGCCTGGGCTTGGTCGATGAAAGTGCCCCACTGCGGCACCTCGTCGGGGTTCCAGACTTGGGCCATGATGGCGGCCGCTTCAGCCTCGTCCACGCCTTGGTGGAGGGTGCGGTAGAGGTAGACGAAGGCGGAGGCGCGCATGTTGGCGAAGCAGTGGACAAACACCTTGCGGTCCTGGTTGGCCTTCATCACATCGAAGAACAGCTGCAGGTCGCGCTGGCTGGGAGCCTGCCAATCGACGGGGATTTGCAGGTACGTCATGCCTTCCTTCGTCACGAAGAAGCCCTCCATCGCGTTGCGCACATCCGAGGCGGGGGCCAGGTTGATGACGACCTCGTAGCCTTCCTCGGCGAGCGTCGCGATGCGGTCGTACGGGATCTGCCCGGCGGAGGCCAGCTGCTCGTCCACGTAGGTGTAGTTGCGGATCGTTTCGAGGGAGCGGTCCATTTGCGCGGTGGCGGAAAGCGGAAGGAGCAGCGTGGCGAAGGCGAGGAGCAGGTAGCGCATGCAGGTCAGGCGTCGAGGATGCGTTGGAGGGTCTCGTAATCGTTGGGCAGCTCGTCGGCGAGCAGCCATTCGGGGTTGAGCCAGAAGCCATCCACGACTTCCGAGTGAAACGGCTGGCCGCGCTCGGGCGTGACCTCCACGAAGGCGCCCACGCCCATGTACCGGAAGAACTCCGCCGTCTTACGCTCGGGGTCGATCAGCCAATACTCGCGCACGCCGATCTGCTCGTAGCCGATGAACTTGCGCACGCGGTCGTCGATGCGGGAGGACGGCGAGATGATCTCCACCACCATATCCGGCGCCTCGTCCAGCCCGATCCGGCCGATGATGTGTTCGCGCTCAGCTTGTACGAACAGGATGTCGGGCTCGGCGCCGTTCTCCTCGTCTAAGCGGACGGGCGTTCGCGAGCCGAGCACTTGGCCGAGCTTCCGTTGGCTGACAAAACCGATGAGGATGAAGTAGAGGAGACGCTGAACGCGCTCGTGGAGGCTGCTGGCGGACATGTCTACGTGGAGGACACCGTTGATGAGGTTGGTCTTCTTGCCTTCGGGGGCGCGTTTCAGGTAAGCCTCGTAGGTCACGCGCTCCGACTTCGGCGGCAACATGTGGGGCAGGGCAGCAATCATGGCGGATCGGTCCGTGAGCGTCAGCGTGCAGTGCTTTACGGGACGGTTACGAACAGGTTCGGCGCTTCGGCGGTACCATGCGTGACCCTCCAACCGTGTGGCTATTCTGTACGCGTATGTCTGCTGATGTGTTGATTGTGGGCGCTGGCTTGGCTGGCCTCACCTGTGCCCGCCGCCTGCACCGCGAAGGCGTCTCGGTCAAAGTGTTCGAGGCCTCCGATGCCGTAGGCGGGCGCGTCCGCACCGACGTAGTCGAGGGCTTCCGGCTGGATCGCGGCTTCCAGGTGCTGCTCACCGCGTACCCCGAGACGAAGCGCGTGCTCGACTATGACGCGCTCGACCTCAAGCGTTTCTACGACGGCGCCGTGGTGCGCACCGCCCACGGCTTCGAGCGCCTTGCCGACCCGTTCCGCCAGCCCAGCGCAGCATTCGCCACGCTGTTTGCCCGCGTCGGATCGTTGGGCGACAAGTTGAAGGTGGCGAAGCTGCGGCGGTCGGTGCAGGCGGGGCCGCTCAGCAGCGTCTTCGCCCGCGCGGAGCTGACCACCGAGCAGGCGCTGCGCGAGCGCCACGGCTTCTCGGAGCGGATGATCGACACGTTCTTCCGGCCGTTCCTTGGCGGCGTCATGCTGGACCGCGACCTGCAAGCCAGCAGCCGCATGTTCGAGTTCGTCTTTCGGATGTTCTCGAAGAGCCCAGCCACCGTCCCCGCGCTGGGCATGCAAGCCATCGCCGAGCAACTCGCAGACCAAGTCCCCGAGCACGCTATCATGCTCAACGCCCGCGTCAAGGCTATCGACGGCACCACGATCACGCTCCAGGACGGGCAGACGCACACGGGCCAAGCTGTGGTGATTGCTACCGATGCCCCCGAGGCGGCGGGGTTCATCCCGGCAGTCACGCACACGGCGTCGCGCAGCACGCTCAACCTGTACTTCGCGGCCGACCGTGCCCCGTTCCGCGACCCTGTGTTGGTGCTCAACGGCACAGGTGAGGGCATCATCAACAACCTCACCGTCATGACCAACGTGGCGCCGTCGTACAGCGCGAGCGGCAAGGCGCTGGTCTCCGTGACGGTGCTCGGCAACCCGCTGCAGTCCGACGATGCGGTGGAGCACGCTGTGCGGCAAGAGCTGCAGGCGTGGTACCCCGAGGCGGGCGTGAGCGCGTGGCAGCACCTGCGCTCGTACCGCATTCTCTACGCCCTCCCCGAGCAGGCGCCGCCGTTCCTCAGCCCCGTACAGCGCCCCGTCAGGCTCTCCGACACGCTGTTCGTCTGCGGCGATCACAGGCAGACTGCTTCCATCAACGGCGCGATGGGCTCGGGCCGTCGTGCTGCTGAGGCCGTGCTCGAAACGACAGCGGTGCCCGCGTGATGCCCGCCGATGCCCTCGGGCGTGACGCCTCGTTCTGGCTGCTCACGGCGCACGTAGCCAGCACGTTCATCATGCTGGGCGTCATCCTCATCGTGCAGGTCGTCCACTACCCGCTCTTCGCCAAGGTCGGCGAAGCGACGTACGTTGCCTACCAAGCCGATCACATGCGGCTGATCACGTACATCGTCCTGCCCGCGATGGGCATTGAGCTGCTCACCGCCCTCGCGCTCGTGTGGGCACCACCGATTGGTGTGCCAGCGTGGCTTTGCTGGACGGGCCTCGCGCTCATCGGCGTCATCTGGGCGTCCACGGGCCTGCTGCAAGTCCCCATCCACAGCACGCTAACCACGGGGTTTGACGCCGTCGCTCATCAGCGGCTGGTGGCGACGAACTGGGTCCGTACCGTCGGCTGGATCTTGCGCAGCGTGCTCGTGGGGTGGATGTTGGTCCTCGTATTGCGCACGCTACCGCGCTGAACCGTCGTTTTTTGCTTTTTTGATGGACCTCACGTCCAGGCAGTCCGCCTCGTCGAAAAACCGTGTACCTTGGCTGAGGCCACGTGTAGCAGCGCTTGACTCAAGTTGTGATCGATTGCTTGAACGTTCGGAAGATGTCATCCCGAGCGGCGGCCGGAGGCCATAGCCGAGGGATCTCCCACTTGTATATCTTGCACAACCTTATCAAGGGAGATCCCTCGACTTCGCTCGGGATGACAATCCTGTAAGTCATCACCCGAATTATGATTTTATAATCTGCTGCATTTGGTCCATGTAATCAATTGATTTGACTAACTGACGTGTAATCATGGATTGGTGGGAAGCGGCCTTGCTGGGCCTCATTCAAGGATTGACCGAGTTTTTGCCCGTCTCGTCATCGGGTCACCTCGTGCTCGGCCAGTACGTCCTCGGCACCGACGTAGCCAGCGGCGCCGACGTCACGTTTGAGATCTTCGTCCACTTCGGCACCGTGCTCAGCATCCTCACCGTCTACTGGCGCGATGTGCTCGATCTCATCAAGGCGCCCTTCGCCGTGCTTGCCAAGCCGTCGTCGTTCCGCAAGCAGTACGAGGAGAACGAATCGCTGCGGTACGCCCTGTTCATCCTCATCACGCTTGTGCCTACAGGCATCACATACATCTTCTTCAAGGATTTCCTAGAGGCCCGCTTCAGCGACCCGCGCTTCGCCTCGGGCATGCTCTTGGTGACGGGTGTGCTGTTGTTGCTCACACTGCTGCGCAAGAATCCCAATGGCAAGCTGACGCCGGTCAAAGCGTTCTTCGTGGGTGTGGCGCAATCGGCCGCGATGCTGCCGGGGATCTCGCGCTCGGGGGCCACCATTTGCATGGCGCTCTACCAGAACGTGAAGCCCGAGAAGGCCGCTAACTTCTCCTTTCTGATGCTCTTGCCCGTCGTCCTCGGGGCCACGTTGCTCAAGACGCTCGACCCCTCGGCACAAGCCGCCTTTGAGTGGGGGCCGCTACTCATCGGCACCGTTATCGCCTACATCTCAGGCATTGCGGCCATCAAAATCATGCTCGATTTCGTGCGCAAAGGCAAGCTGCAGTACTTCGCCTACTACTGCTTCCTGGTCGGCATCCTGGGGCTCATCCTGATCTGATCGCGGTCGTTATCCACACCTTGTGCACAATTGTGCATAAATGTCACAGTGGGCGTCTCCGGACAGTCACAAATCCCACGTGGAAAGCGATCCAAGAGAAAATATCAATTTGATACAGCGAGGTCGGGAGGATATATTTCCGGTGCAGTGCCTACACCATTGGGTGTCCCACCACCGGGTGCTGCCATCCTAGAACCCACGCTGGTCGAGGCGCTGCACGCCTCTGGAGGCCTCCATGACATACCGCATTTTTGTGGTCGATGACGATAAGCATTACGCGCGGATGCTTAGCTATCGGCTCGACAAAAACCCGAACTATACCGTAAAAACGTTCAACCGAGGCGACGAGGTGCTGCAGAGTCTCGGCGAGCGTCCCGACCTGATGCTGCTCGACATCATGATGCCGGGCGTTGACGGCATCGAGGTGCTGCGGCGCACCCGCGAGGTGAACCCGGATGTACCCGTCATCATGGTCTCGGCACAAGGCGTCATCGATACGGCCGTGGAGGCGATGAAGCTGGGCGCGTACGACTACATCACCAAGGGCCAGGACGATCTCATCAAGTTGGAGACCGTCGTCAAGAACGTGCTCGACAAGGTGTCGATGTCGCGGGAGTTGGAGAGCTTGCGCGAGGAGGTGTCGAAGCGGTACGCCGTCAAAGGCCTCATCGGCGACAGCCCCGCCATGCAGAAGGTCTACCGGCTGATCCACAAAGCCCTGCGCGGCGACCTGACGGTGGCCATCCAGGGCGAGAGCGGCACCGGAAAGGAGCTGGTGGCCAAGGCGATCCACTACAACAGCAAGCGCAAGCGCGCGCCGTTCGTGGTCGTCAACTCGGCCGCCATCCCGCGCGACCTGATGGAGAGCGAGTTCTTTGGGCACGAGAAGGGCTCGTTCACAGGCGCCACCAGCCGCAAGATTGGCAAGTTCGAGCAGGCGCACAACGGCACCATCTTCCTCGACGAGATCGGCGAGCTGGACCTGGACCTCCAGGCGAAGCTGCTGCGCGTACTGCAAGGGCAAGAGTTTCAGCGTGTGGGCGGCAACCAGACCATCGAAGTCAACGTGCGCGTGATCTCGGCCACCAACCGCGACATCATCAAGATGATCAGGGCAGGGACGTTCCGCGAGGATCTGTACTACCGCCTCTTCCAGTACCCCGTGCAGCTGCCGCCCCTCCGCGAGCGCAGCGGCGACATCCTGGTGCTGGCCGCCCACTTCCTGAAGGAGTACATCCGCGACCACGAGGAATTCCGAGGCCGGAAGCTCTCCGCCGCCGCGCGCCGCGCCATCGTCGAGTATTCATGGCCTGGCAACGTCCGCGAGCTCAAGAGCGCCATCGAACGCGCCATCCTCATCGCCGACACCGACGACATCCAAGCCAGCGATCTGATGCTGCATGCGCATGCCGCCATCTCGCCGTGGGCCGATCGCCTGTCGCCGTCGCCGCAGCCTGTCGCGCCTGCGCCTGTCGCCGCCCCGGCGCCCGCGCAGCCTGTCGCGGTGCAACCTGTCGCGGAAACCTACAGTATAGGCGGAGCCGATACCGAGGAAGCCGTGGCGGGCGTCACACTGGGCGCCGACGCGGCCGACATCGTTTCGCTGGAGGACCTGAAGCGCCAAGCTGTGGAGCGGGCCTACCGCCTGTGCGACGGCAACGTGGACAAGGCGGCGGTCGAACTCGGCATCGGGCGTGCTACCATGTATCGTCTCCTCAAGAAGTACGGCGTCATGACCTGACGCGGCGCTGCCGGGGAGCCGCTGCCCCTCCTTCCCCAAGCAGATCCTACCTTATGCGCCTTACCTCCTACGAAAAGAACGTCCAACGCGAGATCGAGACGTGGCAGCGGGGCGAGGCTTCGCTCATCAAGCAGGCGTTCGACTGGGCGATGAAGCCGTTCGACTGGGTGGTAGAACGCGTGGCGCCCGAAGCGCTCGTGGACCAGGCCGATGAGGCGCTGGAGCAATTCCTCAACGCCCTCAGCGACGCCTCCGGCTGGACGTACGACGCCAACGACATGCTGGCCACCGCGCGCGCGCGCGGCCTCGACGTCAACAGCATCGACGACCTGCGCAGCGCCGACCTGGAGCAGCTTGATCCCATCGCCAAGGGGCTCTTCACCGAGAACGCGGTGCTGGCGGCCATCGAAGGCGGCGGCACAGGCTTCGGCGGCGCCGTCCTCATCATCGCCGACATCCCGCTGCTGTTTGGCATCAACCTGCGCATGATTCAGCAGATCGGCGCAGCGTACGGCTTTGCCATGCGCGACGCGTCGTTCCGGCCGCTCGTGCTGGCGATCTTCAACGTGGCGGCCTCGAACAGCAAAGAAGCCAAGCACCTGGCGCTACGCGAGGTGAGCGTAGCGGCGGCGGCGTTTGCGAACAACCTGGAGTATCGCGGGCGCACCAGCGGCACCTTCCGCGAGCAGAACCGCCACTTGCCGCGTGAGATTGCCAAGAACATCGTAGGACGAAAGCTGGCCCAGGCCATCCCTATCGCAGGCGCGGCCGTGGGCGCAGGTATCAACTACTGGTTCACGATGGAGTCGGCGGAGACGGCGTACATGCTGTTTCGCGCGCTGTACCTGGAGCGTAAAGAACGCCTCTGACGGGATACGACGGGCGGCGTGGCGCGTAGGAGTGTTCATGCTAAACATGCTCCACTGCTGCACATGGCCTCTTCCGAAAATACATCGCCCGGACTCTTCCAGACGCTGGTGCTGGCGGCTACGCTGACGGCAGCGGCGCGCCTCAGCCGAGCATGGCGCGAGCGTCAGGCAGGCGTAGACCCCACCGAAGACGAGCCCCGAGACGTGGCCGAGGCGTACGTGCAGGACGCCATCCGCACGCTACAGACCGAGGCGCTGCAGCTGCGCACCACACATGTGCTGCTCCACACCGCTGAGGAAGGCGACGATGCCCGCGCCGTCCGCCACTTCGACGGCCTCACGACGTTGCAGCGCCTCGTTGATCTGCTCCAGCGCACGCACCAGCGCCTGCTCAGTCTCTACCCCGCTGCGACCCCTGAGCTGGCCGAAACGGCACGCGCACGCTACACCGACGGGCTTGGGCTGGTGGAAGCCACCGCGACGGTTGCGCAGGTCGAGGTGGACGCATTCGCGGCCGCCGTGCTGAGCTTCGCCGCCGAGCTGGAGGAGGCGTTCGGCTAGATTCTGCGGATCTGCATGCGCTTGGGGCCTGTCGTGGCGTAGCTTTTACGCCGCACCGCGCACCAAAAGCACGTACCATGACCGACGCAGCACAGGCCAAGCAAGCGACAGGCCACACCGTAGCCGAGTGGATCGAAGACGGCATGGCAGTCGGTATTGGCACGGGCTCCAC
>JBCCMF010000093.1:0-13892 GCA_039026435.1 Bacteroidota bacterium
TCCCGATCCAGGAGAACCAGGTGCTGTTCTTCAACTATGGCCACTCGACCAAGCTGCCGCACCCCACGTTCGTCTACACCGGCCTCGACCCGTTCTTCCAAGACCGCTCGTTCTTCGCCGACCTCGGCAATCCGAACCTCGATCCCGAGGTAGACATCTCGTACGAGCTCGGCCTGCGCAACCAGCTGACCACCAACGACGCCCTCAACGTGACCGCGTTCTGGCGCGACAAGTTCGACTTCATCACCGTAGAGGACGTGCTGGTGCAGGACCCGACGGGCCGGGAGACCATCCGCGCCTTCCGCGTCAACGGCGACTTCGCCCGCGTGCGCGGCGTGGAGGCCAGCTACCTCAAGCGCGTCGGTGGCTGGTTCCTGGGGCAGATCTCGGCGTCGTTCTCGCGCGCCACGGGCCTGAGCAGCACCAACAACGAGGCGCTGGCGCAGTTCATCGCCAACGGCGACATCGACAACACCTTCGAGACACCGCTGGCGTGGGACCGCCCGCTCGATATCAAGGCCAGCGTCACGCTCTCGCACGACCAGGACCGCCCTTGGCTCGGCATCCCCGGCCTCAACCGCATCCAGCTCTACCTGGGCACCACGTACCGCAGCGGTCAGCGCTACACGCCCGTCGAGTTCCGGGGCAATCGCATCAACCCGTTCACGGGCGAAGCCGATTGGGAGCCCATCTACGAGCGCGTCGCCGACCCGGCCGAGCGCTTCTCTGAGATCGGCAAGCCGTGGTGGTGGTTCGACCTGGCCATCAAGCGATCCGTGGAGGTCGCGGGCAACGACATGATCCTGACGCTGGACATCAGCAACATTTTCAACCAGCTCAACAGCATCATCGTCAACCCGGTGACGGGCGAAGGCTACCCCGATGTAGACCCCGCCACCACCGACTTCGTCAGCCTGCGCGGCAACCCCGACTTTGACGTGCCCACGGGCACCCGCGACCCGCGCTACGACGACCCGTCCACGTCCGGCTTGCCGCCCTTCAACCCGGCGCGCTACCTGCCGCAGCGGCACATCATGTTCGGCCTCGCCTACCGGTTCTGACTATGCGGATGCTTCCTATGACAGCAACACAGGCGGCTGCGCCGAACGCGGGTCTACCAATAGGCTGGCGCGATGGCGTATTGTTGCCTCAACCATCACGTCTGCGTCCCCTCTCCTGGGAGCTAGGAGAGGGACAGGGTGAGGTCGAAACAAGGGATGGCGGCGTGGCTGATCTACCTCACCCCAGCCCTCTCCTAGCTCATAGGAGAGGGAGCCCGTTGACGCCTAATTGTGGCGGCACAGGCTTGCTGCGCTCGGTGAAAAGACAAGTGACTTCTCAGCATACTAGAAACGGTAAATCAGCGTCGCAGCCATACAGCCTGCGTCCCCTCTCCTATGGAGGAGAGGGACAGGGTGAGGTAGATCAGGACATCAGGCGAACCTCAGCCCTGCTGATTCTGTACGTCCTTCTCGCCCTGCTCACTGCTCTGCCCGCCCAAGCCCAACTCATCCCGTCATTCGGCAGCGACCGCGCGGGGACATCGGGCTTTCAGTTTCTCAAGATCCCGGTCGATGCCCGCTCGGCGGCACTGGGCGAGACGGTGGCATCGAACGCGTTCGATGCGAGCGCGCTGTTCTGGAACCCGGCGCTGGCGGCCCAGGCGCGGCAGGCACAGATCGGCTTGAGCCACACGGCCTACTTCGCCGATGTGCAGATGGATTACGTGGCCGCCTTCCGTCGCTTCGGCGCCTTCACGCTAGGCGCAAGTCTGCAAACGCTGTCGTCGGGCGAGATGGACGTGACCACCGAGTTTCAGCCGTTCGGGACAGGGCAAACGTTCAGCTACGTCGATGTAGCGGCTGGGCTGACGGTGGCGCAGCAGCTCACCGACCTGTTTAGCTATGGCGTGACGGCCAAGTACATCCGCGAGAGTGTGGCCGGGCTCAGCACACAGACCGCCGTGTTCGACCTCGGCATCTTCTACCGCATCGGCGGCTCGGGCGTGCAGATGGCCGTGGCGATCCGCAACTTTGGCCTCGACGGCACGCCCAGCGGCGAGCTGGAGCGCGTCGTGATTGGCGGCGTGGTGACGGAGAGTGACTTCGAGAGCATCACCCCGCCGACCACGTTCCTGCTCGGCATGACGTACGACGTCTTTCAAGCCAACCCGCAGCATAGCCTGCAGGTGTCGGGACAGCTCACCAACCCGAACGACAACGCGGAAAGCCTCAACGCGGGCCTCGAGTATACCTGGAACGACCTGCTCATCCTGCGCACGGGCTACCGCGTGGGCGTAGACGAGTACACAACCCCCAGCTTCGGCGCGGGCCTCAACGTGCCGCCGTTCCTGGGGAGCATCGCGCTCCGCTTCGACTACGGCTTCACCCAGCTCGAACGCCTGGGCACCGTCCACCGCGTGGGCCTGAACCTCGGACTATGACGACGTTGACCTCCATATCACGCCTGCTCCTGCTCGGCCTCGTCCTCGTCGCGTTCTCGGCGTGCGACGACCTGCTCGGCTCGAAGCAAGACGACACCACCGACGAGATCTTCGAGGCAGGCCGCATCGACCCGACACAGCTCCGGGAGGCCGAGTACGTACCGCTGTTTCCGTTCTTCAACCAGAGTGCCAACGGCGGCACACTCCAAGCCCCGCAGGACATCTACGCGGGCTACGACGAGTTCATCTACGTGGTTGATGCCGAGGGGCTGCATGTGCTCGACCGTGCGGGTCGCCCGGCGGCGTTCGTCGGCATCCCAGGCGGCGGCACCTCGGTGATCCAGGACCGCAAGTTCGACGTGTACGTCACCGCCCGCCGCGACACGCTGCTGAACGGCCAGACGTGGAATCTGCCTGTGGTGCTGCACTACAGCGGGATCACGACAGGCACGCCGCAGCTCGTAAACATCCTCTGGCATCCCTTCGACGACGACTCCCGTCGCTTCAACCGCCCGGATCCCATCGCTACCGATGAGGAGGTCGCGTTCACGGGGGTAGCCATCCTGCCCAACAATAACATCTATGTCTCCCGGCGCGGCCCGATCAACGTTGTCGCCTCCGTCATCCTGCCGCACAACACGGTACTAGAGTTTAACACGGAGGGCGTGAACACGCAGGCGATTGTAGCACTCAGCCCGAACCAGGCCAGCTTACGGAGCGCCATCGACCCCTCGGATGTGCTCACCTTCGTCCATCCCCCCCAGCAAGTCAGCTTCGCCGACGAGAAGCATTTTGTGCTAGCACAGGCTCCGCAAGACGACGCTGCACTGACCTACCCGGTGCTCTCCATCCGCGCCGTGCTCACGACCGATGGCATCCAGTACCGTCCCGACACTGACAAAATCCAGGTCGCAGGCTTCCCGGAGCGTGGCGATGGCTTCTTGTACGAGGAGTTCAAGTTCGATAGCCCCTCCGACCTCGCCTTTGCCGCCGACGGGACCAACTATATCTTCGTGCTCGACGCGGGCAAAGACAGCCTTTTCGTGTTCACGGGCAACGGCGTAGAAGGCGTGGCACCACCGCCCGGCGCCACCAGCACGCGGCCTGTTGTGGTCTCGTTTGGCGGGACGGGCGGCGGCGCCTCGCAGTTCCGCAACCCGCAGGGCGTAGCCTACGGCGATCGCATCGTCTACGTAGCCGACACGGGCAACAACCGCATCGCCCGCTACCGTCTGAACACGGATTTCGAGTGAGGGAGCAAGCATGCTCAAGGAGTGTCATCCCGATCAGAGGCCGTAGGCCAAAGCCGAGGGATGGCAAAAGGAATCGGTGTGCTACACCCTCGTCTCCTAAGCGCTTTTAACGTTCAATGATACGGTCTCAACCCATGCGACAGCTTCTTACTCTTGCCTTTACCGTGATGCTCACGGTCTCTGTGGGATGGGCACAGGCGCCGCTTGCTGCCGTGGGCTCCGATGCCACGTTCGAAGTGGCTACATGGAATATCGAGTGGTTCGGCAGCAGCTCAAGCGGTCCCGCCAACGACGCCCGGCAGCTGGAAAACGCCAAGGCTATCATGGAGGAGTCCGACATCGACCTGTGGGGCGTGCAGGAGATCGCGGATGTGTCGGACTTTGACCAACTGCTTGATGACCTCGGCGACGAGTATGCGGGTGTGCTGGCCACACAGAGCGGGCAGCAGCGGATCGGGTTCATCTACAAGCCCGACGTGGTACAAGTCACCCGCGTGCGCCACGTCCTGACGAGCTTCAACTTCGAGTTTGCTGGCCGCCCGCCGCTGGAGCTGCAGGCCGTCATCACCGTCGGCGATGTGTCGGTACCGATGACGTTTGTGGTGGTGCACATGAAAGCCTTCGGCGACCGCTCGTCGTACGAGCGTCGCGTGGACGCCTCAGCGCGCCTCAAAAGCCGCTTCGACATCCTGCAGCCCAACGACAACGTCATCCTCCTGGGCGATTACAACGATCGTCTCGTTCGCTCCACATACAGCGGCACCACCATCTCGCCCTACAAGAACTTCGTGGACGACACCGACGACTACCTGCCGCTCACGCTCTCGCTGGAGCAGCAAGGGCAGGGCTCGTTCTGCTCCAACAGCAGCTGCACCGTTACGGGCACGTTCCTCGACCACATCACCATCACCGACGACTTGGTGCCGATGTACATCGACGAGTCTGTGGGCGTGCTCACGGACGTCAGCAGCCGCGTCACGGCGTTCGGCAACACCACCTCCGACCACCTGCCCGTCTACGCCCGCTTCGACCTGAGCGCGACCAACACGAGCGTGGAGGAGGTCCCGACAGCCGCACAGCTAGACGCCTCTGTCTACCCCAACCCACTCGTCGGAAGCCAGGCCACGCTCCGCTATACGCTGACGCAGGCGGGTCTAGTGACGGTGCGCGTGTTCGACGTGCTGGGGCGCGAAGTACAGACGGTGGCGCAGACGGCAGGCCCAGGAGACCATCGCCAAGCGCTTGACCTGAGCAGCCAAGCTCCTGGCGTGTACCTCGTGCGCGTGGAGGCTGCGGAAGGACAAACGACGCTGCGCCTCGTGCGGTAAGGTTCATGGGCAGCGCGTTGTCTACGTGGCCAACTATCCAGGATCCGCCATGCCTGCTTACACGCCCATCGACTGTGGCTTCTACGACGTGCTCGAAGCCAACGCCGTCCGCCGCCGCACCATTGAGATCGTCTACACCCACGCCGATGCCGAGCAGCGCATCACCGACCGCATCGTAGACCTGCAGGCCCGCGAGCACGGCGAGTTCATGATCCTCGCTAGCGGTCAAGAGATCCGCCTCGATCACCTCCTCACTGTCGATGGAATTGTGCGCCCTGGTGCGGTGGCGTGCGCGGTGTGACGCGGTCATGAGAAGTAGCCGCTGTCGCGAATATCTGTCAAGAGGTCGGCCTCCCGTGGCCGCCAGCCGATCCGCTCGCGCGTGAGGGCGCTGGAGGCAGGGTTGTCGATCTGCACGAAGCCAGCTAGCCATCCGAAATGGTCAGCTGCCTCGCTGACTGGGATCGAGCGCGCCGGGATCCCGAGTCCCTCAGCGATAGTCTCGGCGATCCGACGCATCGGGATGCCTTCCTCGGCCACGCCGTGCCAGGCGGTTCCTGCTTCGGCCTTCTCGAAGACTAGCCGGAAGAGCCGTGCGGCATCGAGGCGATGCACCGCCGCCCAACGGTTTTCGCCCTCCTCCACGAAGCCGGAGATGCCAGTCTGGCGCGCAATCGCGATCAGAGCTGGCACGAAAGCGGTGTCGCCGGGGCCATGCACAGAAGGGGGGAGGCGCACCACGCTCGCTCGAACGCCGCGCTGAGACGCTGGCAACGCCGCCTCCGATGCGGCACGCACGTATCCTGGGCTGCTTGGGGCCGCCGCGTCATCCTCTGTGCCGAGCTGACCAGGAACGAGCACAGTTGTGGCCGATGTCGCCACGAACGTTTTCCCCGATCCTTCGAGCGCTTCGGCCATTGCCTCCACGGCGCGCCGCTCAATGCGATTGATCTCCTCATACCGAGAGAAGTCATGCACAAACGCGGTGTGGATAACGCCGCCAGCAGCCTGGGCACCCGCGGCGAGGCTGTCGAGGTCCGTGAGGTCGCCGCAGTGCACGCTGATCCCTCGCTGGCGGAGAGTCTCTGCGGCAGCATCGCTACGGGCGAGGCCGAGTACCTCATAGCCATCCTCTAGGAGGCCGTGCGCGATGGCTGAGCCTATATAGCCGGTAGCGCCAGTCAGGAAAATGCGTGCTGGGGTGTTTGCAGAGGTAGTCATGCGAAGTCGTTCTGAGATTGAGCAAAGACAGATAGTGCGCGGCCTTGCAGGCAAATGCGCGGCGTCACGTCATCCGAGGCAGCGCGGACATATAACCCAACCAGGAAACAGCGGGATGACCTGGAATCACTCAATCCTTGCCTAATATTACTTTTGTTTCGCGTCCTCACAAGAGCCTGGATCGGTAGCAGACGAACCTGCGTAGACCTTTCCTACCACAGCGATATGCGACATAAACGTCCAATTTCGACATTTTGCGCTTTTCAGGGACGAACGGTGCATCCATGAAACACAACAAGACAGAGGCCAGCTTGAAAGCAAAGCAGGCAGAACTGGCTAGCCTCATTGCACGATGTGTTCCCAGCGATGGCGCACAAAGCACAACCATCGAACCGCTGAAGCTGGTCCGGTATGCGCAGCCGACCCCTCCGCTACATGCTCAACAGGGCATGTCGCTCTGGATCTTGGCACAGGGCCAGAAGGAGCTTGTTTTGTCCAGGGATACGTTTACACACGGTCCCGACGAGTGTCTAGTGGTGTCCTTCAACCTCCCGGTTATTGTTCGGGTGGTTGAAGCGAGCCCAGAGTTGCCGTGTCTAGGCTTGGCGATCGCGCTGCATCCGGCCGAAGTAGCGAACGCGATGGCGAGGTACAACTTAGAGAAGGACATGCTCAGTGATCCCGATTTGAAGCGCGGCGTGTCCGTCCGGCCAGCAACACACGCGCTGCTCGATGCGGCCGTACGCTTAGTACGGCTCCTCCAGTCTCCTGGCGACATTGCTGCACTCGCACCGTTGGTGCTCCAAGAAGTTAGATATCGCCTCTTAACGGGGCCGCATGGCGCACTCGCACGGCAGATCGCTAGGGCTGACCCACGGCTTCGTGCCGTGGCGCAGGCGATCACGTGGCTCAGGGCGCACTACACGGAGCCATACAATCTGGAGGTGCTCACCCGCGAGGCAGGCCTGAGTGCCTCAGCACTGCATTGTCACTTTAAGGCTGTGACGGCGCTGACACCACTCCAGTACCAGAAGGAGCTACGCCTGCGCGAGGCGCGTGCACGGATGCTGAGTGAGGGGCTGAATGCGGCAACGGCCGGACATCGAGTAGGGTACGCCAGCCCGTCCCAGTTCAGCCGAGAGTACAAGCGCCTTTTCGGCGCGGCTCCCGCTCGTGACATCGCCCGGCTGAGAGCAACCAACACATGAAAGAGTGCTCACGAGAAGTTAGAAGACACAATGCCAGCGCGAATAGCAGCAGCGCATCACCGACCGCATCGTAGATCTGCAGGCCCGCGAGCACGGCGAGTTCACGATCCTCGCCAGTGGCCAAGAGATCTGCCTCGATTATCTCGTCACTGTGGATGGCATTAAGCGTCCTGGTGTGATCTCGTACGCGGTGTGACGGCATAGTATGCGAGGACAGTTGCCTCAGCTGCAAGAAGGCCCAAGCCACCGGTCTGCTGCCAGGATACTATTATGCCAGTGCTCCGCTGGCACAACACCGCCCTACCTTGCCGCTACCGAGCCCCGACCTCACCAACGCCACAGACATAAGCGTCACGGCAAGCATCAACAGGCACAGTAGGAAGTTCTGTGCTTCGGGAAGAACCCACGTGGCATACCCGACAAACGATGTGACCGCTACGTTGACGACGTGCCAGCTATTGCTCGCTACTCGTTCAGTCTCCATTCGTACCAGCGCTGAGTACCCAACAAGACTGCTCAACATGATCATAAGGCCTGATCCAATGAACCACAGGCGCGCTACCTCGCTCGGAGCACTCATAAACAGGCCGATCAGTATATGAATACCGCCCAAGAGGGCCACCAAACCGTAGAGTGTTTTTGTCGTCTTGATCATGAGCTACCGCCAGCCCTGTAACCTGTTTTCGCCTCGCCAAGTGTTCGAATAACGTGTTTACACCATTAGGAAGCAATCTCCTTCGCTATAACAGCCGATTAGTCAGCCCTTCAGAACCAATCGCCGACCCAGGCGTCGTCTTGGGCCGAGAACTGGGCCACGGCTTGCGGGTCGATGATGAGCTGCCAGCCAGCCTGCGGCCCTTGCGCGAAGTCGTCGCGCAGGATGATTGTGTCTTTGGAGCACGCAACGGCCCATCGCTCTCCCCACGGCTTGTCGTTTGCGGGGTAGGGCGCTTCCGCCATCCACGACCGCTTGTGAGATACGTGCAGGTTCAGCGCCACGTCGATTGTGATCAGCCCACCAATCTCACGAACGCCAACGATGCGAACGGCTACCGCTTCGCGCGCTTCGATGAAGAGGGCTTCCTTGCCTGCGATGTCGGGCTCGGGCATAACTGTGGCCGAATGAGTTGACTAAGGGGTGCCTCCGTGCGGTTTGAGCGGAGCGCAGGTTCGGCAAAGCTACAAAAACACAGGCGTCATAACCCCGTCAGGTTCGCCCGCCCGGGAGCAAACGCGTGTCGCTTGCCTGTGCTTACACAGGATTTGCGTCCTCGATCAAATCACATGTCCATCATATATAAAAGGTGTGACATAATGATGTCACTGTGCCAGTTTAAGTTGTAGCTGTATCGCCTGACTATCATCTACAAAGGCACTGCTATGAACACCCTGACCCCCGTCCGGCCCTTGTTCAACCGTCCTCCACTGGCGTCGCCCGCGCCGTTGACGGAACCCGCCCACCCGCTCGTGGAGCCCTCATTGTTCTACGACCCGCCCTACGAGCGGCCGCTCGAAGACGAGTTCGCCTGGCATCTGGTGAAGTACCTGGACCCCGTGGCGGGCGTGCTCTATCAGGAGCGCGTAGAGACGCAGGCGGGTGCGTTCTGGATCGACTTTGTGGTGGAGACGGGTATGCACCGTATCGGCTTTGAAGTGGGCGAGTTGGACCTGGAGGCTGATGCGCAGCACGACCAGCTTCGCGACGCGTTGCTCGTCGGCTCGGACGGGCTCGACGTGGTCTACCGCTTGCGTGGGCGCGACCTGCTCTACCGCCTGCACGACTGCCTCTACCTGGTGGCCCAGTGGGAGCCCAAGCTGTTCAGCCGGCGCGGGCACATCAACCTGCGCACGCTGGCCGCGCCCGAAGCGCATGCCCAGCAGCCCCGCCGCAGCGACGCGGTCGTCCGTCTCAGCTACGATACGCCCCACGGCGACGGCACGCCCGACCTCGTGCTGCACCGCACCGACAAGCAGAACCCCGCCTCGTGGGTGCGCGCCTATGACCAAGCGCTCGTGCACTTCGGCGTCCAGCCTGACCCGTTGCCACGCAGCGCGTGATTTACGATGCTGACCGCACGACCGGGTACGCCGTCTGCTTGACGAGCTCGGCCAAGCCGTTGCGCTCCTCTTGCTTCTTGAGCGCGCGCAGCTGTTGTTCGAGCGCTTTCACGCGGTCGCTGTACGCGTAGCTCTTGCGCCGGTGCAGGCTGAAGCGGAAGCCTGCGAAGTCGTATTGCTCGCCATCCTCTTCCATCAGCGCCGCCGTGATGAGGGGCTTGAGCGCGTCAAGCTCAGCATCGATGGCCGCGCGCCGATCCTTCAGTTCAAGGTACCGCTCGATGGGGCTGAGGTCGTCGAGATAGCGCATGGCGTTGGCGTACAGGTTGGATCGGGAGATGGCCCACAAGACCTCGCCTAAAAATGGGGAGGCGGTGACAGGTTTCCAGTCCACGTGCTGCAACAGATGAGTAAGCTGTTCCTTCGGCGCGCTCATGGCGGCATCCATACGTGTCCAGTACGCTCTGCATGGCTGGCGCGTCGGTTGACGTGCGGGCTTTGACCCCGTCCAGATTCTGGGAGTATATTTTGACCTGGACCAGATGCTTGCTTCGCCTATGACGTATGCCGACGCCTATGCCTATCTGCTCGCGCTGCCACAGTTCAAAGGCACGCGGCCGGACACGTACGCCCTAGACGGGATCCGGGCACTGCTTGAGGGGATGGGCCAGCCGCAGGAGTCCTACCCGGTGCTGCACATCGCCGGGACCAACGGCAAAGGCTCCACAGCGTCGATGGCGGCGGCTGTCTTGCGAGCGGGCGGCGTGAACGTAGGCCTGCACACGTCGCCACACCTGTGGTATATGGGCGAGCGGATGCGCGTGAACGGTGTGCCTGCCTCGAAGCCGTGGATAGCAGAGGCCGTGGCGCAGTGGCGTCCGCTGTTTGAGCGCGTGCAACCCAGCTTCTTTGAGGCGACGGTGGCGCTCAGCTTCCGCTATTTCGCCGAGCAGTCGGTGGATCTTGCAGTGATCGAAGTGGGGCTCGGGGGGCGGCTGGATGCGACCAACGTGGTTACCCCGCTAGCCGCGCTCATCACCACCATTGGCCTCGACCACACCGCCATCCTCGGCGAAACGCACGCCGCCATCGCTGCCGAGAAGGCAGGGATCGTCAAGCCGGGCGTGCCGACCTTCACAACGGTACAGCATCCCGAGGCGCTGGCCGTCATCCAACAAGCCGCTGAAGCGCAAGGCAGCCTGTTCCACAACGTGCGTGCGCGCACGGCGTTGACGCCACACCCTGACGGCTCCATCACGCTCCAGACGCCGCACCACACCTACGCTAATCTTACCCTCGGCCTTGCTGGCGCACACCAGCACTGGAATGCTGCGCTTGCGGTACATACCCTGGAGGAGACCCACCCGGACCTCACGACTGCCCACATGCGTGAGGGCATAGCCAACGTGGGCGGGCTTGCGGGCTTGCGCGGACGGCTCGATGTGCTTCAACAGACGCCGCTGGTCGTGGCCGATGTTGCGCACAATGCAGACGGTCTGGAGCGTGCCCTGGCGTGGATACAGGACCGTGGCGTGGGTCGGCTCACGGTGGCCCTGGGCTGGATGCGCGACAAGGATTTTGCTCCCGCAGGCGATGCCTTGCGCAGGGCCCGCGCCCAGGTTTTCCCGGTGCACATTGACAGCCCACGGGCGCTGCCCACGGCTACGCTCATCCAGCACCTCCGCGATGCCAACATTCCCACATTGGCCAGCACAGGTACGGCACGGGAGGCGTGGTCGCAGTTCAGCGCCAGCGCCATGCCCCGCGACGCGCTGCTCATCGCAGGCTCACACCAAGTGGTGGCGCAGCTCCGGCCCGACCGCTTCAGCAGTTAGCCCTGCGCAGCCAAAGGTGCCGTCCCGTGGCTTTTCTCAGCCGAACGCATCATTTTTTTACACAAACCCAGGATGGAATCGGCGGCAGTGCTGGACAACAGGCGGGCGCGTCCGCTATTTTGGATGTACACACTGCGCACGCCGCGCTTCTGATGAGCGTGCCCCTCCTTTTTGTTCAGCTGTGCAAGCCCTTGCGCTCGTGACAGCTGACGGCCTCCCGCTCGCATCCTGTGGTTCTCCGGTACCCGCTGTCTCTAGCCCACGCTGGGCGTGCTGTGTAGCCATGAGCGCGCAGCCGACGGCAGCTATGGACTTTGTTGTTAATGACGGCCGAAGTGGGAGTCCTTGTCGTAATCTGACCTACTGTATATGAACATCGAAGAGCTGCGAGCGAAGAAGCTCGCTGACCTCAAGAGTATCGCGCGCGGCATGGGGCTGTCCGGGTACTCCAACCTGAAAAAGCAGGACCTGATCTACCTCATCCTGGAACGCCGGGCGGAGGCCGCTGCAGGCAAGGCCACGCCGCCTGCCGAGCGCAAGACACGTGCGCGCCGTGGCAGCAGCCGCAAGACCAGCGACACCGCTACGGCCACCGAAGAGAAGCCCAAACGCTCCCGCAGCCGTCGCAAGACCGAGCTTGCGCCCGCCGCCAGCAGCGACAAGCCCGCTGCCGACGCCAAGGCCACCTCCGACGCCAAGCCTGACGCGCCGAAAAAGGAAGCCGCCAACGCGCCGGAAGCGAAAGCCGACGACGCCAAGGCCGATGCCAAGCCGGCCCCTCGGCGCGGCCGCCGCAAAGCAGCGCCGAGCAGCGAGGGCGGCGAGGAAAGCGTCCCCAAAGCAGAGGACAAGAAGCCGGATGAAGCCAAGGCACCGAGCGGCAGCAGCAAAAGCGAGGAAAACGCTAGCAAAGCCGACGACGGTGACAACCGCCGAGACAGCCGCCGCGGGCGCGGGCGCCGCGGGCGCAGCCGGGGTGAGAGCAACGACGACAGCAGCAACCGCGACGATAGCGACAGCCGTGGCAACCGCCGCGGGCGCAACAACCGCGACGACAGCGACAACCGTGGCAACCGCCGCGGGCGCAACAACCGGAACAACCGCGGCGACAACGACAACCGTGGCAACCGGAGCGATAACGGCAACCGTGACGACAGCCGTGGCAACCGCGACGACAGCCGCCGCCGCCGCCGCGACCGCCGTGCCAGCCGCGAGGAGCGCCGCCAGAAGGCGCTGGAAGGCAAGCCGGAATACATGCACGCGTACGACCCGAACAAGGTCGAACTCGACGCCATGATCCGCAAAGTGGGCGTGCTGGAGATCCTGCCTGACGGCTACGGCTTCCTCCGCTCTGCCGAGTACAACTACCTCCCCAGCCCCGACGATATCTACGTCTCGCCTTCGCAGATCAAGCGGTTCAGCCTCCGCGTGGGCGACACCGTGGACGGCGAGATCCGCCCGCCCAAGGAAGGCGAGCGCTTCTTCGCCCTCATCCAAGTCAATAGCATCAACGGGCGGCCACCTGCCGAGATGGAGGAGCGCATCAGCTTCGACTACCTCACGCCCCTCTACCCCGAGAAGCAGCTCAAGCTGGAGAACTCGCCTTCCGAGTACAGCACGCGCATGCTCGACCTGTTCTGCCCCATCGGCTTTGGGCAGCGTGGGCTCATCGTGGCGCAGCCGAAGACGGGTAAAACGATCCTGCTCCAGCAGATTGCCAACGCCGTCAGCAAGAACCACCCCGAGGCATACCTCATCATCCTGCTCGTAGACGAGCGCCCGGAGGAGGTCACCGACATGATGCGCAACGTGCGCGGCGAGGTGGTCGCATCCACGTTTGATCAGGACCCCGAGCGTCATGTGGAGGTCGCCAACATCATCTTGGAGAAGGCGAAGCGGCTTGTGGAGGCCAAGCAAGATGTTATCATCCTGCTCGACTCCATCACACGCCTGGCGCGCGCCCACAACACCGTGGCGCCCACCTCGGGCAAGACGCTCTCCGGCGGTATCGAAGCCGGCGCGCTCCGCGGACCGAAGCGGTTCTTTGGCGCAGCCCGCAACGTGGAAGAGGGCGGCTCGCTGACCATCATCGGCACGGCGCTCATCGAAACGGGCAGCCGCATGGACGAGGTCATCTTCGAGGAGTTCAAAGGAACGGGCAACATGGAGCTCGTCCTCGACCGTCAGCTGGCCGACCGCCGCACGTATCCGGCGATGGACGTAGTGAAATCCGGCACGCGCCGCGAGGAGCTGCTCATCAACGACGCGCGCCTGGGCCGCATCTGGATCCTGCGCAAGCTCCTGGCCGACATGGACACCTTGCAGGCGATGAACTTCCTACTAGACCGCGTGCGCGGCACCCGCACCAACGACGAGTTCTTGGTCACGATGAATTCGTAGCCGTTGCGTTGGGCATCAGGTGTATCGGTGCCCGCTCTTGCGCGCACGGCCACCGAAGTGTTGCTCAGCACGGCCGTCCGGCACAGCAACACCGCCGATCGGATCTCGGCTGAGGTGCGCCTCCGCTACCACGCGTGCGGGGGCCA